>JAATGQ010000071.1 GCA_015654595.1 Chitinophagales bacterium | reverse complement strand
TCGGGATTCCAGGCTTCCTTGCCGGTATTGTCCTTCAACTCGTCCTTGCTCTTCACAAAAAGCAATATACTCTTGATGCCCAGGGACCAAAGCTCTTTTACTTCTTTTACCGTTCCATCGATGCTCCGGCGAAACACACCAGGCATAGAGGCAATCTCGGTTTCCACACCAGTCCCTTCATCGACAAACATAGGCAGTATAAAATCATTGGGTGTCAGCACCGTCTCTGCTACCATTGCACGGATAGCCGGCGACTGACGTAAAATGCGATAACGACGTTGCAAATACATATATAAAGGTTTTTATTTTACTCAATCGAAACCCGCCTGTACCAGGTACAGCGCAAGGCGCTGATCCAACCCTGACCCGGACGTGCCGGGTTCAGCGCAAAGCGCTAATCCAACCAACTCCTCGGATTCCTGCACGCATCCAACAGCTCAGCCTCGGGACTCCCCGAAGCCGGCTCATACGCATAGTTCCAACGGGCCCGCGGAGGCAGACTCATCAATATACTCTCGGTCCGCCCATTCGTCTTCAAACCAAAAAGCGTCCCTCTGTCATGGATCAGATTGAACTCTACATAACGCCCGCGCCGAATCTCCTGCCACTCTATCTCCCGCACGCCATAAGAGGCGTTCATATTCCGCTGCACGATCGGCACATAGGCTTCTAAAAAGGAATCCCCATTGGCGCGTTGAAAATCGAATAAGGACTCAAGCGTTAGCTCCTCTGTCGGCCGCCGGTGATCATAAAACACCCCGCCGATACCCCGCATCTCGTCCCCGCGGTGCTTGTTGACAAAATATTCGTCACACCATTTCTTATACTTAGGATACCACTCCGTTCCGAAGGGCTGCATGGCAGCCCTCAACGTCTCATGAAAATGCCTCGCATCCTCCTCAAAAAGATAATAAGGCGTCAGATCGGCCCCACCGCCAAACCACCGGTCTGTAACGGCACCATCCGCGTCATAAAGCTCGAAATATCTCCAGTTCGCGTGCGTCGTAGGAACATAAGGATTCAACGGATGGATCACCAGCGAAAGCCCGCAGGCAAACCATTTATGTCCCTCGATCTGCAACTGCCTACGCATGGGGTCGGTCACCTCCCCCCAAACAGTCGAAGTATTCACCCCGCCTTTATCAAAAACCCTCCCCCCCGCAATCACTCTCGTCTTTCCACCACCGCCGCCTTCGCGCGTCCACTCATCAGTTATAAAGGAAGCCTTTCCGTCCAGCTGCTCCAGCTTGCTGCAGATACTATCCTGCAACCCCATTATATATTCGACCCAGCGATCCCTGAATTCCATTTTATTGATTTAAGAAGGATAACAAAACGTCCGCGTAACGGCTGAACGACTCGACATGCGGCACATGCCCCACGCCCTGCAGCAACACCAGTTTGCTGCCCGCTATCTTTTCCTGGGCAGCCTTCCCCAAAGCCGGATAATTTCCCATCGTCTTTGCCACACTATCCGGCACAAGATTCTTACCCAGCGCTGTCCTGTCCAGCTCTCCTATGATCAGCAGGGTGGGCGTCTTTATCTGGCTGAACTCATAACAGACAGGCTGCGTAAAGATCATGTCATAGGTCAAAGCTGAATTCCACGCGATGCGGGAATACTCAGGGCTCAGCGTCCATCCCGCCTGGACATTCAACCATTCGTCATAAGCGGGTGACCAGGTGCCATGATAATAACTTTCCATCTCGTATTTCTTCAGCGACGCATAGTCTTGTTTGATCTCACGTTTGTACCAGTCGTCTGCAGACTGATAAGGAACCTTTAGTTTCCAATCCTCCAGCCCGATAGGGTCTTCGAGGATAAACTTCTCGACCATCGACGGATACATCAAGGTAAACCGCGTAGCCACCATCCCGCCCATCGAATGACCAAGCACGATGACGCTTGAGACCCCGGCGCTATCCGATACCGCCTTTGTATTACGCGCCAGCAGCTGGAAAGTATATTGCAGCTGGTCCGGCTTGGAAGACTTTCCAAAACCGATCTGATCCGGAACGATCACCCGGTAGCCTTTGCCGGCCAGCATCTTTGCCGTATTGCCCCAGTACGCGCCGTTGAAATTCTTGCCATGCAGAAGCATGATCGTATGTCCATTGGGGTGTTCCGGTTGTACATCCATATACGCCATCTTCAATGTCTGGTGCTGGATGTTGAGTGTGATATACTTTACCGGATAGGCATAGCTATAGTTTTCAAGACAAAGCCCCATCGGCGTCAGCGTATCGACTGTCATCTGCCGGCTCGGTTTAATGGCAGCCACGGCGCCTGCTACGGCCCGGTCCGTCATCAGGCCGCAAACCATTAATCCCCAAAAGAGAAACTTTTTCATTTGTATTCTTTTACTGTTTCGACAAACGCTCTTGCATGGTCTACGGGAACATTGGGTAAAATACCATGCCCGAGGTTTGCAATATGCCGGCCGCCTTTGAACGCGTCAAGCATTGTTCTTACTTCTTTCTTCAAAACAGGTATAGGGGATAAGAGCTTCGCCGGATCAAAATTGCCTTGCAGCGTTACGTCTGATCCCGCGAGTTGACGCGCCATTCCCGGACGGATACACCAGTCGATGCCCAGTCCGTGTGCGCCGGTGGCGGCCATGCTGTCGAGTGAGGACCAGGCGCCCTTGGCAAAGATGATCGTCAGCACTTCGTCTTTCAGCGCAGCGACGATCTGGCGGATATATTGCAGAGACAATACTTCAAAATCTTCGGGGCCCAGCAGGCCGCCCCAGGAATCAAAGATCTGTACGACATCGGCGCCGGCCGCTGCCTGGCCTTTCAGATAGGCGATCGTAGTATCCGTGATCATCTGCAGCAGCTTATGCGCTGTCTCCGGTTGCGTATAGCAAAATGCCTTTGCCTCGTCAAAAGTCTTTGAACCCTTACCCTGCACCATATAACAGAGCAGCGTCCACGGGGCGCCTGCAAAGCCGATCAGCGGAACGCGCCCGTCCAGCGTCTTCTTCGTCAGGGACAGCGCATCAAAGACATAGCCCAGTGTTTCATGAACATCGGGTATCCGAAGCTTGTCGAGATCGCGGATATGTTTGATAGGATCAGGGAGCAGCGGTCCTTTGCCTTCCACCATCTGGACTTCCATGCCCATGGCCTGCGGCACAACAAGGATATCGGAAAAGATGATGGCGGCATCGACGCCGACCTGTTCGACCGGCTGGATCGTGATCTCGGCAGCCAGTTCTGGTTTCTGACAACGCTCGAAGAAACTGTACTTCTCTTTCAGCTTCATATAATCCGGCAGATAGCGGCCTGCCTGGCGCATCATCCAGACTGGCGTACGTTCTGTTTGTTCTCCTCTCAAAGTTCTTAATAGCAGATCGTTCCTGAGTGTTGTCATCTATCGTTGATATTAAAGTGATCGAATATGGCCCCTATAAGCACCGCCTTGTCCGGCCGGCTGCTCACGATGACGGGGGCGTCACTGTGCTGATGGATCGCGAGTGCGGTCGTGCGGCCAATAGCAAAGAGCGCCGTGGGCGATGCAGCCTTGTTGACTGAAAAAAAAGCTTCGACCGCGCTTGGACTGAAGAACGCTATCCCATCGTAAGTGCGATCGACTTTATGTGGAGTCTGACGCGTCTCGTAAACAACCAGCTCTTTTAGCGCCAAACCCGCACCGGCCAATCGCTGCGGCAGCTCTTCCCTGCGTACGTCGCCGCAGAAAAAGACAAGCTCTTCTGACAGGCCGCCCCGCCCTGTCTCACCGTCTCGCCCCGCCAGGCCAGCCCGCTCCATCTCACTGTCCCGCCCCGCCGAAATAATCACCTCCGCCAGTTCCGCCGCAGAATCCGCGTTACCCAAAATATTTTTTTCTCCAAAGAGCCTGATGGCTTGCCGCTTCGTTTCCTGCCCGATACAATACACTTTCCACTCTGCGCCATGAACCAGCTCCGCTACCGCCTCTAACGCATTGCTGCTCGTAAATATCGCAGCGATCGGCCGCTTAGCCAGTTCGCCGATCGTCACAGCAAGCGCGTCATCCACGATTGATCTTGTCTCGATAAAAGAGAGAACTTCTATCGTTATACCATGGTTTGCCGCTTCCCCGATCAAAGGGGCTGGAAGAGGCCGGGTGGACAAAATATGGAGACGGGCATCGGGCATCCTGTTTATTTGGCCTTTGCCTGTATGGCATCGGCAATGGCTTTCCCCCCTTTTTCCAAAAGCTCCTCAGCGGCGACAATGCCAAGGCTATTGGCTTTCTCTATGGGCAGGATCTTTTCAATATCGACTTTTTGTGTTCCGTCAAGGGAAAGCAGCTGACCGCTGAAATAGACGTCGCCGTCTTCGATCTCTGCCAGTGCGCTGATAGGGGTAGAGCATCCGCCCAGCAGGGTACGAAGAAATTCCCTTTCGATCTGGGTACAGAGGGCAGTATCGGGGTCGTTTAAGGGTTGGCAGGAGTCGAAAGTTTCATCATCCGAGGCGCGGCATACGACCAGGATCGCGCCTTGTGCGGGCGCTGGCAGCATCCAGTCCAGCACGATGCTGTTTTCGGGGCGGACGTTGATGCGTTCCAGGCCTGCCTGTGCAAAGATGGCGGCGTCCCAGGGTTCCTCTGAAAGTTTGCGCAGCCGCGTATTGACATTTCCCCGAAGGTTATGCATCTGGTGGTTGGGGTAGCGATGAAGCCATTCCGCTTTTCTGCGGATACTGCTGGTGGCTATATTGGCGATCCCGGAACGGTCGTCCAGGAATGCAGTAGTATTCTTATAGATCAGCAGGTCATGTACAGGACCGCGTTTTAGCACGGCTGCCTGCTGAATGCCTTCTGGTAGTTGAGTAGGTACATCCTTCATCGAATGGACCGCGATGTCGATCTTCTGGCTTAGCAGGGCGATGTCAAGACTTCTGGTAAAGACGCCCTGAACGCCCATTTCATATAGAGGTGTTTGCAGATCGATATCCCCTTCGCTCTTGATATAAACCAATTCAGAAGCGATACCTTCTTTTTCGAGCAATTGTTGAACCTGGGTGGCCTGCCAGACAGCGAGCTGACTTTCTCTTGTGCCGATCCGGATGGGTGTGTGCATGACAATGATTAGTTGATCCCGGATGTGCCGGTAGCGATATACTCGTTGATCGCCTGAATATAATGACAGCCGCCTTGATTCTGCTGGCGCATCCGGGTGGCCATCCCGTTGATGACTCTTTGGATCTGCTCATCCGTATCCGTAGCCTGGGGAAAGGGTTCTCCTGAGAGACGGGTAAACAAAGGGCTGGTATGTAATTCTTTCAATTTCGTTTTTACAGCTTTGAGGACGGGGACATGTCTGCGCATCGCGTACCATTCCATCAATTCTGCAATATGCTCAGCGATGATCTCCTTGGCTCTGGGAACTTCAGCCTCGCGCTTTTGCAGCGTCTCGTCCTTGATACGGGAAAGCTCATCGACATTGATCAGTGACATGCCGGGCAGTTCCGCGCAGGACTTTTCGATATTGCAGGGGATCGAAAGATCGATCAGCAGCTTCTCATTTTGTCCTTCCAGGTAGGAACGCAGCAGGGTAGGCTGTTCGGCGTTGGTGGCAACCAGGATGATATCGGCAGCCTTTACCTCTTCGGCGATCCGCTCCATCGGGGCATGTTTGACACCCATTTCGGCCGCGAGCTCTGCAGCCCGGCTTTCTGTACGGTTAACCAGCGTGATATTATGCGTAGCTAGATAGTCGACCATATTGCGGCAGGTATTCCGGCCGAGCTTGCCGATACCAACAAGCAGGATCTTCTTTTCAGAAGGGCTGGCGATCTTCTCCCGAATGTACTGGATAGCGGCAAAGGATACAGAGACCGTTCCGCCGCTAAGCGCCGTATTGTTCTTGACAGATTTGGAGGATTGAAGCACGCTGTTGACCAGCCTTTCGGTCGAGGCGCCGATATGCTGACGATCGCGGGCGAATTTTACCGCCTGCTTGATCTGACCGACGATCTCATAATCCCCGAGGATCTGAGAATCGATGCCGGCGCCTACCAGGAAAAGGTGTTCGATAGCCTCGTGCGCTTTCTTGATATAGGCGATATCCAAAAAAGTTTCAATATTTCCAATCGTCTCACTGCACAAAAGCTCGGCCAGCTGCTGCGCGCTGTCCGCAAAACCATAGATTTCTGTGCGATTGCAAGTAGATAAAACAAAGACTTCGGGAAGATGGCGGGATGTGGCCTGCTGTAAAATCTTTTCGTATTGCTCATTACCGATGGCGAATTGACCTCTGATGGATGCATCCGTCTTTTTATAGTTGATCCCGACTACGTAAAATCCTGAAATGTCCGAGGTTTTGGTTCCCATTATTCTACAGCTTGTTGTATATGAACGCAAAATTACTCTGGAAAGATCCTACAAAACGAATTTTACTGTCATTACAATGTCATTTGTAAGGCTGATAATCATCATTTAATGAAATTTAATCAACAAAAACCCGCAAAAAGACAAGAAATCAGCCCGCGGGGGTAAATCGGAACGAGGCCGCAATACTCCAACTGCAGATTCTTCCAAAAATTCCGACGCCTGCGAATCCATCCACGACCGCCTATTTCACGTACCTTTGCAAATTATTATTATGACTACTACAGGCAAGCGAGCCATCATCCTGCTGAATCTTGGTTCTCCGGATTCCACTTCTACAAAAGACGTACACACGTATTTAATGGAGTTTTTGATGGACAAACGCGTGATCGATTATCCCTGGCTGTTCAGGAAAATATTGGTTGGCGGTATCATCGTGCCTTTCCGCGCTGCAAAGTCCGCGGAAGCCTATCAAACCATCTGGACGAACGAAGGCTCGCCGCTGATCGTATTGACCGAGAAGCTGCAGGCCGCTTTGCAGAAAGTGGTAGATGAGCCGGTGGAAATAGCGATGCGCTATGGCAACCCTACGATGGAATCCGCCTACGAAAAGCTGTTGCAGCGTATCCCGGATCTGGAAGAGGTCATTGCCATTCCCCTTTATCCGCATTATGCGATGGCTTCTTACGAAACAGCGGTGGAATATGCCCAGGAAGTTCATAAAAAAAAGAAATACAAATTTGCGCTGAAGTTTATAAAGCCATTCTACAATGAGGCCCGGTATCTTGAGGCCTTTAGCGAACATATCCGGCCCTATCTTGAACAGGAGTACGATCATATCCTGTTCAGCTATCATGGCGTGCCGGCACGGCATGTACAGAAGACCGATCCGACGGGAAAGCATTGTATGACTTCCGGCGACTGTTGTGATGTCGCTTCGCCCGCGCACGAATTCTGTTACCGCCATCAGTGTTTTGCTACCACAAAGGCCATCGTAAAATTGCTGGGAATTGCCGAAGGAAAATATAGCAATTCCTTCCAGTCCCGTCTTGGCAAGGGCTGGCTCGAACCCTTTACCGATATCCGGCTGGAAGAGATGCCAAAGGAAGGGATCAGGAGACTGCTCATCCTTTCCCCCGCCTTTATCAGCGATTGCCTGGAAACCCTTGAAGAGCTTGAGATAAGAGGGAGAGAAACCTTTATGGGGGCTGGCGGCGAAGCCTATACGATGATCCCCTGTCTGAACGTTGATCCTCGTTGGGTCAGGACGCTGGAAGGTTATGTGAAGGACTATGCTGCAGGAGACAAATCGATGATCTTACAGAAAAAGGCGCCTTCGGCCAGTAAGCTGGAATTGTAAACCGGCGCTACGTCGTTCACCCGCCGTCCGCAGTCCGCCGCCGCGGCCGCAACCCGGCGTCCCTTCGTTCGCAAAACAATTGATCCTATGTATAGCTATATCAAAGCGCTGCACATCATCTTTATCGTAACCTGGTTTAGCGGGCTGTTCTACATCGTGCGTCTCTTTGTCTACAATGCCGAGGCCGCCGAAAAACCAGAGCCCGCCCGCTCCATCCTGCTGGATCAATATCGTATTATGATCCGCCGGCTTTGGTTTGGGATCACCTGGCCATCTGCTATCCTTACGCTGATCTTTGGTCCGTGGATGATGTATATGTATGGCGCGGCGCCGACCTGGCTGCTCGTCAAGATCGGCTTTGTCATTGCGCTCTACGCTTATCACTTTTCACTTCACGCTATCTTTCGCCAGCAGTCGAAGGGCGTTTTCAAATATTCCGGCCAGCAGCTTCGCATCTGGAATGAAGTAGCCACCATCTTCCTCGTTGCTATCGTCATGCTCGTCGTCGTCAAACAAAGCATGAGCTGGGTCTGGGGCCTGCTCGGCCTTTTCTGCTTCGTCATCGCGCTGATGAGTGCAATCCGCGTCTATAAGATCTTGAGAAAATAGCTTCCGTTTTTTTATTTAGGGCTACTTTTATTAAAGCCCCAAATAAAACAAGCCGGCCCACGGGGCCGGCGGCCGAAGGCCCAAATAAAAAACCCTCCCGACTACTAGAGTGCCGGGAGGGCTTCTTTCCGGGGTAAAAAAAGGTTGGTCTTCCGGAAACAGATTTTAATACGTGGTCTTCAGCAGAAAATTAGATTCTTGGGCCTGGTCGCTTGTCGAACGGGTTTTTTGCAAGGTAATATCAGAGATTAAAAACGGGTTGGCTACGGATTGAAGAGTACATAAAATAAGGGTAGTACGTTAACAAGTACGATTACACGGAATAAGGAGAAATGGGGCCAACGGCAGGAAAGTGATTTTTAAAAGGAAGGGGAGTAGGAATACCCCCCTTTTTAACCCCTAAACCCTAAACCGTAGAAAGAGTTGAAGCTGATGAACAGCTGTATATATTTTTTTGGAGTGAGTTTGAATCACCCTCTATTTTTTCGTGTTTCTGTGAAATAGTAACCATAAACTGTGCCAAAGCCGATTTATGTGAATAACTGCGTTCGAAATAAGCATTTTTTTTTGAGCTCTCACTGCCCTTTCACTAATCCTTAACAATTTCGGCATTTCCCCCTCCAGCCGCCCCTGGCCTGCATCCGGCCCGGCAATCCCTCTATCTCCAGCCCGTACATCCAGTATGCCAGTCCATCGTCATCGCCCGCAAATCTGCGATCTACCTGCCAACCCCTTCATCCTCCATTTAGCCCCTAGCCCTCTTCCACTCCGCCCCCAAGTTCACGCCATTTTTCCTTTAAGCCCGCAAAGAAAAAACTTCTCAGCGCAATATACTAGCAGTGAATGACCACACCCGCTAACCCGCGCCGTTGCACGTTTATTTTTCGTAAATTCGCGTCCCAAGTTTTAGAATTCTCCAGAATTTAATGGAATAGAACTAAGGATAGGGATTTAATACCTAATGATTTAATATTTATATGGCCAATAAGTACAAGGAATACAGCCAATTGAATCTGCCCTCCATCAGCCAGGAAATACTGGCCAAATGGGAGGCAAGCCGTGCATTCGAAAAAAGTGTCGAACTGAGGGAAGGCGCTGCACCGTTCGTATTCTACGAAGGTCCCCCCAGCGCCAACGGCCTGCCAGGGATTCACCACGTCATTAGCCGTACTTTAAAAGATCTGGTCTGCCGCTATAAAACCATGCAGGGCTTCCAGGTGAAACGCAAAGGCGGATGGGATACCCACGGCCTGCCCGTGGAACTCGGCGTCGAAAAAATGCTGGGCATCACCAAAGAAGACATCGGCAAAAAGATCTCCGTCGAAGAATACAACGAGACCTGCCGCAGAGAGGTCCTCAAATACAAAGATAAATGGGACGAGATCACCCGCCGGATGGGCTATTGGGTCGATCTTAAGAACCCCTATATCACCTTCGAAACACCCTACATCGAATCCCTGTGGTGGATACTGAAAGAGCTGTATACCAAAGGCTTACTTTACGAAAGCATCAGCATCCAACCCTATTCTCCCGCCGCCGGTACCGGCCTTAGCTCCCACGAGCTGAATCAACCCGGCTGCTATAAGGACGTAAAGGATACGACCGTCGTTGCCATGTTCCGTCTGGACATCGACACGACACAACAGAAGAGTCCCGCAAAGGCAAAAGAGACACTGAAAAAGATCGACGAGATAGTAAAAGGGGACGAAGTCTTCTTCATGGCCTGGACGACGACCCCCTGGACCCTGCCCTCCAACCTCGGTTTGACCGTGGGGCCGCGGATCGACTACGTACTGGTGAAGACCTTCAACCCTTATACCCACCTGCCTCAGAACGTCATCCTGGCAAAGGCCCTATTAAATAAATATTTCAAACCAGAGGGCGTTGACGGTGATTTCGCCGCCTATAGCGCCGAGACTAAGATCCTTCCCTGGACAATTCTCGGTGAATTCAAAGGCAGCGACCTCGAAGAGCTTCGCTACGAGCAACTGCTTCCCTACGGCGCCAACACCCGTGAAGCCGCCGGAGGCGACCCCTTCCGCGTTATCCTCGGTGATTTCGTAACTACCGAAGACGGTACCGGTATCGTTCACACTGCTACCGCCTTTGGAGCAGATGACTTTAAGGTAGGTACCAAGTATAATATAGGTATCCTGACCATGGTCGACCGCCAGGGTAAATTCGTAGACGACCTCGGCGAATTCAGCAACCGCTATGTCAAAAACTACAAGGACGATCCTGACTATGTGGACGTCAACGTCGACATTTCCGTAAAACTGAAAAAAGAAAACCGCGCCTTCCGCGTCGAAAAATACGAACATACCTACCCGCACTGCTGGCGGACTGATAAGCCCGTCCTCTATTATCCCCTGGATGCCTGGTTTATCCGTACCACTGCATTAAAAGATCGTATGGTCGATCTGAACAAGACCATCAACTGGAAACCCAAATCCACCGGCGAAGGCCGTTTCGGCAGCTGGCTGGAAAACATGGTCGACTGGAATCTGAGCCGGAGCAGGTATTGGGGGACTCCGTTGCCCGTTTGGCGGACTGAAGTGAGCGAAGATCCAACCGCAGAAGAACTCGCCAATCGTGAAGAACTTTGTATCGGTTCGATCGCGGAACTCGAACAAGCTATCCGCGCCTCCATAGCAGCAGGCTTTATGAAGCCAAAAGCCGGAGAGGACGTCGAAGCCTATATAAAGAGGTATACCAGCGACCTGCACAAACCCTTTGTCGATGAAGTAATCCTGGTTAGCCCCAAGGGCCAGCCGATGAAGCGGGTCTCCGACCTCATCGACGTATGGTTCGACAGCGGCGCAATGCCTTATGCCCAATGGCATTTCCCCTTCGAAAATAAAGAGATATTCGCCCGGAACTATCCCGCGGACTTTATCGCCGAAGGCGTTGACCAAACACGCGGCTGGTTCTATACCCTGCACGCCCTCGGCGCGCTGCTGAAAGAGTCCGTTCACGAAGAGCTGAAAAAAGCAGGCCTTGCAGGTCCCGATATTGACGCAAAGTACCCCGGATTGGCCTATAAGACAGTCGTATCGAATGGCCTCGTACTGGACAAGAACGGCAATAAGATGTCCAAGCGCCTCGGAAACGTCATCAACCCCTTCGAGACCATCGATAAATTCGGCGCCGACGCAACCCGTTGGTACCTGATCACCAATGCCTCTCCATGGGAGAACATGAAGTTCGACCTCGAAGGCATCGAAGAAGTAAAACGCAAATTCTTCGGCACCCTCTATAATACTTACCAGTTCTTCGCGCTCTACGCCAACGTGGACGGCTTCACCTTTAAAGAAGCCTATATCCCGCCGGCAGAACGGCCCGAAATCGACCGCTGGATCCTTTCCGCACTCAATAGCCTGATAAAGAAGGTCGTAGCCAGTTTTGATGACTACGAGCCCACCATTGCAGGCCGTTTGATCGAAGATTTCCTTGGCGAACAGCTCAGTAACTGGTACGTACGGCTTTGCCGCCGCCGCTTCTGGAAGGGCGAATACGAATTTGACAAGATCTGCGCTTACCAGACCTTATACGAGTGCCTCGAGACCGTCAGCCGTCTGATGGCGCCGATATCCCCCTTCTTCTCCGACTGGTTGTTCTCCAACCTCGAAGAAGTGACGGGCCGTATCGAGGCTGAATCCGTTCATCATGCCCTTTTCCCCGTAGCCAACGAGGCCCATATCGACCTCGCGCTGGAAGAAAGGATGCAAATGGCACAGGACGCCTCTTCTTTGATCCTGTCTCTGCGTAAAAAGGTGAATATCAAAGTTCGCCAGCCGCTGCAAAAAGTACTGATCCCAGTCCTGAGCCCTGGAATGGAAGACCAGCTGAGAAAGGTGGAAGACTTGATCATGGCCGAAGTAAACGTTAAAGAAATTCAATATCTGTCCGGCGACACCGGCTTTATAAAAAAGAAGATAAAACCCAACTTTGTTGCTTTAGGTAAGAAACTTGGGCCTAAAATGAAGGCAGTCAGCACAGCTTTGACCAATTTTTCGCAGGAAGACATCACGAAATTGGAAAAAGAAGGTGATATTACTTTATTTATTGATAAAGAACCCTTAATATTGAACATTAATGAAGTAGAGATCACCAGTGAGGATATCCCAGGCTGGGTCGTAGCCAATAAAGGCGCGCTTACCGTCGCCCTTGACGTAACCGTAACACCCGAACTGGCCCAGGAAGGCAATGCACGGGAATTTGTCAATCGCATCCAGAAGATCAGGAAAGACAACGGATACGATCTGACTGATAGAATTTTAGTTAAAGTAGTAGACGTACCCGCTCTAAAGGATTCCCTGACGCAGTTTAATGATTATATTTGCGCGGAAATTTTGGCAGATTCCGTTGAATTGGTTAAGGAACCCGCTAATGGCACTGAAATTGAAGTGAACGATATACTTTTAAAAGTGTTTGTTACTAAAAAAGCCTAACTATATGGCAACCAAGAAGAAAGCGGCAAAGCCCGCTCCTAAAAAAACCGTGAATGTCAAGAAATCGGCACCGGCTAAAAAAGTGGCCCCCAAGACTGCCCCATCGTCAGGCAGTAGTAAGGTAGCCAAAAAAGCGCCGGCTGCTAAAAGTATTGCCAAGCCAGCGGTTGCGAAAAAGGTTGCCCCGCTCCCCCCAGCTAAAAAATCCGCACCCGAGCAGCCCAAAAAGCCAGCTGCCGCTGTTGCATCCAATGTATCCAAGCACGCTAATAGTCCTATATCGAAAGCTCAACCTGCTGTTAAAGCAGCTCAGCCTGCAGCCAAGGCAACATCCGCTGCGGCGACTGCAACAGCCCCTAAACAGGCAGCTCCTGCCGTTGCTGCAAAGCCAGCAGCCGTAACCGCTCCTCCACCTGTCACTGCTCCCGTAGTGGCTGCGCCCCCGTCTAAATCCGAACCCAAGAAACCGGCAGCGCCGCCTAAACCCGTTAAGGTGGTTATTCCGGAGATAAAAACAAAAACGGTTCGTAAATATGAACCAGAATTCACAAAATCTGTATTAGACACCCCACAAGAGGAACAAACTGGACCCACTATGAGATATAGCGACGCCGAACTCGGAGAATTCAGAGAACTGATCAACCGTAAACTGGATGCGGCAAAAAAAGAACTGGCTTATTTGCAAGGACTGATCACCCGCAAGGATGAAATGGGCGGAGACAACGATGACGCCCGTTACATGACAATGGAAGATGGCAGTATGAGTATGGAGAGAGAGCAGCTGAGCCAGATGGCCAGCCGTCAGATCACCTTCATCGACCACCTTGAAAAAGCTATCATGCGGATCGAAAACAAAACTTACGGAATTTGCCGGGTTACCGGTAAACTCATCGATAAAGCCCGTCTGAGAGCTGTCCCCCATGCTACGCTTAGCATCGAGGCCAAGCAAATGATGAACAAATAATTATAGCTTAGCCGATAGAAATGGTTCAGCAAACCATTTCTATCGGACCAGGCGCCTCCATGCGCCCGGTCCCAAGGACAATCATCAGGCCTTTTGCTCCAATACGCTATCTTTTTTCTGGCATATTCCGGGCAAAATCATACCGTTATTCCCCATTTATCCCTGAAAGCGGCCGCAGATGCAAATTGAATCCTGCCCGCTTCCAAAAGAAGGCTTATTTAGCAGCTCAATAACTTGCTGCTTATGCTTCGTCTTTTTACCGCATTCCTGCTTCTGACTTCATTTACAGCCTTTTCGCAAACCAGCCCCGCCGTTACGGCAAACTACGCCGCAGCTGCCCGCTATTCTCCCAAAAAACTGGAAAAACTGATCTTCTCCACCCAGGTTGACGCCCACTGGCTTAAGAAGACCAATCGCTTCTGGTATGTTTATGAAACCACCGAAGGCAAAAAATGGTATATCGTAGACCCGGCCAAAGCGGAAAAGAAACTCCTCTTTGACAACGACAAACTAGCCGCGGCCATCACCCGTATCGTCAAAGATCCCTTTGAAGCAAAACACCTGGGGCTGGACAGCCTCCGTTTTATAAAGGACGAGAATTGGATACAATTTGAAGTAAAAAGCACCCAGGACGAAGAATCCAAGGATACCAGCGCAAAGAAGTCGGCTGCTCCCCGCAAGAAAAAGGTTTTCTACTTTGAATACCACCTCACCGATGGAACCCTCACCGAACTGGAAGGCTACAAGAAGCCAAAACACAGACCCAACTGGGCCAGCATTTCCCCCGACAGCAGCACCATCGTTTTTGGCCGGCATTTCAACCTC
Source organism: Chitinophagales bacterium (assembly GCA_015654595.1). Classification (GTDB taxonomy): domain Bacteria; phylum Bacteroidota; class Bacteroidia; order Chitinophagales; family Chitinophagaceae; genus Puia. The sequence continues at coordinate 54,618 of JAATGQ010000071.1, read as the reverse complement.
TTTTGGATGGACCGGGCCAACTATGAAAAGGCGCTGAAGAACGAAGACGACAGCACGATCGTCGAACACCAGCTCACCACCGATGGCGTCGAAAACTACAGCTACCACGGCAGCGGCGCCACCGGCGGCAACAACGAGACCAATGTCGAAAAGGAAAAGAATAAAGACAAACGCAAACCGGCCTACTGCTTCTGGAGCCCGGACTCAAAACACTTCGCCCTATCCCGCTCGGATATGCGAAGCGTAAAAGACCTGTGGGTCATCAATTCACTTGCCGATCCCCGACCCACACTCGAGACTTATAAGTATATGATGCCCGGCGAAAAGGAGGCCCCCATCGAACAATTGCTTCTTTTTGATATGACGAGCCACAGCTCCCGCGTTATCGGGGTAGGCGAGTACAAGGACCAGGACCTGGCCATCTGGTCAAAGCCGGTATCCGCAAAAGACCGGGACGACGATTACCATAGCACGTTATGGCTTGGCGACAACAACCACTTTTATATCAACCGCACCAGCCGTGACCTCCACCGGATCGACCTCTCCAGCGTGTCGCTTACCGATACGGCCGCAAAGCCGCTGATCCGCGAGACGCTCAACACCTACGTCGAAGTGCGCAGACCAGGACTGGTTGGCGACGGCCGTGAACTCATCGAATGGAGCGAACGCGACGGCTGGGCGCATTTCTATCTCTACGATGGCAACGGCCGTCTCAAAAATCAGATCACATCCGGCCCCTGGCATTGCGAAGACATCGCCGGTATCGACGAAAAAGGGCGCGTGCTTTATTTTACCGCCAACGGCCGCGAGTCCGGGGAAGACCCCTACTATCTGCACTTATATAAGGTCAACTTCGACGGCACCGGTCTCACCCTGCTGGACAACGGCGACTTTGATCATACTTCCAGCATAGACGACGATCAGCAGTTCTTTGTCGATAACTATTCTCGCGTCAACACCGTTCCGCAGTCTTCACTATACAACACCGCAGGAAAAAAGATCATGACACTCGAGACCGCCGATCTCTCCTCGCTGTTTGCAACAGGCTACAAATTCCCGCAGCCCTTTAAGGTAAAGGCCGACGACGGTATCACAGATCTGTATGGAGTAATGTACAAGCCGTTCAATTTCGACTCGACAAAGAAATACCCGATCATGGAATACGTCTATCCCGGTCCACAGACCGAGGCCGTCAACAAATCCTTTGGGCGCAGCATGGATCGTCTCGATCGGCTGGCTCAACTGGGCATGATCGTTATTACCGTCGGTAACCGCGGCGGCAACCCATCCCGCAGCAAATGGTACCACAACTATGGCTACGGAAATTTACGGGATTATGGACTCGCCGATAAGAAGGCCGTCGCTCAGCAGCTGTCGGACCGCTTCCCCTACATCGACATCACCCGTGTCGGCATACACGGCCACAGCGGCGGCGGCTTTATGAGCACTGCGGCGATGCTTGTCTATCCCGAATTTTTCAAAGTCGCCGTTTCCTCTTCCGGCAACCACGACAATGCGATCTATAACCGCTGGTGGAGCGAAAAGCACCACGGCGTAAAAGAAATGATCACCGAAAAAGGCGACACGACCTTCCTGTATAGCATAGACAAGAACCCCGATCTGGCTGCACATCTGAAAGGGCATCTGCTTTTGTCGACCGGCGATATCGACAACAACGTCCATCCAGGCAATACGATCCGCGTGGCAAACGCGCTGATAAAGGCCAACCGCCGCTTCGACCTGGTCCTCCTCCCCGGTCAGCGTCATGCTTACGGCGATATGACCGAATACTTCTTCTGGCGCATGGCCGACTACTTCTCCCGCTATCTCATCGGCGACCCCACCGAACGTCCCGTCGCAATCGAAGAAATGGACAGCGAAGTCCAGCAGTCCGGCGCAAAGGCCAGCACTCGTATCCCCGAAGAACCAGAGGATCTGGATGAGAACAACGATAATTTCGACGAAGGCGGCGGCAACGATGATAATTAAATTCGTCACTGCCGGAGATGCCAAAATTGGCGCCGTATAATGTGGATGTATCTTATGCTCTGCGCATACTAAAAGATGGTGTCTCAACTTTTGACACCCTCTTTCATTTATTTTACCTCCTGCATCTCCACCAACTTCCTGTAAAACCCATTCGCTGCAATCAGCTGATCATGCGTCCCGCGCTCGACAATCCGTCCCTTCTGCAACACGATAATTTCATCCGCGTGGCGGATCGTACTCAGCCTGTGCGCAATCACGATACTCGTCCGATGCTCCATCATCTTATTGATGGCATCCTGCACCAGCCGCTCGCTTTCTGTATCGAGAGAAGAGGTCGCTTCATCGAGGATCAGGATCGGGGGATTCTTCAGCACCGCACGGGCGATGGTCAGGCGTTGTCTTTCGCCGCCGCTGAGCTTGCTCCCGCGATCGCCGATATTGGTGTTGTAGCCGTCTTCTTTCTGAACGATAAAGTTGTGCGCATTGGCAATTCTGGCCGCTCTTTCGATCTCTTCCAGCGTAGCATCGGGTTTGCCAAGTGCGATATTCGCCGCGATGGTATCATTAAAGAGGATGGGCTCCTGTGTTACGATACTCATCTGACTGCGAACGGAGCTTAACGAATAATCCTTAATGTTCGTTCCGTCGATCAGCAGCTCGCCGCTCGTCACGTCGTGGAAGCGCGGCACCAGGTCCGCCAGTGTCGATTTGCCCGCACCGGAACTTCCAACCAGCGCCACCGTCTTGCCCTTTTCGATAACAAGATTGATGCCTTTAAGAATACCCGCTTCCTCATAGGAAAAGCTGACATTGCGGAACTCGATCTTTGAACCAAAATTCTCCAACCGCAGGGCGCCAGGTTCATCCTTGATCGTCACCGGCGCGTGAAGCAGGTCTTCTACACGTTCCATCGCTGCGGCGCCGCGCTGTATATTGAAGATAGACGTTGATAAATTCTTTGCCGGGTTGATCAGCATGGCGAATACGCTGATATAGGTGATCAGGTCACCGCCCGTAAAGCCGTTGCCATGGTTGTGGAGGATGAGTGTACCGCCATAATAGAGGATGACCGTCAGGATCACGATCCCGAGCGTTTCCGTCAGTGGGGAGGCCAGATCGCGGCGGGCGTTCATCTTATTGCGGATATTAAAGAGATTGTCGTTGATGCGTAAGAACTTCATCCGCAAAAGCGCTTCTGCGCCAAACCCTTTGATGATACGTATACCCGTCAGCGTTTCATCGAGGACCGAAAGACTTTCTCCAAGCCGGATGGAGGCGTCCTTCGACTGCCGCTTCAGCGTCTTGCTGATCCGGCCGATCAGAAATCCCGTGACCGGTAACAGGATAAGCAGGAAGAGAGAAAGCCAGGGGCTAAGGTAGATCATATAGGCCAGGAATGCGATGATGGTCAGCGGGTCCTTGATCAGGCCCTCCAGTGTACTGACGACCGAGGACTCGATCTCGTAGATATCATTGGTCATACGGGAGATCAGGTCGCCTTTCCGCGTTTCCGTAAAATAACCGATCGGCAGCCCCAGAATTTTATCGTACAGGTCATTGCGAAGGAAAGTGATCGTGGCGCTCCGGATAGGGGAGGAGATATAGGAGGACCAGTAATAAAAGAGATTCTTTAAAAAGGTAGAGATCACGATGATCAGACAGATGACCAGCAAAACAATGGTCTTTTCGTGATGCTGCATGATATTGTTCAACACATCCGTCAGCGCGCCGACCGCATGACTGTTGATCTGCGGTTTTGGATTGGCGGCATCGTCTTTAAAGATAAAGTTCAGAAAAGGGCTGAGCATGCCAAGAGAGACCAACCCAAAAATGATGGACAGGATATTGAATATCATGTAAACAACGATCTTCCCTTTGTATCTGGACAGGTACTGGAAGATTACCGAGAATTTCTTCATGCTGTTAAGTTAATGCCGCCTGATCGGGTGGTTTCCACAGGTCAAACAAATAAGCCGTAAATTTGAGCGCAAATTTAGCAGTAAATTTGTTCCCGCCAGCGGGATTTAACTATTCCTGCCGGCGGTCACGGTACACCAGCGGTGAAAAAGCTTGGGTTAGCCGTCTAAAAGGACGGCTTGACCGAAAGAACGCCGATCGACTGGCATGGCGAAGGCCCGACAGGCAGCCCAGCCGCCAGCGCAAGAGCGCGGATCAGCAGCCCGATGCCTGGCGAAAAGAGGCAATCCAGCCGCCAGCCGCAAGCACCGGCCGCAGGCCGAAAAAAAGAACACTATGCAAGAAGGCAAACGTCAAAAACAGGTTTCAGCATTATTGATGGAAGAGCTCAGCGATATCTTCCGTCGCCTTGGACTTACGATGATCGATGGCGGTATGGTCTCCCTCACCGCCGTCAAAGTGACCCCCGATCTGCTCGAGGCCCGGGTTTATCTCAGCCTTTTCCAGGTCGAAAATCCCAATGCCGCGATGAAAAAGATCGAGGACAGGGGCTGGGAAATAAAGAAAGAGCTGGCTGAAAGAGTAAAACATCAGCTGCGCCGTATCCCCATTATCACCTACTTTCTGGATGACACGCTGGAACACGCCGATAAAATGGAAGCGCTGTTCAAAAAGATCCGCGAGGAAAGACCCCCGTCGGCTGAGGAAGGATCAGAATCACCTGCGGAGGAGGATCGTTCATGAAGTTCCTCTTCGCCTGGCGCTATTTCAGGGCAAAAAAATCAACCAACGCGATCAATATCATCGCCTGGGTCAGCATCGCTGCCATTGCCGTCGGCACCACAGCGCTGATCCTGGTGCTGAGTGTCTTCAACGGTTTTGAAGACCTCGTCAAGTCCTTATACACCTCTTTTTACCCGGACCTGAAGATTTCCGCGGCAACCGGCAAGACCCTTATCCTTACCCCGGATCAGTTAAGTAAGCTGAGGTCGATCCACGGCGTTACCGCTATTTCACTCATCGCCGAGGATAAAGGTATTTTAGAGAATGGAGACGTCCGCGTCCCCGCTTATCTGAAAGGCGTAGACAGCAACTTCAACAAGGTGTCCGGCGTCGGCGCGACCGTCGAACACGGCAAATTCCAGGTAGGAGACAGCGATCATCCCTTTGCGATCCTTGGCTCAGGCATCGAATATGCACTTGGCGTGGAAGCTGATAAGGCCGTGCGGCCTATCGGCGTATACCTGTTCCGGAAAGGAAGCTCCGTCGATCTGAGTACCGATCCGATAAATTCGCTTAACCATGAGAGCATGTCCACTGCCGGTATCTTCCGGATACAACAGGATTTCGACGATCACTATGTGATCACCAATCTGGACTTTGTCAGGCGGATGCTGGCACTGCAGCCCAACGAATACAGCAGCGCCGAGCTTTCCGTAGCCGACCCGCAGCAGGTCCTGATCACACAGCAGGCCGTAGCATCCTTACTGGGTCAGGATTATAAGATACAGACCCGGTATCAGCAGAACCAGGACCTTTATAATGTGATGACCCATGAAAAATGGTTTATCTATGTGATGCTTACGCTGATCCTGGTGGTTGCCGCCTTTAATATGGTGGGGGCGCTGACTATGCTGGTCTGGGAAAAACAAAAAGATATCAATGTGCTGAAGGCGCTGGGCGCCAGTAATGGCCTGATCCAGAAGATCTTTCTCAGCGAGGGCATCCTGCTTTCGCTGGTCGGCGGGATCATCGGAACAGTGCTGGCGCTGGTCATCTGCCTGCTCCAGATAAAATACAAACTTATTCCGCTGCAGGGAGATAGTTTCCTGATCGACTACTATCCCGTCAAACTGGACGCCTACAACTTTGTGCTTGTGCTCGCGACCATCCTGATCGTAGCCTTGCTGGCATCCTGGCTGCCCGCACGAAATGCCGCCGCCCAACCTATTGAGCTAAAGTCATAAACCTGGCCTCGGAACCAGCCGCTGCCCGTCAAACTGGCCTCGGAACAAAAAAGGCTGCTCGGAAGAGCAGCCTTTTTTATTTTATAAAATATATAAAGTAGATTAATAATCTCCGAGTGTCTCCGGCAACTGGGCCAGCGCCTTCGCCAACTGCTCGTCATTAGGCGCTACACCATGCCAGTGGTGATCGTTTTCCATGAAATCGATCCCTTTACCCATGATCGTGTGCATCATGATACCGACGGGCTTGCCCTGACCCAGAAGACCCTTGGCCTTGTCCAGGGTAGCCAGTACCTCGTCCATATCGTTACCGTTCATTTCCAGCGTAGTCCAGCCAAAAGCTTCGAATTTAGCGTGGATATTACCCAGATCCATTACCTGCTTGGTCGTACCATCGATCTGCTGACCATTCCAGTCAACCGTAGAGATCAGATTGTCAACCTTATGCGCAGCGGCAAACATGATGGCTTCCCAGTTCTGGCCTTCGTCCAGTTCTCCATCTCCGTGGAGCGTATAGACAATATTTTTGTCGTTATTGAGTTTTTTAGAAAGGGCAGCACCGATACCAACGCTCATACCCTGACCAAGGCTTCCGCTGGCAACCCGTATGCCCGGAAGATGTTCGTGAGTAGTCGGATGGCCCTGCAGACGAGAGTTGAGTTTGCGAAAAGTTGATAGTTCTTTGATGTCAAAGTATCCGGATCTTGCGAGCGCGGAATAAAACACCGGGGAAATATGACCATTGGAAAGGAAGAAAACGTCTTCGTTGATCCCATCCATGTGAAAGTTAGGATCATGCTTGAGGACCTTGAAATAAAGGGCTGTGAAAAAATCGGCACAGCCGAGAGAACCTCCTGGGTGCCCGCTTTGAGCGCCATGGACCATTCTTACGATGTCTCTTCTGATCTGCGAAGCGATAGCTTTTAAGTCAGCCATATTTGTAAATTTTTGATTCTGATTATGGATCAATTCCGGGTAGCAAATCTAACGGTTTTTTATTATCGTAATCGGTTTTCTACCCTGTGGTTGAGTAATTTTTACCCTAAGAACCATAAATGTTACAACGAAAGCTCATATATATTAGCTCTGTGTTATTTTTCTTGGTCCCATTAAACTTTTGTATTATCTTACTTTCCCATTCCCGTCGCTGACCATAGCTTGTCTGGTCCTGTCTTTCACTCTGACTCTGACTTCAACTTCGCAAAAATTTGGATATTAATTGACAGAATCGGGCTTATTGTTTATAAGATAATCACACTCATATTAGTAGCTTAGACATAAAGCCTTAAATTTGTTCACGAACCAAAATCAGACGAATGTTTGATGTTTTACTTTCGATAGCTATTTCATTTACGGTTACCTTTCTCGCAATTCCGGCAGTTATAAACGTAGCCGAGATGAAGAAGCTGTTTGACATCCCTGATGCCCGAAAAGTTCATCGGACTCCTATCACCCCGTTGGGGGGTCTTGGCATTTTTGCCGGTTTCATCTTTGGTTGCCTGCTTACCCTACATTTCAATCAACATGCTGAACTGCAATACTATATGGCGGCATCCTTCGTGATCTTCTTCCTTGGCCTAAAGGATGATATCCTCGTCATATCGCCCGTAAAAAAATTCATCGGCCAGGTACTGGCAGCATTTATCATCATCTACTACGGTAATACACAGATCCGGAACATGCAGGGATTTCTGGGAGTATATCGGTTGGATGAGACGTTTAGTCTTTTGCTGACCTACTTTGCCATAATCGTCATCATCAACTCCTTTAATCTTATTGATGGCATCGACGGTCTGGCCGGCAGCCTTGGTCTTCTGTCCACCTTTATCTTCGGCTGCTACTTTACCTATATCGGAGAGTCGGGTTATGGCGTGATCGCCTTTGCGCTTTCCGGCAGCCTGCTGGCCTTCCTGATCTTCAACTTCCAACCCGCCAAGATCTTTATGGGCGACACCGGTTCCTTGTTGTTGGGAACCATCAACTCGATCCTGGTTATAAAATTTATCAATGTCGCCAATACCAGCGAAGTCAGCTTCCCCGTAGCCGCTTCCCCGGCAGTAGGCTTTACCATCCTGATGGTGCCGCTGCTCGATACCCTTCGGGTGTTTGGCATCCGGATCCTGCACAGACGTTCTCCCTTCAGCCCCGATAGAAACCATATCCATCACCTGCTGCTGGACAGAGGCTTTTCTCACAGGGCAATTACGCTTACTCTCGTTGCGATCAACTTCGTAATGATCGGTGTCGTATTCGTATGCCGCAGCCTGAACTGTACCGTTCTTCTTTTCGGAGTGACCGCTATCTTCTTCGGGGTAATAGCAGCCATCCACTACCTGCTGCCTGCACCGCGACTGTTCGTGGCCAAGACAGACAAGGAAGAAAGCGGGCAGCTGGCAAAGGCTTCTCAATTGGTTTCGCTGAAGAAAGATACCTTCTAACCAAATAATTGAGATATTTAGCATCTCTTTTGTGTAGTTTTCTCATTTGATGTAGGTTTGCAGAGTTAATCAATTACTATGTCAGACGATCTGGAATTCATCCTGGAAGATGCCCGGGATGGCATGAAAAAGGCACTCAACCATCTTGAAACTGAGCTGATTAAGATAAGAGCCGGGAAGGCTAGCCCCCAAATGTTGGACGGCCTTACCGTTGACTACTATGGTAGCCCAACCGCCTTGAACCAGGTTGCCAACGTAGCTTCTATGGACGCTCGTACCCTCACGATACAACCCTGGGAAAGGAATATGCTCGCACCCATCGAAAGAGCTATCATCAACGCAAACCTTGGCGTTACCCCCCAGAACGATGGCAATATCATCCGTCTCTTTATGCCCCCTCTCACAGAAGAAAGAAGAAGGGAGTTCGTAAAGAGAGCCGGAGGCGAAGGCGAACAGTCAAAGGTCGCCATCCGCAATATCCGCCGCGATGCCATCGAACAGATAAAAAAATTGCAAAAGGACGGTCTTAGCGAAGACGAAGCAAAAGATGCCGAAAAAGAAATTCAGGATATTACCGACAAAAATATAGCCCTGGTTGAAAAGCATCTGTCTGCCAAGGAAAAAGAGATCATGGCTGTTTAGACCTTACGTCGGCGCTTACCCATTAGATCGATCATCTTGTTTGTGACTTCAGGCCTCGAAGTCCCGGCAAGATTCTTGCCTGTCCCTATAACTACCAACCTGTCGCAAGGAAGGTTTGCTTTACCGTTTGCTTTACCCCGGCATTCTGCCGGTCATCGTAATGCGCAAAATTCAGCCAAGACATGGGAAAGATCAAGTTAAAGGACATCGATACAACCGCTCCAAAGGATTGGGACAAGGATGATACAAAAGAAAAACTGAACAAGATCCTGGTCGAGCTCGACGAATTGCAGAACCTGCTCTATGCGGAATGTAAACATTCCCTTCTCGTCGTTATCCAGGGAATGGACGCCAGCGGAAAAGATGGCGCCGTTCGCAATGTGTTTGGAAAGCTAAACCCACAGGGCGTTCTGGTCAAATCATTCAAGACCCCGACCCCCGAAGAAGCCGGGCACGACTTTCTGTGGCGCATCCACAACCATGCACCGGCAAAAGGCTATATCCAGATCTTTAACCGCAGCCACTATGAAGACGTGCTGATCACCCGCGTCCATAAATGGATCGACGAAAAGACCATCCGCCGCCGGATGAAAGCCATCAACCAGTTCGAAGAATTGCTTGCCCATAACGACACCCATATCCTGAAATTCTACCTGCACGTGTCGCCTAAAGAACAAAGAAAACGACTCGAAGAACGTATCCATAACCCGGCCAAACAATGGAAGTATAATGCCGACGACTTTAAAGAAGCAAAACTTTGGGGCGACTATATGGAGGCTTATGAGGATTGTTTTTTGCATTGTGACAAAATACCATGGAAAATCGTACCCGCTGACCAGAACTGGTATAAGGAATATGTTATCGCTGCCACGGTGAGGGATACGCTCAAAGCGCTGAAGATGCAGTATCCGGGATTGAAAAAGTGACGCATCCGGCATGATTTTTTCGGCAGACGAAGTTCAACGGATAACAAATAACACTTATTAACAGCTAAAACCAACCAATTATGGGACTACTCAAGGATTTTAAAGCCTTTGCGATGAAGGGCAATGTCGTAGACCTGGCGGTCGGTGTCATCATCGGCGCGGCCTTTGGCAAGATCGTAGACTCGGTCGTAAACGACCTGATCATGCCGCTGGTAGGCATCTTTTTCAAAGCGGATTTTTCAAACCTCTATTTCCCCTTATCCGAAGACGTTAAAAAGGCGGTCGCCGCCAATCCCCATCTATCCCTTGCAGACGCAAAAAAAGCCGGCCCGGTTTTCGCCTGGGGTAACTTTATCACCGTCTCGCTGAACTTTATAATCCTGGCATTTATCATCTTCATGATGATCCGGCTTATCCAGCGTATGGAACGCAAGACGCCGCCTCCCCCAGCCCCGGCAGAACCTTCGCCTACAGAAAAACTACTCACCGAGATCCGCGACGAACTCAAGAAGAAACCCACTGTCAATTAGTTTTCACACCAGCCCGGCCATGCGCTGGCCGGGCTTCTTTTTAATATCACACAAATCAAACTGACGAGTTATGAAGCATTTTGGAACAAAGTTCATGCTTATCCTGGCCTTGTTCACGATAGGGACGATCTCCTTTGCAAAGGCGCAAAACCAGATTCAAAGCCTTAGAGACGCAGCCAATGGCGTCACTGTCACCAAAGACCCCAACGATACGACCAAACAGACCTGGAAGACAGGCGGTCTTTATAACCTCAATTTCAACCAGGCAGCACTTAGCAATTGGTCCGCGGGTGGTGACAAATCAGCTCTTTCGCTTTCCACTTTATTGAATTTATACGCGTTTTATACCAATGGCCGCCATTCCTGGGATAACCAGCTGACGCTGGCCTACGGGATCGCCAACACCACCAGTCTCGGTACCCGCAAAACGGATGACCGTATGGACCTGGTCTCCAAATATGGATACGACCTTGGCCATAAATGGTACCTCAGCGGACTGTTCAACTTCAGATCACAGTTTGCCCCGGGCTATAATTACCCGGACGAGAGCACCAAGGTTCTGACCTCTAATTTCTTCGCGCCAGCCTATATGCTCGAATCTATCGGTATGGACTATAAGCCAAACGATAATTTCTCCTTCTTTATCTCCCCGGCCACCGCACGCGAAGTGTTTGTATCGGACGACTCCCTGGCCAGCGTAGGCGCTTTTGGAGTGGATTCCGGCAAACATTTTCGCTTCGAGTTCGGCGCTTTTACTTCCATAAACTACAAGGCGAACCTCAGCAAGACTGCCACCTATAGCGGCCGCCTCGATCTCTTTTCCAATTACCTCAGGAACCCCCAGGATATCACGGTTTATATGACCAATATCCTCAACGTAAAAGTGACGCGCCTGATCAGCATGAACCTGTCCGTCACCCTCATTTACGACAATGACGTAAAATCGGTCAAGAGCGATGGCACCGCCGCCGGTCCCGCCCTCCAGCTGCAAGAGATCATGGGTATCGGGTTTGCCTACCAGTTCCGGAACAAGACCCGGTCTCCAGTCAAACCAAACAAATAAAATTTTCGCTTAATAAAGCCACAACGGGCCGCTCGATCGCAACATCGGACGGCCCGTTCGCGTTATCCCCCTGTTATCCACTATCCCCAGCCGGTGAGCAACTTGGGGATAATCGGGACGCTGATTCGTGTATTTTCGTAGAGATATGACAGAGACTTACCAGATAAAGCTACCACAATTCGAAGGTCCCTTCGACCTCCTCCTCTTCTTTATCGAGAGAGACGAATTGGATATATATAATATACCCATCCACCGCATCATCCGCGAATTCCTGGACTATATACATACCCAGGAAAGTTTGAACATCGAGCTTTCCAGCGAGTTCATCCTCTTCATCTCCACCCTGATGCGTATCAAAGCAAAGATGCTGCTGCCGCGTAAGGAAGTGGATGCCGAAGGCAATGAGATAGACCCCCGCCAGGAACTGATCGACAAGCTGCTGGAATACCGGCGGTACAAGGAAGCCTCCGTCACCCTCGCCGAGATGGAAGCCATCCGCCAGCTGATGGTCCGCCGTGGTAACCTGCAGAAAGAGCTCTCCTCTATCGGCGAAGAATCCGGTGAAGGAACCGAAATACAGGCCATCACACTGTTCAAGCTGATGAAGACCTTTGAAAAGGTGATGCAGCGGATACAGACGAGAAATCATAAACCCGTTCACACGGTCGTCCAGTATAACTACACGATGGAAGACAGCCGCAAGTATATCTTCACCTCGGTGAAGAGACAAGGTACGATGTCCTTTGACAAACTCTTCGCGGTTTGCCAGGACAGGCTGCACGCCATCTTCATGTTCCTCTCCATGCTGGAAATGGTACAGCTGAATTTCATGAGCATCTTTATCGGCGAAGGCAGGAATAACTTTGTCGTAGAATTCAACCCCGACCGCCAGGAAGAGCCCATGGAAAACATTCCCGGCATCACCGGTGAAAAATTTGACGACGACCAGGACGGCGAAGACGACTCCCCAGAAGGAGGGCTCTTTCCGGGATTGCCAGGCGTTTCTCCTAACTGATCCTGATTAAGCCGTCACCCGCCGTGACGGCTTTGCCGACTACGTACCCTGCCGAGATAAACATATACATCGTTTTATGACAACGACACATTATCCAGCATCACAAAGAGGGTACGTAGACTACGGCTGGCTGGACAGCCATCATTCCTTCAGCTTTGGCAACTGGCATGACAGGGAAAGAGTGCAGTTCGGCGCACTTCGCGTCCTGAACGACGATGTGATAAAAGAAGGGAAAGGGTACGATACCCAAAAGGTCGCCAATATGGAGATCATCTCCATCCCGCTGAAAGGCGCCGTCTCCCACACCGACAGCATCGGTGACAGCGGAATCGTCTATACCGACGACGTCCAGCTGATGAGCGCCGGCAGCGGCGTAAGCCTCACCGAGGTCAACGCATCCAACTACGATCCCATCAATTTTCTGCAGATCTGGATCTTCCCAAAACAGCTCAATATAGCCCCGCGCCGCCAGCAGAGGACCTTTGACCCTGCACAGCGTATCGACCAATGGCAGGTCCTCGTAAGCCCTTTCCTGCAGGAAGGCGGTCTTTGGATCAATCAGGAGGCGAGGCTTTCTATCACCCGGCTAAACCCCGGAAAAGAACTAACCTATACACCCGTCTTCCCCGGCAATGGGGTATACATATTTATGCTGGAAGGGTCTGCCATAGTAAATGGCCAGGTGCTGCATTCCCGCGACGGACTGGGCATCACCCCCTCCTCGCTCGACGAACTCTTAAAACCCGGTGATACCGGCGCGCTGTCGGTAGAAGCCAATGTTCAATCGGATATATTGGTGATTGAAGTGCCGATGTTTGCTTAGCCGCTCCCCAACCTACCCCAATAACTGGCTGACGGCAACCTCGCCCTTCATCATCTCCCTCGCCGCTTCCGCAATAGCCGGTGCGTCATACCCGCACTCGTGCATCAGCTGCTTTGGCGTACCATGTTCCACGACCCGGTCCGGAATACCGAGAATACGCACACTGGCCTTATAACCATGCGCCGCCGCAAACTCCAGTATCGCAGAACCCATACCGCCTACAACCGTTCCATCTTCTACAGTGAGGATCTTATCGTATTTCTGGAATACCTCATGGAGCATAGCTTCATCCAGCGGCTTTACAAACCGGATATCATAATGCGCAGGGTCGAGACCTTCCGTCCGCAGCTCCCTGATCGCCGTCGTAACAAAATTACCCGGATGACCAAGACTCAGGATTGCCAGACCCTGCCCGTCTTTCAGCTTTCTGCCCTTTCCGATCGGGATCTCCTGCATCGGCGTCTTCCATTCCGGCATGACCCCCTCTCCGCGGGGATAACGGATCACGAAAGGATGATCGTTGCTTTCCAGCTGGGCTGTATAGAGAAGATTACGCAATTCACTCTCGTTCATCGGCGAGCTGACGATCATGTTGGGGATACACCGCATATACGGGATATCATAAGCCCCATGGTGCGTCGCACCGTCTTCGCCGACTAGACCGGCCCTGTCCAGGCAAAAGACAACAGGCAGCTTCTGTATCGCCACATCGTGGATCACCTGGTCATAAGCCCTCTGCATAAAGGAGGAATAGATATTGCAAAAGACACGCATGCCCTGCGTAGCCATCCCTGCGGATAAGGTCACCGCATGCTGCTCGCAAATGCCGACGTCAAAGGCGCGGTCCGGCATCTTATCCATCATAAACTTCAGAGAAGAACCGCTCGGCATAGCCGGCGTAACCCCGAAAATATTTTTGTTTTGCTCCGCCAGCTCGATCAGCGTCAGACCAAATACATCCTGGTACTTGGGCGGCTGCGGCGTTTCATAACGTTTCTTATAGATCTCGCCGGTGATCTTGTCAAAAAGACCCGGTGCATGCCACTTGGTTTGATCCTTCTCCGCCAGCGCATATCCCTTACCCTTCACCGTCATGATGTGCAACAGTTTGGGACCCGGTATCTGCCTGAGATCGTTTAGGGTATCCACCAGCTTTGTAATATTGTGCCCGTCGATCGGCCCGAAATAACGCAGGTTCAGCGATTCGAAAAGATTGCTGCTGCGGCTTACAAAGCCTTTTATACTGTGCTCGATCTTACTGGCCATCTCACGGCTGAACTGGCTGCCCGGCAGCTTGCCAAGCGCCTTCCAGATATCGTCCTTCAGCTTGTTGTATGTTTTGGACGTAGTGATATCCGTTAGATACTCTTTCAGCGCGCCCACATTAGGGTCGATGCTGATACCGTTGTCATTCAGGATGATCAGCATATCGGTATCGGCTACACCAGCATGGTTCATCCCTTCAAAGGCAAGACCCGCGGTCATCGCTCCATCTCCGATAATAGCGACGGATTTGCGCTCCGTCTCCCCCTTGTATTTGGCCGCCATCGCCATCCCCAGCGCCGCACTGATCGACGTCGAAGAGTGACCCACGCCGAAACTGTCATACTCGCTTTCACCCCGGTTAGGGAATCCGCTGAGCCCATGATACTTCCGGTTAGTGGCAAAATTATCCTTACGCCCCGTCAGGATCTTGTGCCCGTAAGCCTGGTGGCCCACGTCCCAAACCAACTGATCATAAGGAGTATTATAGGTGTAATGCAAGGCTACGGTCAATTCAACCACGCCGAGGCTGGCTGCAAAATGACCACCATGTACACTGACAACGTCGATAATATACTGGCGAAGCTCATCACTTACCTGATATAACTGTTCCCGACTGAGCTTTTTCAGATCGGCAGGGGTATCGATGGTTCGTAATAGCGGTCCTGGGGTAATTTCCATTCTTTCCAACTTTACCTTGCAAATTTAGATGTTTATCCCGGCAAAAGAAGCCCAAAGGCTCCAATTGCCGCTTCCAACCCCGGAAAGGTACGATTTCCCGCCCACTTCATCTGCGCCGCCGAACCGGTGGTGTGCTTTATTTATCCATTAGTACAATTTACGAGGGGCTGCCCTAGGGAAAATACTAGCTTTGGACGAAATGCCTGGTACCCGGAAGTGGGTAAAATCCGCTTTTAAAGGCAGAAACTTATTTTTATCTATGCCCAGGAATGCAAATAAATATTACTGGTTTTGTCAGATTGGAGGCTGGGCGTTTTTGGCCTTGGTGATCATAGTGCTTTCCGCCACCTCCTTCGAACAACAGATTACCAATAAGTTCATTCTCAATACCCTGATCGTTGCCCTTTCCGGCATGTTCAGTACCCACCTCTTCCGGGAGGTGATCCGCTATTCCAACTGGCTCCCGCTGCCCGTCGAAAAGGCGCTTCCCAAGTTCATCATCGGCATCCTGCTGACCTGTATCACCGGCAGCCTGGTTCGTATCTTCCTGGGCGATATCCTGCAGCTGGTTTCCTCCTCATCGATGAAAAACGGCGATTTTATGGGCCGCCTGGTAGCCATGACCGCCGAATACGGGATCATGATCATTCCGTGGACCCTGATCTACTACGTCTATCACTACGTGGAGACCGGCCGGAAACAGCAGCTCGATACGCTCAAACTGGAAGCCCTCGTTAAAGAACTGGAACTCAAGACGATCAAGGCCCATATCAACCCCCATTTTATCTTCAACGCACTCAATAGCATCCGCGCCCTGATCGACGAGAACCCTATCCGCGCCCGGACCGCCGTCACCGAACTCAGCAATATCCTCCGCAGCAGCATGCAGGCAGAAAAGCTGGAAACAGTCACCTTCGAAAAGGAACTCAACATCGTAAAAGACTACCTGGCTCTCGAATATATCCGCTTCGAAGACCGGCTGCAGGTCGAATACGAGATCGACGAAGACACCCTCGACCAGCCCATACCGCCGATGATGCTCCAGACACTGGTCGAAAATGCCATCAAACACGGCATTTCCCGGCAGGTAGGCGGCGGAAAAGTGCGCATCGTCTCGGATTTCAAGGATAATTTTCACGAACTGGTCATTCTCAATACCGGCCGCCTGAACACCAGCCGCGAGATGGATGGATTTGGCCTGGCCAGCACAAAAAACAGACTGCAAATCCTTTTCGGGCAAAAAGCTAACTTTGATATCCGGGAGGTCAATGGCAACACCGTACAAGCCAGAGTCCTGATACCGGTCGATTTGCATAAATAAACGCTATGATCAGAGCCATAATCATTGACGACGAACGCCTTGCAAGAAACGAACTGAAAAAACTACTGCTTGATTTCCCCGAGATAGAAGTCATCGCGGAAGCCACCAACGCCGCAGAAGGTGTCGAAAAGATCGACAGCCTCAACCCCGATCTTATCTTCCTGGATATCCAGATGCCCGGAAAAACAGGATTTGATATGCTCGCGGAACTTGAGCGGGCGCCAAATGTCATCTTTACAACGGCCTACGACGAATACGCACTAAAAGCCTTCGAGGTCAACGCCCTCGACTACCTGCTCAAACCCGTCGAACCAAAAAGACTCGCCGACGCACTGCAGAAGCTGCAGGTAGAAGAAGATAAAGAACCCATCTCCGACCACCCCATCTCTGTCAATAGAAGCATCCTCAACGAGAACGACCAGGTCTTTGTAAAAGACGGCGAACGCTGCTGGTTTGTCAAATTATCGGATATCCGCCTCTTCGAAAGCGTCGGCAACTACGCCAAAGTCTACTTCGGCCCAAACAAACCGCTCATCCTGAAGTCCCTCAACGCACTCGAAGAAAGACTGGATGAAAAGGTATTCTTCCGCGCCAACCGCAAACATATCGTCAACCTTCGCCTTATCGAAAAAATTGAACCCTACTTTAACGGAGGGCTGCTGCTGGAAATGAAAGGAGGCGAAAAGATCGAGGTCAGCCGCCGCCAGACGGTCAAGTTCAAGGAAATGATGAGTCTTTAATAGCTCCTTTAATCTTCCATTATACTATTACCATGAAGCTGATAACCACTGCCCTCCTGGGCCTGCTTGCCACCGGCAGCCTTTATGCCCAGGACATCGACAAGATCATAACACCCGCCTCCGTCGAGAAAATAGAAAGAACACTTTCCGGCGACGAAATGCGCGGTAGAAAGGTCTTTACCCCCGATATCGAAAGAGCCGCAGACTATATCGAAGCGCAATTCAAAAAGGCAGGCCTGAAGACATGGAACGGCTCAGACAGCTACCGACAGCCCTTCAGCATGGTAAAAGCAGGACTGAAGACGGTCAACGCCACCATCGACGGACAATCCATAAACCCTTCCAACCTTGCCATCCTCAGCACATCCCCCGTATTGAAGATCGACGAGAACAGCGGTTATACAAAAGCATATATCAAGGCCGGCTCCAACCTGTTTGCGGAAGTAATGCACTACTTCCAGGAGAAAAGCAATTACCTGGTTATCGTGGATACATCCTTTACAGCCATGTTTCCCCGCCTCAGCCGCATGGGCAGCCAGCAGTTCAAATCGGATCGCAATATCGTGTTCCTGCTGACCAGCAATGATCCCGCACATTTCTCTATCTCGCTCAACCAGGAAGTGACCGAATCGAAACTGGCAAACGTCGTAGGCATCCTGCCCGGCAAAAGCAAGAAGACGGAATACGTCATCTTCTCCGGCCACTATGACCATCTCGGTGTAGGCAAACCCGATAGTAAAGGAGACAGCATCTACAACGGCGCAAACGACGACGCCAGCGGCACCACCGCAGTGCTGCTGCTTGCCGGCTATTTTGCAAAAAAACACAACAACGAACGCACACTCGTCTTCGCTGCTTTTACCGCAGAAGAGATCGGCGAGTTTGGTTCTCAATATTTTTCCAGCCAGTTCAACCCCGACTCGGTCAGCGCAATGTTCAATATCGAAATGATCGGCACCGCCAGCAAATGGGGCACCAACTCGGCCTTTATCACCGGCTACGAAAGATCCGATATGGCCAGGATCCTCGAAAAGAACCTGGCTGGCAGTCCCTTCAGGTTCTATCCAGACCCTTATCCTGATCAACAGCTCTTTTATCGTAGCGACAACGCATCCCTGGCAAAACGCGGCGTACCCGCTCATACCATCTCGACCTTCCCCATCGACGTGGACAAACACTATCACACAACCGACGACGATATCAGCCACCTCGATATGAACAATATGTCGATGATCATAAAAGCCATTGCGCTTAGCTCCACCTCTATCGTCAACGGAAAAGATACCCCCGCAAGGGTCGATACAACGCAGCTGCGCTAGCGCTTACGCCTAAATTTTGTATCATGCCGGTAGCTAATTATGGATTGTTAAGAGGCCGTGTCATCAACTCCCTGCCTTACAAAAAAGGCGCAGACCACTACAACATCGAGGTCAGCGCCGCAGGAGAACTTTATCGTATCGCAGTCGACGTGTATTCCGCCAAGGCCGGAACAAAAGTGATCTACTCTGCCTCAGGCGGCAACACCCTGCAGACAGACAGAGAGGTCATGTTCTACAAGGACGAAAATTTCAATCACCCCCTGCTGAAGACCCTTGCCGAAGCCAGCGAAGGAATGACCACGGCAGCAGACCTTCCCGGGATCCTGAAGCTAGACTACATCCGGACCACACCCGCGCTCTTTCCGATCGACGAAATGACCGTCGTTCCTCCAAAAGAAGACGGAGACGCCAACGGCCTTAACGAAGACATCGATCCCTGGGTAAAAAAGGCAACCAACAACGACAATGCCGCCATCTTTGCCTTTGGCTCTGGCTGGGACGACAGCAATTCCACCCACCCCGACACACATCCGTATTTTAATCCAAACCCCTCCCTTGGTGTCCATGATATACACATGAACCAGGGGGATATAACAAAAGGACCCGAAGGAAAGTACAACGGCATCAACCAGGACGGAGGCCTCTTCTTCTACTTCGCCGACACCGATACCTGGGTGGCCATGTTCTTCCGGTTCCAAAACCAGTCGACATCCACGGACGACGACGGGAACCCGGCATAAAAAAATATCATAAATGAAAAGGGCGCCGATCAGGCGCCCTTTTCATTTCAATGCATTAATGCTGCCAGCTTATGGGCCCATATTCCAATGGCAAAGAAACATCGGGATTCTTTGGCACAACCCGCGCGGTATATTCCCCCACAGGTCTTGAAGCAGGGACTTCGACATGATAACGCATCCAACCCGTTCCCTTGGACTCCACGGCGCCGATAGGCTGCATCTCGGCCACAAAAATATTGCCTTCCGCATCCGCCCCGGCAAACAACTGAACCGCTGTCTGCTCCAGCGTCAACCCATCCAGGTACACCTCTACCGCAATCTCATGCTTGCCCTCATCCTGCGACAGCACGGTAACGTCTCCAAACTTTATATTCGACCAATGCTTGTCAAGATCATGTTTCCACTCGACCACCTTTTTGGCAAGCGCACCGTTATACGCAGACCGCGCCAGGTACTTATCGCTTGCCGGCAGATAATACTTTTCGGTGTATTCTCTGACCGTTCGGTTCGATGAGAAATAAGGCGTCAGCGTAGACATGCTCTTTCGCATCTTCGCTACCCAGCCTTCGGGGATATTATTGGCATTCCGGTTATAAAAGGTTGGCGCCACTTCTTTCTCCAGCAGCGTGTACATCGCCTCCGCCTCCCTCTGATCCAGCGTCTGATCATAAGGGTGTTCTAAACCATCCCCCAGCGCCCAACCCACTTCAGGGTTATAGGCTTCCACCCACCAGCCATCCAGCTCCGACAGGTTCAAACCCCCGTTGGCCAACACCTTCATACCGCTGGTGCCGCTGGCCTCCCAGGGACGCAGCGGCGTATTCAGCCAAACATCCATTCCCCCAACCATATAGGAAGCCATCAGCATGTCGTAGTCGGGCAAGAAGACCACATGCTGTGAAAGACCAGACTGGCGGATGAACTGGATCCAATGCTTGATCAGATCACGGCCATTCTGATCGGCAGGCGGCGCCTTGCCGGCAATCACCAGCTGAACAGGCTGCTGATAATTGGTTAATAAACGTACAAGCCTGTCGACATCGTGGAGAAGGAGATCGGGTCTCTTATAAGCTACGAAGCGTCTCGCGAATCCTATCGTAAGCACATTCGGATCGAATAACGTGCGGGCCTTGTCTACCTCCTCCTGGTCGGCGCCATACGCGGTCAGCATCGAGGCGGTCTTGTTCCGGATATAATCGACCAGGCCGGCACGGGCCGCGTTACGCATCGCCCACAACTTATCGTCGGGAACACTTTTTATCCGTGTTTCAAACTCTTCTGTCGTCCACTTCCAGCGATCGGCCCAGGTAGCCTCCGTCCACAGCTGATTTGCTGCCGCAGACTCCCAGCTGGGGATATGCACGCCATTGGTGACATGCGCAACAGGCACCTCTTCCGTGGGCCAGCGATTGAACAAGGGCTCAAAAAGATGACGGCTCACCTTGCCATGCAATTTACTGACGCCATTGACCGCTCCGCTGCCGCGGACCGCCAGATAAGCCATATTAAACCCTTCGG
Source organism: Chitinophagales bacterium (assembly GCA_015654595.1). GTDB lineage: Bacteria > Bacteroidota > Bacteroidia > Chitinophagales > Chitinophagaceae > Puia. Next base: position 33,726 of record JAATGQ010000071.1, on the reverse strand, counting down.
TTTGATCCTGGGGGTTCGAACGGCCCAATGCCATCAGATCGTTAAAAGAAATATTCAGCAGCTTCTCGGCATAAGTTCCAAGATACTTTTGCATCAGCCAGGGCTCGAAATGGTCAAAACCCGCCGCAACCGCCGTATGAGTAGTAAACAGGTTCCCTACACGGGTGGTGGCCAGCGCCACTTCAAAGTTGTCCCCCGTCTTCTTCATATGGCTAAGCGCCCTTTCCAGGACGGCAAAGGCGGCATGCCCCTCATTCAGATGACAGACCTCGGGCGAAATACCCATCTTTTCCAACAGACGCCATCCGCCGATCCCCAATACGATCTCCTGCATGATCCGCATCTCCGACCCGCCTCCATAGATCTCGCTGGTAATGGCCCGATAGTCCGGCAGGTTTGCAGCGTCGTTGCTGTCCAGCAGATAGAGCTTTACCCGGCCTGTCTGTACCTGCCAGGTACGAAGCCATAAGGGCTGACCGTGGAGATGGATCTGTATGCGCAGCCATTCGCCGTTAGATAGACGTAAGGGAGTAACGGGCAGCTGACCGGGATCATTAAAGGGTTTATAAGCCTGCTGGTCGCCATTCCCGTCGATATATTGCCGGAAATAACCCTGCTGATAAAGCAGACCGACTCCGACCACAGGAACACCAAGATCGCTCGCAGATTTGAGCTGATCTCCGGCAACATTGCCAAGACCGCCGACATAGATCGGCAAGGCTTCACCCAACATGAACTCCATACTGAAATAAGCCACCGTCTTTAACGACGCATTCCAATGATTCTCGCTAAACCAGCTCTTGGCGCTGTCGCCGTCCTCACGCTCCTTTACCAGCGAATCCATCTTTGCGCAAAAGCCCGGCGCCGCCAGCAGCTTGTTCAGCTGGTCCGCCGATACGCTCTGTAAAACCAGCCAGGGATTATGCGTCTGATCCCATAAAGCCGGATCGAGCTGCTGCCATAATTCGTCGGCTGTATGATTCCAGGACCAGCGCATGTCAAGCGCCAGGCTGGACAGGGTTTTGAATCCCTCTGTTTCCGTTAGCTGCGGACCACAGGTCGGGTTCCCATAATGTTTGACGTTGAAGTTCATAATTTAAGATTTGTCTGTATTGTAAATGCCTTTCCTGAAATAATGCCATTCGCCCCGCACCCCCCGCGTCATTTTCTGCCGCAACGCGGGTGCCTTCATGCCGTTGTCTGTCGCTCTGCCTATTTTCCGATCGCCTTGTCCACAATGACCTGCGCTTCCGCCAACAGCTCCTTCAAATGAGCCTCACCGTTAAAACTTTCTGCATATATCTTATAAATATTCTCCGTTCCGGAAGGCCTTGCCGCAAACCATCCATTTGCAGTGTTTACCTTCAGTCCGCCGATAGCCGCGCCATTCCCCGGCGCGTTCGTCAGCATCGAAGTAATGGGCTCACCGGCAAGATCCTTTTGTTTGATCTGATCCGGGTTCAACTTCGACAACAACGCCTTCTGCTCCACGGATGCCGGCGCGTCTATCCGATCATAGACGGGCTTGCCTAACTCAGCCGTCAGACCTTCATAGATCTCCCCGGGATCACGACCCGTCTTTGCTATGATCTCGGCAGACAACAGGGCCGGGATAAACCCATCCTTATCCGTCGTCCATACCGAACCATCCTTGCGCAGAAAAGCCGCACCCGCACTTTCCTCGCCGACAAAACCCAGCGACCCGCCGATCAGCCCATCCACAAACCATTTAAATCCAACCGGAACTTCCTGCACCTTCCGGCCGATACGCGCGCTAACCCGATCGATCAGCGCACTGCTGACCAGCGTCTTTCCAACAGCAGCCTCCGCGCTCCAACCCGGACGATTGCGGAAAAGATAATCGATACAAACACAGAGATAGTGGTTTGGCGGCAGCAGACCCGCATGCGCGGTAACGATCCCATGACGATCGTGATCGGTATCACAGGCAAATGCCACATCGAATTGATCCCGCTTGCCCAACAGACCCTGCATCGCATAAACAGAGGACGGGTCCATCCGGATCTTACCGTCATGGTCAATCGTCATAAACCGGAAAGTAGGATCGACCGTTGTATTGGTGACGGTGAGGTTCTTTGATTTATATTTTTCGACGATCGGCTCCCAATAATGAACCCCGGCGCCGCCCAATGGATCAACGCCAAGCCTTACGCTTGCCCCGCGGATGGCATCCATATCCAGCACATGTTCCAGCTCTGCGACATACGTATGGAGATAATCGTATTGATGCGTAGTCGACGCTTTCAACGCCTTTTCATAAGGCGTACGCTTGGCATCCTTCAAGCCCTTTTCCAAAAGCTCGTTTGCCTTGTTTTCGATCCATTTGGTGACATTCGTGTCGGCAGGACCACCGTTGGTCGGGTTGTATTTGAAACCGCCGTCTTCGGGCGGATTATGCGATGGCGTGATGATGATCCCATCGGCAAGCCCTTTCTCACGGCCTTTATTATACAACAGGATCGCCAGGCTGACGGCAGGGGTAGGAGTGTACTCGGTGCCGGCAGCAATCATCGTCTCTACGCCATTGGCGGCCAAAACTTCAAGGGCCGTGGCCTGGGCCGGCGTAGACAATGCATGCGTGTCCATCCCCATGAACAAAGGCCCATCGATCCCCTTTTCCTTACGGTAAAGACAGATCGCCTGGGTGATAGCCGCAATATGTTGTTCGTTGAAGGAGTTTTTTAAGGAGGAGCCGCGATGCCCCGAAGTGCCAAAGGCAATGCGTTGGTCTGCAACAGAAGGGTCAGGGATTCCGGAGTAATAGGCAGTGATAAGAGCGGGTACATTGACGAGCATGGAAGGGTCAGGCAAGCGGCCTGCAAAAGGACTAAGAGCCATAAGATATACTTTTATCCTATGAAGTTCCGGCTCTTTTGTCAAAAAGCGTGTACCAAAAACAGGTATTTAATGTAGATTTCATCTCTTCCCCGACTTGGGGAAGCTTATCTACAAAATTGAGCAGAACTTGTTGGCTAAATTCCACATTATCACGCAACTATTTCCTCCGGCGGCCCGGGTGCAGCAGTCCGCTCCATGCCCGGCTTCGGTTCAGCGCGCCGCACCACACGCCTATATCCGGCACACTACGCAAACTTTGCCAGGGTCTTCTGCATTTCTGCCACGATCCTGTCATTGCTCAGATTCCCGATACTACCCTCGTGGGTATGGTGCAGCTGCCTGTAATCGTACTGGAATTCTCCCTTATCGATGGCGTTCCCTACCTCTTTATACGCATCCCGGAAGGATACGCCCTTGTTCACCAGGTCGTTGACCGCCTCCACACTAAACAGGTACTTATACTTCGGGTCTTCGAGGATTCCATCCTTGATCTGGATATTCGACAGCATTAACATCGTCATCTGCACACAGGCTTTTATTTCTTCTATGGCAGGGAACAGGATCTCCTTGGTCAGCTGCATATCCCGGTGATAACCCGAAGGCAGGTTGTTGATCAACAGGGTCAACTCATTGGGCGTCGACTGGATACGGTTGCATTTACCCCGGATCAGCTCAAACACATCGGGATTCTTTTTATGCGGCATAATACTGCTGCCCGTCGTCAGTTCGGAAGGGAAGGAGATAAATCCAAAATTCTGATTGATATAAAGACAGCAGTCCATCGCCAGACGGGACAGCGTCGCCGCGATATTGGCCAGGCCCTGTGCGACGATCTTTTCGGTCTTGCCGCGGCTCATCTGCGCATATACGCTATTGTAATTGAGCGTTCTGAAGTGCAGCAGCTCCGTCGTCATCTCCCTGTCGAGAGGAAAGGAAGAGCCATAGCCGGCCCCGCTGCCCAAAGGATTCTTGTTGGCTACCTGGTAAGCGGCAGACAACACTTCGAGGTCGTCGATCAGGCTTTCGGCATAAGCGCCAAACCACAAACCAAAAGAGGAAGGCATGGCGATCTGCAGATGCGTATAACCCGGCAGTAATTTGTCCTTGTATTTTTCACTGAGAGAGATCAGCAGATCGAAGAGCTTGCTGACCTCATCCCTAACCGCCAGTACCTGGGCCCGCATATACAGCTTGAGGTCGACAGCAACCTGGTCATTCCGGCTCCGGCCGCTGTGGATCTTCTTCCCGGCTTCGCCGATACGCTGCGTCAGCAGGTATTCGACCTGGGAGTGAACGTCCTCTATATCTTTTTCGATAACAAACTCACCACGGCGGATCTCAGCCAGGATCTCGTTCAGCCCCTGTTGTACCTTTTCCAGGTCCTCGCTGCTCAACAAACCAACCGACTCCAGCATCTTTGTGTGCGCCAGCGATCCTAGCACGTCGTACTCGGCCAGCAGGATATCGAAATCCTTGTCACGTCCTACGGTAAAAGTTTCGACCATCGCGGCCGTACTGGTGTTTGCCTTACTCCAAAGTTTGTTCCCGCTCATAATATTGGTTTCAATAGTTCAATATATCCCACAATCCCTTCTTCGATCTCTTGCAAAAAAATAAATTCATCGGCCGTATGACTCCGCGCAGAATCACCAGGCCCCGACTTAAGAGCGGCAAACGGCATCAGCGCTTTATCGGAAGTCGTCGGGCTCCCATAACAGGTACGACCCATCCTGATCCCCGATTCAACGACCGGATGATCCAGCGCTATACCGGAAGACCGCATCCGCAGACTACGCGGTGTTACTTCGCAAGCCACATTGCTACGGATAATTTCCAGCAGCTCCTCGAACGTATACAGCTCATTGACCCGCACGTCGACCACAAAATGACACTGCGACGGAACGACATTGTGCGCCTTGTTGTCGGTATCGATAACCGTCACGCTCATCTTCACAGGCCCCAGCAGATCGGAGACCTTTGGCGCACGGTAATTCTGAAACCAAACGATATCCGGCAAGGCCTTGTAGATCGCGTTCTCGCCTTCTTCCCTGGCCGCATGGCCTGCCTTGCCAAACGCCGTACAGTCCAGTACCAGCAGTCCTTTTTCCGCAACCGCCAGCTGCATCTTTGTCGGCTCGCCAACGATCGCCCAGTCTATCCTGCCGAGAGAGGGCAGCAGCAGCTCGATCCCGTTGTGACCGGAGATCTCTTCTTCAGCCGTAGCCGCCAGCACGATATTGTGAGAAAGCCCTTCCTGACCGTAGTAATAAAGGAACGTGGCGATCAGCGATACCAGGCATCCCCCCGCATCATTGCTGCCAAGCCCGTAAAGCTTCCCGTCCTTTTCGATAGGGGAGAAGGGGTCGAGCGTATAGGACTTATTGGGCTTTACCGTGTCGTGGTGTGAATTGAGCAGCAGGGTAGGCTTATCCGGATTGAAGTGTTTGTTGACAGCCCAGATATTGTTCTGCAAACGTTGTACGGGTACATTCTTCGACGTCAGATAAGCCGCAAGGATATCCCCCGTTTTTTCTTCTTCCTTGCTAAAAGAAGGCGTTGCGATCAGTTGCTTTAATAAAGCAATCGCCTCCTGTTGTAATATGTTGACCGTTGGGTTATTCATGTAATATGGTTGTACCGGAAGTCCCGGCCAGCAGCTGAGGCAGTTCTTCGGCCTTTCCGATAATGACTTTTCCCACGCCGCTCTTCAGCGCTGCAAAAGCGTTGTCGAGCTTTGGGATCATACCGGCAAAGATGACCTTTTTCTCCTTCAGCTCCGCATAAGAAGTTGGACTGATGGTAGGGATGACCGAACTCTCATCCTCGGCATCCATCAGCACGCCGGCTTTTTCAAATGAATAGACCAGGCTGACGGTAAAGGTCATACTCAGCGCCCGGGCCAGTTCCTGCGCGATCGTGTCGGCATTGGTGTTCAGCAGCTGTCCCTTGCCATCGTGCGTTATCGGCGCAAAGACAAGCGTCTTGTCCAGCAGCAGCATGCTCGTCAAAAGACTGCTGTTGACCTGGTCCACATCGCCTACAAAGCCATAGTCGAGGCTGGCATTGGTCCGCTTATGCGAAAGGATCGCATTGCCATCCGCGCCCGTCAAACCGATAGCCTCACACCGACGCGCCTGCAGTTGTGCAACGATATTTTTGTTGATCGTGCCGGCATAGACCATCGTGACGATCTTCAGTGTTTCCGCATCGGTGATGCGGCGCCCGTCGACCATCTGCTGTTGTACGCCGAGTCCTTCGGCAACCTTGGTGGCCAGCTTACCCCCGCCATGCACCAGGATCTTTTTCCCCTTTACCTTTGCGAAAGCATCCAGGAAGGATGACAGCTTTGCCTCGTCGTCGATGATATTCCCGCCAATCTTTATGATCGAAAGTTCCATTCTATTTCCCTCCTTTTAAAAGCTCCGCCAATACCGCCTGTGCAGCCCATACCCGGTTTCCGGCTTCCTGCGTGACGATGCTCGATGGTCCGTCCAGGATCTCATCGCTCAACTCCACATTACGACGTACCGGCAGACAGTGCATCACTTTGGCGTTGTTGGTCAATGCCAGCTTCTCGTTGGTAAGCATCCATTCGCGGTCATCGGAATAGATCTTGCCGTAATCAGTATAGGTACTCCAGTTCTTGACATATACAAAGTCTGCATCTTTCAGGGCTTCATCCTGGTCGTAAATGATCTTGGCGCCATTGGTGAACTTCGTGTCCAGCTCGTAATCCTCCGGATGCGTGATCACAAAGTCAGCCTTGCCCCAGGCGTTGACCCACTGAGAGAAGCTGTTGGCTACGCACTGCGGCAGTGCCTTTACGTGCGGGGCCCAGGTCAGCACGATCTTGGGCTTGCGGCCGCTCACGCCGATCGGACCGCCCAAGGGCTTCGCGCCGCCGATACCCGTCGCATCGCCCGCACCTGTAGCGCCTCCGGCATCCTTCGCCCCACCGACGCCCTTCGCGCCGCCGATACCCGTCACACCGCCCATCACCTCGGTGATCGTTATGATATCCGTCAGACTTTGAAGGGGGTGCAGGGTTGCACTTTCCAGGCTCACGACAGGGATACCGGAATACTTGATAAATTGATTAATATACAATTCACTATAGTCATCCTCCTTATTCTTCAGGGAAGGAAAGGTCCGGATACAAAGGATATCGAAATACTTCCCCATGATCGGGGCCGCGTCCTTGACGTGCTCCACAGTATTGCCGCTCATGATCGCTTCCTCTTCAAACTCGAGCGCCCAGCCTTCCTTATCGACGTTGAACACGATAGACTCTGCCCCCAGGTTCTGCGCCGCTATCTGCGTAGAGAGACGGGTGCGCATACTGGGATTGAGAAAAAGCATCCCGACGCGTTTGTCGGCGCCAAGACTCTTGTCCTTAAGAGGATTGGCTTTATACGCAAGAGCAGACTGGACCAGGCTGTCGATATTGGTCACATCATGAGCGGAAATAAAATTTTTCATTGTGGGTTGTACTTTTTCGAAATGACGCCGGAGCGTAGAACCCCGGCGTTAATAAACTATTTTGCGACCTTGGCCGAAGTCTCCATCAGATGGATCTCTTCTTTCAGAGAGTCGATGAATTGCTCGGCATCCTTTTTCCGTAAAGCCAGGGAAGGCAGCAGACGGATGGTGTTGGGTTTTGCTTCACCGGTAAAGACATGCTGTTCGAACAACAGGTTCTTGCGCAGGTCTTTCAGGTTTTCAGGCAGGTCGAAGCCGATCATAAGGCCCTTTCCGCGGACCTTCTGCAGCTGCTTGACGCCCTTCAGTTCGTTCATCAGGTATTTGCCCGTTTCTGCCGCGTTTTGGATCAGATTCTCCTGCTCGATCACTTCCAGTACCGCCAGTGCAGCAGCGCAGGCAAGATGATTGCCGCCAAAGGTCGTTCCCAGCATTCCGTATTTGGGTTTCAGGTGCGGCGCAATGATGATACCTCCGATAGGGAAGCCATTGCCCATGCCCTTTGCCATTGTATAAATATCGGCGTCGACACCGGCATAGTCATGCGAGAAGAACTTCCCGCTCCGGCCATAACCGCACTGTACGCTGTCGGCGATAAACACCGCGCCATACTCCTTGGTCAGTCTGCTGATGGCCTGCAGGAAGGTCGGCGTTGCTTCGATAATACCGCCGACACCCTGGATCCCTTCGATGATGACCGAAGAAACTTCCTTGCCATGTTCCGCAAAGTATTTTTCAAGAGCGGCTTCGTCGTTATAAGGTAAGAAGACGACATTGTCGGTTTCATTGACCGGCGCAACGATCGCCTTGTTGTCCGTCGCCGCTACCGCCAGCGAAGTACGGCCGTGGAAAGACTTTGTAAAAGCAATGATCTTCTTCCGGCCATTGTGGAAGGAGGCCAGCTTTAGCGCATTCTCGTTGGCTTCAGCGCCGGAGTTGCATAGGAAAAGCTGATAGTCCGGATGTCCCGAGATATTGCACAGCTTCTCAGCCAGCTCTTGTTGTAAAGGGATGTGTATGGAATTGGAATAGAATCCAACCTTGTTCAGCTGATCGGTGATCCGTTTGACATAATGGGGATGAGTGTGGCCGATGGAGATGACGGCATGACCGCCATAAAGGTCGAGGTATTGCTGTCCTTCATTATCCCATACATAAGAGCCCTTGGCTTTTACGATGGTGATGTCGTTGATAGGATAAACGTCGAATAATTTCATAATGTTCTTTTTTGTAGCGGACAGCGAAGGACGGCTGTTCCGCCGGGTTAAAATGCATTTGGCTTCAGATGCAGACCAGTTGTTTCGTCGAGCCCAAACAGCAGGTTCATATTTTGAACAGCCTGTCCTGATGCGCCTTTCAGCAGGTTGTCGATAGCGGAATGTACGACCAGCTGCTGCCCGGCCTGTTCCAGCTGGATCAGGCACTTATTCGTATTGACCACCTGTTTCAACGCGATGGGCTTGCGGCTCACAATGGTAAAAGGATGATCCTGGTAAAAGGCTTCGTACAGGGCCAGTACTTCTTCGGCAGCCCTGTTGATCTTCAGCTGGCTGCTGACAAAGATGCCGCGGGTAAAGTCTCCGCGCCAGGGCGTAAAGTGAACAGAAGTGCCCATCGAACCCGAGGCCTGCGCCAGCGACTGTCCGACTTCCTTCATATGCTGATGTTGCAGCGACTTATACGCCTGGATATTATTCGCTCTCCAGGAGAAATGACCAGTTGACGAAAGAGCCTGTCCCGCTCCCGTGGAACCCGTAATGCCCGTCGTATAGACGTCGGTAAGCAGCCCTGCCTTTGCCAGCGGCAGCAGACCCAGCTGGATCGCGGTTGCAAAACAGCCAGGGTTGGCGATACCATGCGCCGAGCGGATCTCTTCACGGTTCAGCTCGGGGAGACCATAGATCATCGGGTGACCGTTGATCATCAGCCGCTCGCCATTCGTATGCAGACGATAATCCTGGGACAGATCGATGATCAGTACGCCATCCAGAGAAGCCGCAGCCTCGTCGAGGAACTTCTTCGCTTCGCCATGACCTACGCACAAGAACAATACGTCGACATCGCTGTGCCATTCGGCAGCAAAGCTCAGCGTAGTATCGCCCAGCAGGTCCTCGTGTACTTCGTAGACGGGGTTGCCCGCATTGCTCTTGCTATGTATATAACGGATGTCTACAGCCGGATGATTGATCAGCAGCCTGATCATCTCACCCCCGGTATAACCGGCGCCTCCAATAATGCCTGCTCTTATTTGTCTCATAAAGTTCTTTTATAAATTGATCCGGTCGCCCGAGGTCGCCTCCCCTTTCTCCTCCGGCTTACAAGTCGATTCTATCTCCCGCCGCCCCCTCCTTCTCTACTGGCTTACAAATTGATTCTATCTCCCGTCGTCGACGGCTGGGAACATAATATAATTTCGAGATCCTCGCCGGTTTCATTGAGGATCCTGTGGTGCTGTCCTGGTGGGATTTCCAGCCCTTCTTGCTCACAAACCTCCTGCCGGCCGTACGGAAACTCGAACGTCGCCCTCCCTTTTAAAATAAAGAAAAATTGCCTTGCCCGCTCGTGATAATGCAGTTGCTCACCCGTATGCGGCAATATCCTTTCCTTTTTTACCGAGAGTTCCGCGGTATCCACCAGGTTCCAGCCATCACATCCCTGTCCCCATATATAGTGTTTCAACGGATGCGATGCTGAGACTGGCTGGTTCATTTCTCGGTTTCGTTGACCTTGTGATAGATCGAAGTCTGGTTGCCGAAGATCTTGGCAAAACCCTTTACGTCATCGCCAGACCAGCCCTTGTTCATTTCGCCATAGCTGCCGAACTTATTGCTCATAAGATCGTGTTTGCTTTCGATACCGGTTACGGTATAACGGTAGGGTTGAAGCGTGACGAAGACCTTGCCGCTGACAGTAGCCTGGGAGTCTTCGAGGAACTTTTCGATATTACGCATCGTAGGATCGAGAAGCTGACCTTCATGAAGCCAGTTGCCATACCAGCTGCTGAGCTGATCCTTCCAGTACAGCTGCCACTTGGTAAGCGTATGTTTTTCCAGCAGGTGGTACGCCTTGATGATGATGACAGGAGCCGCAGCTTCAAAGCCTACGCGTCCCTTGATTCCGATGATGGTATCGCCGACGTGGATATCACGACCTACGCCATAGGGCTGCGCAATGGATTGGAGGTACTGGATCGCCTCGACGGGATTGCTATACTTCTTGCCGTCTACGCCAACCAGCTGGCCTTTTTCAAATTCCAACTCGAGATGACGCGTGCCCGTTTGAGTAACCTGGGTTGGCCAGGCTTCTTCGGGCAGATATTCCTTTGACGTCAGCGTTTCCTTGCCGCCGACCGAAGTACCCCAAAGACCTTTATTGATACTGTACTTTGCCTTTTCTGCATTGATCTCTACGCCATTCTCTTTCAAAAAGGCGATCTCTTCTTCCCGGCTCAGACGCAGATCGCGGATGGGAGTGATGATCTCTACGCCGGGGAGCATGCTCTGGAAGACCATGTCGAAGCGGACCTGGTCGTTACCGGCGCCGGTGCTCCCATGGGCTACGGCGGAAGCGCCCACTTCCTTTACATGATTGGCTACGGCAATGGCCTGAACCATTCTCTCCGCACTTACGCTCAACGGATAGGTGGCATTCTTGAGCACGTTGCCGAATACCAGGTATTTGATACAGCTTTCATAATACTCCCTGGTCACGTCCACACATTCGAAAGACGCTACGCCCAGACTCTTGGCGCGGGCTTCGATCTGCGCTATCTCTTCGGCGCTGAAACCGCCGGTATTGACCGTCAATGCGTGGATTTCGAGGTTCTTTACCTTTTTGAGATAAACTGCACAATAAGTAGTGTCCAGACCGCCGCTATAGGCTAATACGACTTTATTGCTCATGGCTGATCAGAAGAGTTTTAGAAATTAAAGAAAAAATGAAATAGTGATTTGTGACGGGTGGATGCGACAGCCTTTACACGGCCATCATGCACATCCTTTTGTTCGGGATGATCCAAATGATGCTTCATAAAAGGAGCAAGCAGCTTCCATTGTTTGATACGCATAAAGCGTTCGTACAATTTGGAATGCTTCTTGAAATCCTGGGTGGTCTCCTCGGGCTCGTAATGATCCTTGGGATCATAAAGCATCGCCGTACACATACAATTCTTGCGACCCTTGCTCATCAGGATCTCATAGTTGACACAGCTCTTACAGCCGGCCCAGAATGCGTCGTCCTGCGTAAGCTCAGAGTAGGTCACGGGCTCATAACCCAATTCTGAATTGATCTTCATCACAGCCAGTCCCGTTGTCAGACCAAAGATCTTGGCATCCGGATACATCCTGCGGCTAAGCTCGAATATCTTCTTCTTGATCATCTTCGCCAGGCCGCTCTTGCGGAACTGCGGAGACACGATCAGCCCGGAATTGGCTACATATTCGCCATGACTCCAGGTCTCGATATAGCAGAAACCCGCCCATACCCCTTCCTCGGAAAAAGCGATGACAGCCTTGCCTTCATGCATCTTCTGTTTTACATAGTCCGGGCTGCGCTTGGCTATACCCGTTCCCCGGGCTTTGGCCGAAGACTCCATTTCATCGACAATGATCTGGGCGAAATCCTGGTGGCTCTCGTCAGCAATTAATATCTTAAAAGAATGATTTTCCATGATGCTTAAAAAAATAACCTTGATCTTAATGAAAAAATTTCTTCCATTCCACGAATGAAAGGGTCAACAGGAGGAGGCAAAAGCTGTTCCGCAGAGACACAACAGTGCCAAAACCGGTATGGCTGGATAGTATCAACGTCGCACCCGTACGGGAACTGGGCGAACGGAAAAAACTGAGCACACGGGCGCAGCAAAAAACCCACGCTTATTGAAGGCGTGCAATATCACCAGGAGCTGTGATATGGGTGAGTTTTTTTTCATTTCAGTGTTAGATGAAATTGTTGTAAATAGAATTACAACGCAAAGTAACGTCAAATTTTAGGATCAAATAGGATTTTGGCTGAAATTTTATGTAAAATTTATGTTGGCGCCGATCCCCAGGCAGTTCTGTAAACAGGTGATAATCAGGACTGATGGTCATTTACAGGCACAGAGTGGACAGCTGAAGCCATCTCCCGGATAAGGGAAGCGTCCTTCTCGATGGCGTTTCCGACGACGATGACGTCGGCTCCGGCCTTACAGTTGCGGTAGGCTTTCTCCGGTTCCCGGATCCCGCCCCCAACCACGAGGGGAACCTCGATATGCTGCGCGACGCTGGCGATCATTTCTTCCCGGATGGGATGACGAGCGCCGCTGCCGGCATCCATATAGATCAGCTTCATCCCCAGCATCTCCCCCGCCATAGCCGTACAAAGCGCGATCTCGTTCTTGTCAGCCGGGATAGGAGTAGCATTACTTATATAAGAGACAGTGGTCGGCGCACCGCCGTCAATGACCATATAACCGGTAGAAATGATCTCCAAACCGCTCTGCCGCACCTGGGGCGCTGAAATGACATGCTGCCCGATCAGCAACTCCGGATTACGGCCCGATATAAGAGATAAATAAAGAAGACCATCGGCATACCGGGACACCTGCGAAGGGGTACCGGGAAAAAGGATAACAGGGATGGAACAATTACTCCGGATATGCTGTACGACCTCATCGAGGTGATTGGAAATAACCAGGCTTCCCCCCACCAACAAATAGTCCACCTCGGCACTGACCGCCAGACTCGTCAACTCATCAATCTTTGAGGAATTCACATTGTCCGGATCAATCAGCACGGCGAACGACTTCTGTCCCTTTCTCTTTTTAGCCAACAAGTTTTGGTAAATAAATTGCTTCATTCGCTTTTGCCGTTGGTAGTGATACAAAAATGCGAAAAGTTTTCGGCTTTTAAGGGAGTAAATGTCGAAATAACAAACCGATCGCCAGCAGGAGAAACACGTGCGTAGATTTCCCACAGGTAGACGAAATTAATACATTATATCTGATTATTCGTCAGGAACTTTAGTAGTTTGCAAACAAATCACTACTGGCATGTCGCCCTTGAACATCGTAAACAATCCCACCAATCAACAGTTCCAGGTCTTTTTAGAGGACGAAATGGCTTTTTTGGAGTACCGGCTCTCCGATAATATGATCGTACTGATGCACACCGAAGTCCCCGAAAAGCTTGGAGCCAGAGGCATCGCTACCGCTCTTGCCGCCTTCGCCTTCGATTATGCACGTACCCACAACCTAAAGGTAAAGATCTACTGCCCCTTTATCCTCACCTGGATAAAGCGTCACCCGGAACAAATGGATATCGTGGTTCCACCCAGCCAGGGCAAATCATACGAGTTATAGTCTCTCATTATAGTCTCTCAGTGCCGGGTTTCCCCTCGCGATATCACTCCGCCGCCTGTGCGCTCAATCCGTATATCCGCCTGTACGCTCAATCCGTATATCCGCCTGATCGTATTTCCCCGTCGCTTACAGCCGCACATACGTTGCGAACTGAACAATATGATTGTTCGTAGACGCCGTACCCGCACCCGCGATATACTGATTCATATACCCCATCTCTACATCGAACTGCTTGCAAAGCCGATAACCCGCGGCCACATAGGCCCGGTTCTGGTCAAAAGTCTTTCCATTCAACGCGGCCACATTTCCAAGATTGAAGAATATCTCGTTTTGCACCGCAGCAAACCAACCCTTTGTAAAGGCAGCGCTGCTCTTTGTATCAGCCGATGCTGCACCAGACCGATTCGCCGCCGTCCTGGCCGACCCGCTGCCCAATGGGATGATCCCCCTTGTAAAATACCGGAGCCTGCCCGCATGTCGATATCCATCATGTACCAGCTTTCCTGACTCGGCATGATGCTTTGGAAGATAGCGCTGCTCCAGTCGCAGCCGATGCGTTAAACCAGCCACTGTATGGCCAGCCTTTACCGGATGCGTATACGTCATTTGCTCCCATACCCGCTGCTCGGGGAGATACCCGGTCACCCCGGATGCGATCCGCTGTTGCGGAATAAAAGCATAGCCGACCGTTCCCGTTAAGGAAGGAGTGAAATAGAGATTCAAGCCCGGTCTCAACAGCAACGCATGCATTTGCTTTAGCTGGTCGGTCGAGCGCCATTGCGCATCAAAATATACCCCCAGCCAAGAGGATAGTTTGTAGTTCTGAAAGGTCGCGCCCCAACCCGCAAACTGGGTTTGTGCAAAAACGCAGTTCTTAAAAGAAAATAAGGTGATAGCGCTGAATAACAGGGCTTTATAAAATTTATTTTGAAGGAGTTGAAATTTGGTCAGCATTCCCCAAAAGAAGTCATTTAAATCTAAATGGAATGGTAAAATATTCTTTTCCGAAGGTGCAACTTGCGGCCCTTCAATTGGTTGAAAACTTCGGCCGTTTTTTTGCACACCAGGTGGAAAAATGTGACGCGGAAATCCGGAAATGAAAAGATAGTTTCGTTAGCCGACCCTGCAGAAAACCTGGTCACATTCTCATTCAGAAATAAGGCTCAGCAAATCCCATTTTACACGCTATAAACGGTACTGACTATGGCATCAAAAAAGCAATCGAAGGGCTTGCTCTTCCCCCGTCGATTCACGAAAGAAGGCATCAACGTATTCGATCAGTTTAGTTATGACTACCGAACCTCCGTTATCCGAAACCCCAGTGGAGAGGTGGTTTTCGAGATGAACAACGTAGAAGTGCCGGCAGGCTGGTCCCAGATTGCTACCGATATCCTTGCCCAGAAATACTTCCGGAAAGCCGGCGTTCCACAGGCCGACGGCTCCCTTGGCCGTGAGACCTCTGTCAAACAGGTCGCCCATCGTATGGCCAACTGCTGGAGAGTATGGGGCGAGCGTTACGGATATTTTGCCACTACCCAGGACGCACAGATATTTTATGAGGAATTGGTCTATAGCATCCTCGACCAGGCCTGCGTACCCAATTCCCCGCAATGGTTCAATACCGGTTTGCACGAGAGTTATGGGATTACGGGCAAACCACAGGGACATTATTATGTCGACCCCGCCGACAATCAATTGAAGCGTTCCACTTCGGCATATGAGCGTCCTCAGCCGCACGCATGTGCCCGATACGACACAAAGATCTTTACCAACAAGGGGATTTTTAACATCGGAGAAATTGTTGATAACAATAGAACAGACTTACAAGTGTTTGACGGCCATAATTTTGTGCCTATTCTTGCAAC
Organism: Chitinophagales bacterium; assembly: GCA_015654595.1. Lineage (GTDB taxonomy): Bacteria > Bacteroidota > Bacteroidia > Chitinophagales > Chitinophagaceae > Puia. The sequence goes on along the minus strand of JAATGQ010000071.1, from coordinate 18,183 downwards.
AAAAAATAATGGCGTTAAAAGTGTTTTCCGGGCTACGATGGCCAACGGCAACTTTATTGATTTTACAGATGATCATTTGGTATGGAGTGCTGATCGCCGGAAAAAAGATGGGGGCGAATATGGCTGGAGCGAATTGAAAACACTGCTTGGCAAGAAGGTACAGCAGGTTTCCCTGTCTAAAGTTATACCAGAACTCAGCCTTATAGCAGAAATGTCAGCAGAGGCAACAAGTGATAATAGTCGATTCAATTTTGTAAGCAGTTACTTTGAGACATACCGTATTTCAAGTAGCGAACCGGTTCCCGGTGTTGAAAAGAACGAACAGGCGGATCGCCTTTATAAGGCGGCTCTTGCTGGATGGATCGTGGGTGACGGCTATTATGACAAATACAATCGCAACCAAAAGACTACAATGTTTGGTGCAATAACCATTAATGAGGAGGAATATACTTTTGTATGCGATCTGTTTGCTGCTATTTTCGGAAAATACAAAACAGTAGTTCGGAAAAACTTACATGAACTGTATCGAATTGTCAAGCATGATTCGAAAGCTGTGGATCCATTTGTTGAAGAATACGAATTGGATCAGACGTCGTTGAACGCATTTGTACCCGAAATAATACTAAAGGGTTCTTCGGTAGAAAAAGCGGCTTTTCTCAGAAGCCTTTTTCAGGCGGACGGCACAGTCAGGCTTCGAAATGAGGAAGGGAGGAATTCCGGCGATGTAGTGCTGACAACGATCAGTGAAGGTCTTGCCCATGACGTGCAAATGCTGCTTCTTTCTTTAGGGATCTATAGTAAAGTATCACCTGTTTTAGATAGCAGAGAGGATCGGCATAGCAGTTTTCAGGTTGTGATTGCGTATTATTCGGAGAGGTTAAAATATGAGCAGATTATAGGTTTTGTAAGTAGTGATAAGAAATTAAAACTTAGTCGGCTAAATGCAGAAGTGGAAGGAAAGTCCAAAGGGGCGGTTTCGGAGTTGACTGTAACTAACATTGATTATATAGGCGATGAGAATGTCTATGACATCCAAACCCGGTCTTCACAATTCTCAGCCAATGGTGTAATTGTTCATAATTGCTTTATCCTCAGCGTAGAAGACGACCTCGTCAACGACGGCGGGATCATGGACCTGTGGGTCCGCGAAGCGCGTATCTTTAAATATGGCAGCGGCGTCGGAACCAACTACTCTCATATCCGGGGAGAAGGCGAGAAACTCAGCGGCGGCGGTACTTCCAGCGGCCTGATGAGCTTCCTCAAGATTGGCGATCGGGCCGCGGCTGCGATCAAGTCCGGCGGCACCACCCGTCGCGCGGCTAAGATGGTCTGTCTCGACCTTGACCATCCCGAAGTGATGGATTTTATCAACTGGAAGGTCGAAGAGGAAAAGAAGGTAGCAGCGCTTATTGCTGCCGGTTACCCCAGCGATTATGAAGGCGAAGCATATAAGACCGTCAGCGGACAGAATTCCAATAACTCCATCCGCATCCCCAATGACTTCTTCCGGCGTCTGGAGAACGACGAAGACTGGACGCTGACTGCCCGCTCCGACGGACGGGTGATGAAGCGCATCCCTTCCCGTGAAGTATGGAACCAGATCTCCTATGCTGCCTGGCGCTGCGCAGACCCCGGCACCCAATACGACACAACCATCAACGAATGGCATACCTGCCCGGCAGGAGGTCCCATCCGGGCTTCCAACCCCTGCTCGGAATATATATTCCTTGACAATACGGCCTGTAACCTTGCCTCTGTCAATCTCCGTCGTTTCTACAATGAAACGACCAATACCTTCGACGTAGAAGGTTTCGAGTACTGCGCAAGACTCTGGACCACCGTTCTGGAAATATCTGTGCTGATGGCCCAGTTCCCTTCAAAGGAAGTCGCGCAGCTTTCGTATGACTATCGTACCCTCGGTCTGGGTTATGCCAACCTCGGCTCCATGCTGATGATCATGGGCATTCCCTATGACAGTGAAGAGGCCCGCGGCATCGCCGGCGCCATCACCGCTATTATGACCGGTATTGCTTACCGCACCTCTGCAGAGATGGCCAGCGTAATGGGACCCTTCCCCCGCTACGAAGAAAACAAGGAGTCCATGCTCCGTGTGATGCGAAACCACCGGCTCGCCGCTTACGACGCCGACGAATACGAAGGCCTGGAAATAAAACCCCAGGGACTCAAAGCGAAATATACGCCCGACTATCTGCTGAAAGCAGCTACGAAGGCCTGGGATGAAGCCGTGCAGATGGGGGAGAAATATGGCTACCGCAACGCCCAGTCGACGGTCATCGCGCCTACCGGTACCATCGGTCTGGTGATGGATTGCGATACGACCGGCGTTGAACCCGACTTCGCACTCGTGAAGTTTAAAAAACTCTCCGGCGGCGGCTACTTCAAGATCATCAACCAGTCTGTCCCCACGGCATTGAAGAACCTGGGATATTCCGAAAAGCAGATCGACACGATCGTCAAATACGCCGTGGGCTCGGGGTCCTTTGCCGGGGCGCCTGCGATCAACCACCAGTCGCTCTCAGAAAAGGGTTTTATCGCCGAGGAGATCAAAAAACTGGACGCGGCTGTGGGCTCAGCCTTTGAGATCGGCTTTGTGTTCAATGTCTATACGCTTGGCGAAGAATGTCTGCAAAGACTGGGCTTCCAACCATCCGAGTACTACAACTTCGGATGGAACCTGCTTGAAGCGCTTGGCTTTACCAACCAGGAGATCGAAGCCGCCAATAACTATGTCTGCGGAACGATGACGGTCGAAGGGGCGCCCTTCCTCAAAGAAGAACATCTCGCAGTCTTCGATTGCGCCAACAAATGCGGTAAGTTCGGACAGCGCTATATCCACGCGCACGGTCATATCCGGATGATGGGCGCAGCACAGCCCTTTATCAGCGGCGCCATTTCCAAGACGATCAACCTTCCTAATGAAGCAACCGTAGAAGAGGTTGCCGACGCGTATATGCTTAGCTGGCAGCTGGCCCTGAAAGCCTGCGCCCTCTATCGTGATGGATCAAAGCTCTCTCAACCGCTTAGCACTAAATCCGATAAAAAGAAAAAGGAAACAGATGCCGAAAAAGAATCTAACCCAAAAGCAGATGCCATCCCGGCGCCCCAGCCCGTCTCCGAATCGCCTATTATCGACCTCGGAAAGCTTACCATTCAGGAGCTATTGGAAGAAGTACAGAAGCGTGTTCAGGCCTCTCCCGATACAAAGCTGAAACGTGCCCTCGCCACCATCGTCGAAAGGCGCACGCTGCCCGCAAAACGCCGCGGCTTTACACAAAAGGCAAAGATCAATGGCCAGGCCATCTTCCTGCGGACCGGCGAATACAGCGACGGAACGGTAGGAGAGATCTTTATCGACATGGCCAAGGAAGGAGCTACGATGCGGAGCATGCTGAACTGTTTCGCGATCTCGATCTCCATCGGTCTGCAATATGGTGTGCCGCTGGAAGAGTTTGTGGAGAAGTTTGTCTTCACCCGCTTTGAGCCCAGTGGAATGGTCCAGCACCCCAACATCAAGAGCACGACGTCTATCGTTGACTTTATCTTCCGCAGCCTGGCTTACGAATACCTCGACCGTACCGATCTGGTCCATGTCCTCGACAAGCCTGAGATCGGAAATACTGGTACCGCCGATTGGGACGACCCGGCCGACCTGAATAACGCTACGCCGCCGCTAAGCGATCTGCGCGTGGTAAGCAAGACCGGCTTACCGGCTGGTAACGGGCATACGCATGGCGGCAATGGCATCGGGCATGGCTCGGCTCAGTCCGGAACTTATGGATCGGCTCAGTCTGATGCGCATAGCTCGGGTCAACCCGGTGCGCATAGTTCTGCCCAGTCTGGTGCATATGGCTCAGCTGGCTCAGCGCAACCCGGCGCTCATGGCTCCGCTCAATCCAGTGCGCATTCATCCGCTCAGTCCTCAGCGGGCAATAGTCAGCCCCAGGCCGTCAAGAGCAGGGCAGCGACCATGCCTGTCAGGGACGGCAACGGGCTGGACGCCGTCAACGCAGCCGCCAGAAGCATGCAAAGTGACGCGCCCGCCTGCAATACCTGCGGGCACATTACGATCCGCAGCGGGACCTGCTATAAATGCCTGAATTGCGGAAACAGCATGGGCTGCAGCTAGAGGCCGACACTGCGCGGGGCATGGCTGGCATTCGCCGCTGCCCCGGCCGCAGGGTCGCAGCTTTTACCCAAACGCCACGATCCGCGAGGCCAGACGCTGCCCCCGGCCGCACTCGCAGCCGCCTCGAGCACGCTCGTCGCTGCCCCGGTCCGCATTTGCCGCTGCCTCCCGCGCAAATTGTCTTAACCCCTTATGGCGACGATAATTTCGATTATTTTTGCTTAAGCGGTTATACTATCTTGTTTAGTGAAAATCCTAATAACTCCCAAAATGAAAAACATGAAACGTATCCTGGCTTTATTGATCATTGTCACCGGTATTTTGAGTTCTTGCAGCCGCAGCGTTACACCTGACCAGGCTGCCAGCCATCACTACAGCCATTGCCGAAACATGCGCTAATGTCTTTCCCGACATCAAAATAAAGGTTTAGGGCAAACTGAATTTTTGGGCCATCGGCAAAAGCCGGTGGCTTTTTTACTTTATTTTTGGTCCCAGAATGACTATTCAATTCGGATACGAGAAAAAACAAGTGTTAGACGGCCTGAGAGGCCACTTCTTTAGCCGGCCGGAAATAAGGACCCTGGTGATCGTGATCAATGCTTTTGCCATTGTTTCGGCAGTGCTGTTTTTCTTTAAGAAGATCCAGCCCCTGCCTTTCCTGCTCTTTTCAATCCTTTGGCTCTTCCTCTGGATCTCGATCCGCCGCTTGCTTCCGCTGAGTATCTATAAAAAGTCCTCGACCTTCCAGGATACTTTTACGCTTTACGTTGAAGACCGCGGCCTTCTGCTTGAAACAAAAAGGGGAAGACAAATGTGGACCTGGGAGGATTTCAGCGCATTCAAGGAAACGCTGTATTTCTTTCATGTCTATTTCAACGCCCGCTATTTCTTTTTGATCCCCAAAGACGCATTTAAAGATATTACTGAAATTCAAGCCGCCCGCCAGTTGCTGAAAGAGAGGATTAAAGGGTAGGGGCTGCCCGCATCCGCTGCGGGAACCACCGCCGTTCCACACCGCATCCACCTGGCCCGCGCAGCGCTCGCTACCCCCGGCCCACCCGGCGCCCACGCCGTGCCGCTCTACCCGCACCCCGCACTCGCCGCCCATCCCGCGCCATTCGCGCCCGCACTTATTTGGGCTTGTACTTCGACTCTTCGAACAACTGCCGCGCCGGCACCTGCATCAATTGCTCCGGCGTCAAACCCGGATGATCTTCCGCGTATTTATTGACGATCCTCCACCCGACCCAGGTTCCGATATTGCCCGGTGCATTGTCAGGCATACCCAGGGTCTTTGGCCCTTCGCCGATATAGTTCTTGATAATATCCGGATCAACCGTATAGAGGTCGGTGTTCTTTAAGAAATAACCCCATATCGACGACTCATTCCCCGCACACCAATCCAACTGGGCCTTGGTAAAGCCCGTCCGTATACTATCCGGCGCATCCGGCAGCAGCTTGCCCGCCAGCCACCAATAGCGGCCCTTGTTCACCATCTGCTCGACCAGCGGCCGGCCTTCACTATTGTCGGGGATGATATCCGTCTCCAGCGCCATCACACAGTTGGCATTGATATATTCGGGTTCGAAGCGTCGGGAGATATACTGCGGATAAAGATCCTGCCCCTTGCCCGTCAGATAAAAGGAAAAATTCCTTCCCGCATAAGATTGAAGCCCGATGGCCAGCGTATAGGAAGTAACGGCAACACCGGGTCCGTCGAAGGGACCAATGAAGGAAACAACCTTTGGAGGCAGCTGATACTTCGGGAAATAATACTTGATGTATTGGAAACTCTCGTGCAGCTGCTTCTCCAGCCAATCGAGATTTGCATATTTCTTTTCCAGCGAATCCCTGATCGGCAGATAGCTGATCATGAATTGACGGGCTGCTTCAAATGCCACCCTGCTCGTATCCGACAGAGGTCCTGCGCCAAGGATATTGGCGACAAAGTCCTGTGTGAAATAAGGAAAACGCTGGTTCAGGAAAAACAGCGACGCATTGATATTGCCCGTATCCAGCGAAAAGAAAGCCGTATCGAATCGCATGATATGCACGTCGGGAACCGATACCTTGGAGACATCGGGATGATCCCCGTTGTGATTGCAGGAACTAAGCGTGACGATAACAGAACCAACAAGTGCGAGTCGGGCGATAATACGATTCATGAAAAACAAATAGTTCTTTTTATAACGAAGTATCAGCCGGGGAATTGCGCCCGGCAGGTCACTTCTTCTTTTTTCGGGTAGCCTTGGCCTCTTTGTTAAAAGCAAGTGAAAGATGGATCCAGTAGTCGAAGTCTTTTTTCTTCAGGATCACGGCTTCTTCGACAAACACATAACCGGTCATGGATCGACCGTTGTGGATCATCGGTCTGCAGCCCTGGATCTCCAGCGCTTGCGTATAGTTGGCAGGGCCGATACGACACATCATATCATCCCTCCTTGCGCATACACACATTTTGCCGTCGACCATAAAACAAACACCCTGGAACATCATCTTTTCAGCCACGTCCGGCAAATGCGATAAGGCTTCACGGATCCGGTTTACCAACTGTTCGTTGTGTGCCATTATCCAAATATAGGATTTTCTGCTTTTAGGGCCGTCCTGCACACCCGCGGCTCGTCCATCGGTTGACGCGCGCCACCGGCCCAGCCGCATCTGCCATCTGCCCGTGCACGGCATCGACCCACTCGCGTCTATGCACTAGCATCTGCCATCTCGCCATCCGTCCACTCGACCAGCACCACGATCCTCGGCCATCTCGGCTCCGTCGCTCACTCCGCGCACCCGCATCCTCCCGACACAGCATCCACCGGCCTGGCCATCCGCCCATTCCCCAAAAAGCCGGCGCTCGAGTCGGCTGACCGAAGGTCCGTCATTAGCCGTTTTTGCCCCAAAGGCTATCTCGGGTTAACCCGCTGCGGCAAAAAAAGGCGTAAATTTGTATCATGAAAATAGCACTGGCCCAACAGAACTATCATATCGGCAACTTCGAAGAAAACACCCGCAAGATCCTCGCCGCGATCGACCAGGCAAAAGCCGAAGGCGCCGACCTCGTCGTATTCTCGGAATTGTGTATCTGCGGTTACCCGCCGCGTGATTTTCTGGAATTTGAAGACTTTATAGCCCAATGCTATGCTTCCATCGATCGCATTCGTGAGAAAGCCGATACCATCGGCGTTATCGTCGGCTCCCCGGCCCGCAATACCTCCGGAAAAGGAAAAGAACTTTTCAACGCGGCGTGGCTCCTGTATGAGAAAGAAATAAAAGGCGTAGCACATAAGACCTGCCTGCCCACCTATGACGTCTTCGACGAATACCGCTACTTCGAACCGGCATACGAATGGAATGTCATCAACTTCAAAGGAAAAAAGATCGCACTCGTCATCTGTGAAGATATCTGGAACCTCGGCGATAACCCACTATACCGCATTTGCCCGATGGATCAGCTGGCTAAACAACATCCGGACCTCGCCGTCAATATCTCGGCCTCGCCCTTTGACTATGGCCGTGATGCCGACCGAAAAGAGGTCGTTCGGCAAAATGTCGTCAAATACGGCATTCCAATGTACTACTGCAACGCGGTAGGCTCACAGACAGAGATCGTCTTCGACGGCGGAAGTATCGTATACGACGCAAAAGGCCGCTTGATAAAGGAAATGAAGTACTTCGAAGAAGACTTCGCGACGATAGAGATACCAGCTCCCGTGGCACCTTTGTACGAAGAGGTGGTGCCGGGCTTTTCTATACCCGTGACGGATGACGACGCTGCACTGTCTCCAAGCACTCATGTAACCGATACCACACCGTCCACCGCCGGTGTGTCCCAACAAAATACCCGCAAGCAAGCTGTACTGGATCAGGAAATGCACCTTGTCCGCTTCGACAACCCGGATCAAACGATACAATACCTTACCGAAGAAAGGAATATCCGCCAGATCCACCAGGCACTGATCCTTGGCATCCGCGACTACTTCTATAAGATGGGCTTTAAAAAAGCGATCCTCGGCAGCAGCGGAGGTATCGACAGCGCTGTCGTACTTGCCCTGGCCTGTGAAGCGCTTGGCGCGGAGAACGTAAGAGCGGTGCTGATGCCTTCTGAGTTTTCTACGTCTCATTCCGTGGAAGACGCAGAACAACTCTCCCGCAATCTCGGCAACCCTTACGATATCATCCCGATCCGTGAGGTCTATGACGCGCTGCTTCATGCGCTCAAGCCGGCATTCGGAGACCTTCCCTTCAGCCTTGCCGAAGAAAATCTGCAATCCCGTACTCGCGGCAACCTGCTGATGGGACTCGCCAACAAATTCAATTACGTATTGCTGAACACGTCCAATAAGAGCGAACTTTCCACCGGTTATGGTACCCTCTATGGAGACATGGCGGGCGGGTTAAGCGTACTCGGCGACGTGTATAAAGGACAGGTATATGCGCTGGCGCGGTACATCAACCGCAACGGCGTGATCATCCCCCAAAACATCCTGGAAAAAGCTCCCTCCGCAGAATTACGGCCAGGACAAAAGGACAGCGACAGCCTTCCCGACTACGATCTTCTCGATAAGGTACTTTATCAGTACATCGAAAGAAGACAGGGACCCAAAGAGATCATCGCAATGGGTATCGAAGAGGCCGTTGTAAAGCGTATCCTTCGTCTGGTCAATACCAGCGAATACAAGCGGAATCAGTTCTGCCCCATTATCCGTGTCAGCGCAAAAGCGTTTGGAGTAGGACGCCGCGTACCTATCGTCGGAAAATATCTTTCATAGTCGCCGCAGCCGGCAACGCCCATCCTTCACCGTGTGCACTAATGCTCTCCTGCCACCGCAGCCGGCAACGCACAGGCTCATCCTTCACCGTGTGCAGCAATGCTCTCCCGCCGGCATAACCGGCAACGCTCCTTCGCCACCGCAGGCGGCAAGGCTCAGGCCCATTCTTCACCGTGTGCAGCAATGCTCTCCCGCCGCCGCACGCGCGCGACTTCACTCAAACAGTAAGCGCCCCGCGCTTAGTGTTTGAACACAACGATATACCGGTAATCGACCCCGGCCGACGTCGAGTCACGATAGACCCACATTTGCGTCGAGTCCAGCTTCTGAATGGTCACACCGGCTTGCATGACCGGATTGAAACCCGCTGTCAGCATAGTTTTGACGCTGTCATACGACCAGGAAAAAGGGACAAGACGTGAATCTGAAGCAACGCAATAATCCGTTCCATTATCCATGGAACCAGTGTTGTCAGCGTAAAAAGTATACGCGTCATCACGCTCGCAGAATGGAACCACCACAGAATCTGCGGCCCCATCCAGAATACCATCCTTATTATTGTCATAACCAGAAGTATCATACTTCCAGGCAGACAAGGTCAGGAGGTTGACGGTGCTTGCTTTTACTGTGTCGGTCAATGCGGGATTTGTTTCTAATGATGTGTTCTTGCTACAAGCTGTCCAGAGGATGGATAAGCTAAGGGCGGACAAGAGACAGAGGCGCAGGATTCTATTTTTCATAAAAGGTAATTACTCGGGTCTATGCAATCCTTGAACCAAGGATTATACCGGAGTGTCAATCACCAGGTCAGCAAAAAGAGAGGATTTAATGACTTAAGATGATCGTATACCGCGAAATATCATTCCCTATTTTTTCGTCGGCATACATCTCTAATTTGTGCTTTGACAATACTTTAACTTTATAATAGGTATCGCGAAAATAGATGGTGCTGTCTTTATTCTGAAGCGACCAGATAAAAGGAAGACTGTCTGGCCCCCCTTTTCCCTTTAGAGAAACCTGGGAATAACCCGTACCATCTTTACGAAATACGATGGCATTATCTTTTTCGTTGCCTGCGATTCGTGGATCCAACGCATCAAAATCGCCTTCGTCTGTGGAATTAAAGCCCGCTTTTTCGTATTTCCAGGGAGTGGAGGTCAGCAAATCAACCTCCTTTCCGGAGGAGTTCTTTCCGGAACAGGCAGCCAGCGTGAGGGCCGCGAGGAAAGGTACTATTAATGATTGCGAAAACATCCTCTGTCTCATTTTTCTTTGGAAGGTTCTCGAAGCCTCAGGTTTAAAACGTAAAATTGATATAATTATTGTTCATATATGTAATTAAATTTATATCAAACTTGGCAACAAACTTGCCGAGTGAAATCGTTATTTTCGAGCCTACTTAAAGCCAGATTAATCTTAGACTTATGCTCTATACAGCAGAGGATATCAGACAATTAAACAACAAGATCCAGTACCAGGCTGCCTTTATCGACAGGTTAAGGGACGAGGTTGGAAGAGTCATCATCGGTCAGCATCAAATGCTCGACAGACTCCTTATCGGCTTGCTCAGCAATGGCCACATCCTGCTTGAAGGTGTTCCCGGCCTTGCCAAGACACTGAGTATCAAATCCCTCTCACAGGCTATTCACGCTAAGTTCAGCCGTATACAGTTTACGCCCGACCTGCTGCCTGCAGACGTCATCGGTACCATGATCTATAATCAGCAAAAGCACGAGTTCGTCGTTCGTAAGGGACCCATCTTCGCCAATTTCGTACTGGCGGATGAAATTAACCGCGCCCCTGCGAAAGTTCAGTCTGCCTTGCTGGAAGCCATGCAGGAAAAACAGGTTACGCTCGGCGATACCAGCTACCAGCTCGAAGAACCTTTCCTCGTTCTGGCCACTCAAAACCCGTTGGAGCAGGAAGGTACCTATCCCCTCCCCGAAGCGCAGCAAGACCGTTTTCTGATGAAGGTGATCGTTGACTATCCCACCAAACAGGAAGAACAGCTGATCATCCGTCAAAACGTACAAGGCATACAATCCGCAGTAAAGGTCGAACAAGTCGTTTCGATGCAGGAGATCATCCAGGCAAAAGAATTGACCCGCCAGATCTATATGGACGAAAAGGTCGAACACTATATCCTCGATATCGTTTTTGCCACCCGCAATCCTGATAAATACAAACTGGAAAGGCTCAGGCCGCTGATCGCTTACGGCGGAAGCCCGCGTGCTTCCATCAACCTGGCGCTTGCAGCAAAAGCAAATGCGTTCCTGAATAAACGAGGGTATGTTATCCCCGAGGACGTTCGCTCCATTTCAAAAGACGTGCTGCGGCATCGTATCGGTCTCACCTATGAAGCGGAGGCGGAAAATGTGAATATCGAACAGGTGATAGACGAAGTGCTGAAAGTGATTCCAATACCATAATAGACGATTAATGCTCACTACTACCGAAATATTAAAGAAGGTTCGCGAGCTGGAAATAAAAAGTAAAAGGCTCACCAATCATCTTTTTACCGGGGAATATCATAGCGCCTTTAAAGGAAGGGGCATGAGTTTCCGCGAGGTAAGGGAGTATGCGGCGGGGGACGACATCCGGTTCATCGACTGGAATGTATCGGCGAGATTCAATCACCCGTTCAGTAAACTTTTCGAAGAAGAACGGGAGTTGACGATGATGCTTCTGGTCGACGTGAGCGCGAGCTCTCTTTTCGGGACCATCCACGGCCGTAAAAAAGACCTGATCGCCGAAGTCTGCGCAGTGCTGGCCTTTTCAGCCGTTAACAACAACGACAAGGTCGGGGTCATCTTCTTTAGCGATAAAGTTGAACTGTATATCCCGCCAAAGAAAGGAAGGGATCACGTTCTTTATATCGTTCGGCAGCTGTTGACGATCGAACCAAAAGGCAAAGGCACTAACCTTAGTGAAGCCATCCGTTTTCTGAACCGCTCTTCCCGGCACAGAGGCATCGTCTTTATGATGAGCGACTTTCTGGAAAGCAGCGGCCCCAGCCGCTCTGCAACGGCAGGCTACACCGGCGGAACATCGGGCTCGCAGCCTTCCACTCCCGGCGGTACTCCTGGCCCCGGCAGCGCGCTTGGTTCGAGCGCAGTTTCCGACTCCGCCAACCGCCAGGCCCTCGCGGTCCGCGAGACAGGTTTCGAAGACGCAATGAAAGTGGCCGGCAAAAAGCACGACTTTATCGGCATCAAAGTGTATGATAAAATGGACATGCAGCTGCCCGCCGTCGGCCTTATAGAAGCCGAAGATGCAGAGACCGGCGCACGTACCTGGGTAGACACGAACGACTACCTCGTTCGCACCAGCTATCAACAATATTTCTTTAACCAAACGGAATTGTGTAAAAGCATATTCCAAAAGGCCGGGAGCGACCTCCTGCACCTTCGCACCGATGAGGACTACGTCAAGATCCTGCAACGTTTCTTCGTCGGGCGTCACCGGCCGGGATAGTACATGAGAAGAGTATCATTATATATCATTGTGGTTTTGGGATGTATAGCGCCAGCCTTGCTTCACGCACAAAGGACCGGCAGCAATGGCCATGGCACTGCTGTACAGCCGCTATCGCTGAAAGCCACTGTCGACAGACAAAAGATCCTGATCGGTCAGCCAATACAACTGATGCTCGAAGCGACAGCGCTAAACAACGCACCGCTTGCCTGGCCTGATCTGGACTCCCTGCCTCATTTCGACTGGCTGCAAAAGGGCGGAGTGGACTCTACCATCCAATCCGGCGGACGCTACTACCGGCAATACCTGACCCTTACCAGCTGGGACTCCGGCGCCTGGGCCATTCCCCGTCTCACCTTTACACTGGGCAGACAAAAATTCCAGACCGACTCGATCCGGGTCGAAGTGGCTTATACGAAGATCGACCCCAGCAAAGACTATCATGATATAAAAGATATCGTAGAAGTGCCCAATCCCTGGTCTCGCTGGTTTGGGTGGATCGTAGCCGCCGTCGCGCTGCTGTCCTTGGGGATCGTGATCTGGCTGGTCCGTAAAAAGAAGATCTGGAAGAGTATTACGGGGGCCGTTGCAGTACAAAAACTGTCGCCGTATGAAGAGGCTTTACGACAGCTGGATCAGCTGGAAAAACAAAAGCTGCCGGAAAACGGCGCTGTAAAGGAATACTACAGCCGCCTGGGGGACATTTTCAGGAACTTCCTGCTGCGCAGGCTGAGAATCGCAAGCCTGGCCGAAACCAGCGAAGAGTTGATCGGACAGCTCCGTCAGCTGCCGCTGCCTGGCGAGCAGTTTGCCCAACTGTCTGAGACGCTGCGGATGAGCGATTTTGTCAAATTCGCAAAATACCAGCCCAGCCTCGACGAAAGCGCAGGACACGGGCAGACGATCCGCTCATCCCTCGGTGCACTGAATAAGATCGCAGAAGATAGAGAAGCCGCCGCAAAAGCCGCCGCCGCCGCAAAAGCAGCAGCTGCCGCAAACGCCGCGGGTACAACTGCCGCCGCCGCAACTGCTGCCCCCGCAACTGCCGCCGCCGCAAAGGCCTCCGGTACAACGGCTTCCGCCCCCGCAAAGGCGGCTGGTACGACTGCCGCCCCGCCGGTCGGCAACCCTGGCCCCGCAGCCGCGAGCGACGACCACTCGCGATTTGCGCCTCCCGGATCACAACCCGAAAACCCGAATCCTTCAAACAAAACACAACAATAACCGGACGTGCTTTACGATTGGTATCAAAATATCTATTTCGCTCAGCCTGCTTACTTCTGGCTCCTGTTGCTGCTGCCATTGGTCATCTGGTGGGAAATCCAACGGGCTGCGCAGCACCACGCCACGGTCATGGTCTCCACCGTCCGGGCCTTCTCCGGCGCGCGCAGCTGGAAAAACTTTCTTAGGCCGTTCCCGTTCGTATGCCGCATCCTGGCGCTTATCTGCATAATACTGGGCCTTGCCAGACCCCAAACGCACAACGACGAGCAGCAGGTCACCGGCGAAGGCATCGACATTGTACTCTGCCTCGACATCAGCGGCAGTATGCTTGCCCAGGACTTTACCCCCAACCGAATGGAGGCAGCCAAGAACGTCGCCTCCGAATTTATCGATCACCGCCCAACCGATAGGATAGGGCTGGTCATCTTCTCCGGGGAAAGCTTTACCATGTGCCCGCTGACCACCGATAAAAATGTGCTCAAGACACAGCTCTACAACGTCCAGAGCGGCTTGCTCGAAGACGGAACAGCCATTGGGTCAGGGCTTGCAACCGGCGTCGACAGACTTCGCAACTCTCCCTCCAAGAGCAAGGTGATCATCCTGCTTACCGATGGAGAGAACAACGGTGGTCTGATCGACCCCAATACCGCAAAAGAGATCGCCAAATCCATCGGTGTTAAAGTGTATACCATTGGTATGGGGACAGAAGGATTCGCGCCCGTTCCTATTCAAACGCCAGCCGGCGTCGTGATGCAGCGGGAAAAGGTGAACATCGACGAAAAGCTGCTGACCCAGATCGCGACCGAAACCGGGGGCCGCTACTACCGCGCCAAAGACAACGAAAGCCTGAAAAGTATCTATAACGAGATCGATCAGCTCGAAAAAACAAAGATCGAGACCTCGACCATCCGCCGTTATTCCGAACAATTCTTTCCCTTTGCGCTTGCCGCAGCCGCCCTACTGCTGCTGGAACTGCTGCTCCGCTGGATCGTATTACGGAAATTCCCATAAGGCGGCGTACCTTCGCGGCAATGACAGGAAAAGTTTATAAGTCGACGGGCAGTTGGTATGTGGTCAAAACTGCCGAAGGGGAGACCTGGAATGCCCGGCTGAAAGGATTATTTAAATTGGACGGGATCACCTCGACCAATCCCCTTGCCGTGGGTGACGACGTAGACTTTGATCCCGAAAGCGAGCTCGAACAGACCGCTATAATAACCGCCATACACGACCGAAGAAACTACATCAACCGGCAAAGCCCTTCGCATCGCCTGCAGCATCATATCGTAGCAGCCAATATTGACCAGTCCCTGCTTGTCGTCACGCTCAAAGACCCCCGTACGTCACAAGGCTTTGTCGATCGCTGGCTGGTCACCTGCGAAGCCTATCATGTCCCTGCTGTCCTGTTGATGAATAAAGGCGACCTGTATCGTAAAAAAGAGGAAGAGAGATACAAGGAATGGAAGGAGATGTACGAGGCTGTCGGCTATCGGCTTATCCGGATGAGCGTCAACACCGGTGAAGGACTTGACGAGGTGAAGGAGCTGCTAAGCGGAAAGATCAGTCTGCTGAGCGGTCATTCCGGTGTCGGCAAATCCTCCTTCCTGAATGCGCTCTTCCCGTCTCTTCAGCGCAAAACCCAGGATGTCAGCGGCTGGAGCGGCAAGGGGATCCATACGACAACCTTTGCAGAAATGTTCGACCTGCCCTATGGCGGCCGTATCATCGATACGCCCGGTATGCGCGAATTTGGTATTGTCGATATCACCCGCGCCGAACTATCCGGCTACTTCCCCGAAATGCGCTTGCTGACCGGCCAATGCCAGTTCAACAACTGCCTGCACCTGCAGGAGCCCGGCTGTGCCGTAAAAAAGGCGGTGAATGATGGATCGATAGCAATAGATAGATACGTCAGCTATTGCACTATTCTGGAATCGATCGAAGAAAAGAATTATTAGGCTCGCCTTCGCTGGCCTCCCGCCGCCGTTCCTCGCATTCCCAGCGCCATCCGCCATCTGCGATCCACTCGCTTGCCGCCGTCCACGCCGGCCCGCATCCCTCGCAATCGGTACCCACGATCGCCGAGCCCTCCGACGAGAGCCTTACTTCCGCTCCGGCGCATGCTCCACATCGTGCCCCTGCTCCTTGATCTCTTCCTTCAGCGGCTTCGGCGCCTTCTCGTCACGCTCATCCCCAAATAAAAGGCCCCACGGCTTAAGACTATCGACCCTGTCAAAAATGATCTTTGCTATCGCGATAATAGGTATCGCCAGGAAAGTCCCCGGTATCCCCCAAACCGCTTCACCGATGATCACGCCGATGACCGTAATAAACGCATTGATCCGCACCTTCGAGCCGACAATTACCGGCAGCAGCACATTCGAGTCGATCAGGTGTATCCCCACTATCGTACCGATAACCAGCAGGATCTTAGCTACCCCGGCCGTTGCGATCGTCACCAGCGTGCTAAGCACAAGGGCGGTAAATATCCCGATATAAGGAACGACATTGAATAAGCCCGTGATAAGCCCAAGCAGGATGGCATACTTGATCCCCAGTATCCAAAGCGCAAGACAGGTAGCAGCGGCAACGATCACCATCTCCAGTAACAAACCCATGATGTACTGCCGGATACGCGTTTGAACCTGCGAGATGATATCATAGACGACAACAGAATTTTCCTCCCGGAATACCGCCACCAGGAACCTGACGATCAGCCGACGATAATAAAGCAGGAAAAACGTATCGATCATGATAAAGACAAGGAAAAGCAGGATAGACGATAAAGACACCAACAGATCTCCAAGCACCGACGATCCCGTTTCCAGCAGCCTCGAGGTGGCAGTGTTGACATAGCTGTTTTGCTGGTGGATACGGATGTGAAACCTTGTCGAGATCCATTGTTGGAGACCGTTGACGGAAGTCAGCACCTGCTGTTTGAACTGCGGCCAGTCATCGGCCAGATTGGTGATCTGTGATCCCACCAGGTATAGCAGGGCTGCCAGCGAACAGACCAGCAGCAGCACCGATAACAAAGCCGCCAGACTCCTGGGTATTCGAAGCCTGTGTTCCAGGAAATTGGCTACCGGTAGAAGCAGCACAGAAAATAACAGTGCAAATACCAAGGGAGCCAGAAATGATTTGCCCCAGGCCGCGATATAGAAAAGGGCGAGAAGGCTAATCAGCACCATCGCCAGCTTGGTATAAAAAGGACGTTGTTGTACAGGCTCCATGTTATAAATATACGACAGCTCCACCAAAAATCAGACCCGCACGATAGTGCGGGTCTGTATAAATGACAAACATTCGTTAGATCCCTGTCGCCCGTCTTGCTTAAGACATGTAGCGACGAGCCGTATTGATCAGCAGCTTACTTTCCAGAAACTTCGCCACCTCTACAACCGCGTCATTGTCTTTTCTCGGTGCGTCTCTGAATTTACGAGGATAAATCGAAATTCCCGTGTAAATATTGTAATGAAGGGTCAGAATATGCCCTTTGTATAGGAAATCCCACATCAGGGAATCGAAATCATCGGTCTTTTGAGTGAATTTGATCTGTAGGTCATCGGAGAGGATGTTGGCTACTTCATAGAAACGTTTCAAGCCACAATCGTCGTCTATGACGGCTTCCGTACAGCCGAAATCGGTTCGGAGAGTAAGAGGGCTCATAGAGAAGGGATTTAAGTTTTATAATAGGGTACAAATCACGGATTTCATTGATGTTGCCGTCCACGCTATTCCCGGCTTTTCGCCGCCCGCGCCGCCAGGTTCCGGCACTTTCTTTACCTGTCACCGCGGCATTCGCCTCGCATTCCTGCCTTTGACTCGTAGCCGGCCCGCCTTAGCTCTTGAACTTCGGAGCTTTAGGCACCTTTTCCCCGCTCAGGATACGCTCCGCCCCCACGTTCTTTCCATCGCTGGGACACCCGTATTTCGGCGCAAAAAGGTTGTGGATCCATCCGCAAGAGGACGCGCCGGTCGAAAGCATCACCAGCAAAAACAAATACAGTAAGGTTTTGGGTCGTTTCATGGGATCAAAAGATATAAACGAACTTAAACCTACAAATATTATCCTGCATTTGCAAGCAGATGCCTCTTAATTAGGGTGCAGTCTTTTTGGACCTCTATTGCTGCGGCGCCTCATTCGAATCCTTATACCATCCCGCATAAATGCAATAGTGATTTGCAATGCGCTCAATCTGCCCAGACACCAGATCCGGTGGAATATCCTTAATCTTCCGCGCCGGAACCCCTCCATAGATCGTTCCCGATTCAACTTTTGTCCCTTCCGTCACCACGGCGCCGGCCGCAATGATAGAATTCGTTCCGATCACTGCATTGTCCATCACGATAGCGCCCATCCCGATCAATACATTGTCCTGGATCGTACATCCATGAACAATCGCATTGTGACCAATCGAAACGTCATTGCCGATCGTCACACCCGTCTTTTTGTAGGTGCCATGCAGGACTACATTGTCCTGGATATTTACTTTGTTGCCAATACGAATACTGTTAACATCGCCTCTTACTACTGCATTGAACCAAATACTGCATTTGTCCCTCATCTCC
>JAATGQ010000186.1 GCA_015654595.1 Chitinophagales bacterium | reverse complement strand
ATACCGGCGATGACGTTCAAGGCTCGCCGGTCGTTTTCTACTTCCGGAGCAGCCAGATAAATAGCCAGCATAATCTTGCTTTCCGGAATGCTCATATCCAGCGGTTACTCGATGGCCTGGGATTGGATGCCCAGTTTTCGCAGTTGGAGGATCGTGGCATAGGATTCTGCCACGTTTCTGGAGAAGCGGTCCCATTTTAAAAAGATTAGTAGTTCGGCGGAATGGCGGTTCTTCTTGATGTGCTGTAGGAAGACGTTGAATTCCGGCCGGTCGAAAGTCTTACCAGAATAATCTTCCCAATAGACACCAGCTATGGCAATATTAGGGTGTTAACAATATTTCCTTAGCTGTTCGTCCTGGTTACGCTGGCTGTAACCTTTGTCAGCCTGCTCGTCGGTGCTGACGTGGATGTAGAGGTACGCTCTTTGCTGATTCATGGTCGTTTATTTGGGTGATAGGAATAACTCGTTTGGCTTTTGCCCGTTCGTGGAAGGCCAGGGTGATTTCAGTTAGGCGGGTGAGGAAGTCCCGAATGATGGTTATTTCTTCGTCAGTATAGGTAATGCTGCGCTGGTTGAGGATGGCTTTAGAGCGATCTATGGTAAGCATTCGTACTGTCGCGATTTCAAACGAAGGTTGACGATCGGTTTTGCGCTGTGCAGTCTTTTTCATAAGGTCCAGGATTAAAATACAAAGGTGCGACAAGTTCAAAAACTACTTTCCAGGTTAGGGCATGTTTGGCCGGATTATGCTGAACAATTCCAAAAATTGAGCGTTCGGGTATGATGATACTTTTCTCATCCCTCAATACTTGCCATTTGTTCACCATTTAAAAAATCATTGCTCGCATGTTAAGGCTGTATCAGATTTAGTTGATTTTATTTACCCAACCTTTGGAAGAGAATAAAGGGACAGTTTTTCCTGGTACAAAATGGCGGCAATTGTTTGGGCTTCCTGCACTCGTTGTATCAAAATTTCAAGAACTCCTGTCGGAACAATGTACTCATCCTTATACCGGGCATCCAAATAGCCATGTTGCAATACCGCATAGATGGCTTCCTCTTCTTTTGTGCTCTTCGGAAATAGTTTGGTTAGTTGATCGGTGAAGTTTTCAACCATCATGAGCAGCCGGCTAAGGTTATGCGTATTGGGTCGGTAGCCGGTTAAGATGCGAATCAAGGCCCCACAGGTATGCTCCATTGCTTGATGCAGCATAAATGCAGTAAGGTCCGGCCTTTCAAAATCCTGAGAATCGACAGCGCTTTTATAGAAATGCTGGGCCAATCCATACCATCGGGTCCAGATGGCTTGTATGATAGGTCTTTCTATTGTAGGTACTGCCATCTCGACGGGAGATTCTAACGCAGTCTGTTCGGAGTCATAAACGAATAGTCCCTTGCTGTATAAAGTACAAAAGAAAGGACTGCCTTTGCTCAAATTCTCGTTCACCGAGTGAATCTTATGGGTTATGCAGTGGACATCAGCCAGGGCCTTACACTGTTGTTCAGCGGCAAAGCTGATATCTTGTTCCAATTGCCCCCTTGTGACAGGGGCAATGATGAGTAGGTCCAGTTTTAGCCGAGAGCTATCCTTCATTGTTCCCTCATCCAAAAAACACCCCCAATCCTGGTAATGAACGGATCGCAAGCCATAGCAAATGATCTTTTCCGGTTGGACGGCAAGGACAATCTTCTGGACCACTTCCGCAAGCAGCTGTTGGTGCCACCGCGGCAGGATACCGATGATAAAAGGCGAAGTGATTGGCATAGACACTTACATTTAGGGTGTTTAAAGAAATGTAAGTCTGCTGTAAGCGGAGCTTCTATAGCGAGAAATTATAAAGGGCGGGCCCCGTCTTACCGAACAGAGGCACGGCCAAGCGCCTGGAGTAGGTAAGCTGATAGAGGCCCACCCTATATAGATATAGAATGGGCTTTCACTATCATCTCTACTCGTTGAAAATTGGCCGTTTTCTGTTCGAGACTTTATAGTGAAGTCCTTCAGGTCGTGAAGAACATCAAAAATACTATTTATTGAGCGCCGTAGAAACGGCGTTATTTACTCCCGCGAATATAATAGATTTATTTTATTGATTATCAATAAATTACAACTTTGCATGGGTGTGTTTTCAATAAAATGACTTCCAACCATTTATTACGGTCATCAATAAGGTAAACCTATGTCCGATTCTATCCACCACGGTACAAGCCTCCGTTATCTCCGCCTATTAAGCGGAATGAAGCAAGAAATCTTTGCTCGAAAAATGGGTGTCAAACAGCAACAAATATCCAAATGGGAGAAGCAGGAAACGATTCCCAGGTCGAGGCTGGAACGAGCAGCGGAGATCCTGAATATCCCGGTGGATGTTTTTGAAAAATTCGATGAAAGCAGTCTGCTGAAGCTCGCTTCCGGAGTAAAATTGGAGAACATTTTTCCCTCTTCAAAAGAAATGGTCGATTATTTTATGGAAGAGCTGGCGAAAAAGGATAAACAAATCGAGGAGCTGAAATTCGCGCTAGCTGAAAGTAGAATGGGCGGAAGCGATAGCCAAGAATAGAAATATGTTTTATCACAGGGCTTCCCGTTCGTTATTAAGAAATCAAATTCAATAGTTCCAGGCATTTGTACCAATAAAAAAAGGCTGCCTGATCAGGGAGACGTTTCAGTTTATTAAGAGCGTTCCATTGAAGATTTTTGATTACCAGCTCCGAATGGTCCTGCTGGTCGTAACGTTCCAGGGGCGTATAATCCTTGGTCAATAGCTTGGCACATAAATAGGCTATTTTGGCGGCAGCAGTAATCGCTTCATCGATCCGAAAGTTTTCTGATACCGGGAACTCACTGAAACTGGCAATTCCCCGCTGAAGCTCTAAGAATCGGGATTTATCCGGCTCCGTGGTGCTGCGATTCCGGAAGCCGATCAGCCGACAGGCGTCAAGGGTATCCCGGAGAATATCGACGGGTTCAATGGTAAGGTTCCTATAGGTGATTTCCTAGGCGGCAAACGAGGAAAAACTACTGGCCACTTCCGATACGGACTGGATATGATTAAATAAGTTACCCAGGTCATAAAGCTGCTTGATCATCTCCAGCTCTTTTCCTTTTCCGTAGAGGATACCGGTCGTGGTTGGGGCGAAGGCGGTCAATTTATCTCCTGTGATGCCTTCCACCGTTGGTACGTTGACATGGATCAATGTCGCTGTTTCGATGAAAAGGCTTTGTATGGGACGTTGCTGGATGGTTGGGTAATGGGCTTTTTCAAATAGAACATCCAATAAAATATAGTTCGAATTCTTATTGACTTGCGAATTATATTCTAGTTCATAGTGCGCTTTAGGAATGCCTGGCTTATAGCTTCTTTTCCCGTCTAATGTCCAACTTACGAAATGAGACGTCTCCACGACCTTATCCAAAACGTTCTCTATTACTTCTCTGCTCTCTTCTGTGATAATGTCGATATCAACCGAGAACCGTGTAGCCTTATCTAATAACAGCATAAGGCTAGTCCCTCCTTTGAATGTGAAATGAAGATCCTGGATTTGTAGGTGTTGAAGTAAGGAAAGGGCATGGATCATCTTCTCCAGTAATGGTGGGTTTATTTTTTCATAACCTTTCTGCTTGCGGAAACTGTCGATCCATTCTTTTTCAAAGCAATGCAATCCGATCATCGATCATTTTATTAGGGTGTCCGGGACAAATTTCGAGAGCAATGCATTCAGCTCGGGCGCCTTTCCCCGGCGTTTAGCGTAGTTGAACAAGGTGGCATAATTAATGGCATAGCGTTCAACGGCATGCTCGAAAATCCTTTCCACTTCTGCTCCCTGAAGAGAGCGGAAGATGCTCTTGCCCTCGTAGATGTCTACCAATATTTTTTCAAGTGTTGGAACAACGATGGACTGTCCATCATCAGTTGTAATGTCCTGTACAGGAGCTCTGGAAATTAAAGGTAGTAAGACTATTGGTATTTCTTTGAAGTTATTTCGTGGTAACGGACCCTTCACATCCCAAACGACATTGTTATAACCGTTATCGCCTAATAAATTGGCAAACGATTCCTGGAGATCTTTTTCGATTTCAAAAATGATGCGCTCGGAGTTGAATTGATGGACTGTAAATTCGTTGAGCCAATTGAGGTTCCATACACAGTACCGTGTATCCCGAAAGTTCTTTGTAAACAGACTGGCTAGTTCTTTTACGGTAGGCTCTATAACGGGTTTGTAAAGGGAATTTATTTCCACTGTGTACCATCCCCGCCGAATTTCCCGTAGGAGGTTCTTTTGCTTAAGATCATGGATTCTCCATCCAAGAGTCCCTTCCTTCAATTCACCTTCTGCGGTAAGAAAGTAATCATAGAGTTCCTGCCGGGAAAACTGAGGTTTGCCCTCAAAATGTTGTATGAATTGATCTTTGGCTTTTTTCTTCATTAATCAAAAAATTACCAATTTTCAGTATAATTGGCTTTTGTTTAATTTCAAAATTAAGCCATTATTTTAAAATATTGGTCAATTTTCGATATAATGGATATATATTGTTGATTATCAATCATTTAAATTTTGAATAAACAGATCCATGTTCTATAATTTATGGATAAAAGTTCTTCAAGTAATTAACCAAATAGCCCGAATTTCAGAAGGTATTATGCTGTCCTCTGCTTCGACGAGGACGGCATAACTCTCAACCAGGGTGGCAAAACCAGACAACTCCACCTATTCTCGCATCTACTTAGTAGCTCCCTTTATCCACGAAGCCTTCCACGCCACGCTCCGCCAGAAAGCCCTTACCACCTTCGGCAGCACGGTCATCTCCACCTGGCCCAAGTCCATCGACGACATGGACCTCAACGAACTGGCGACCTACTTCGAAGCCGAATCCAAAGCCGAAAACATATGGGAAAGCGTCACCCACGACTGGATGGTCGAAAACATCAACCTCCTGGGCGCCTCCCTCCAACAATACGTCCAGACCTGGTACCACGCCCCTACGCGGACGTCGGCAGCAACCCAACCGTCTATCAGGACCTCATGTACATGGGCCTCGAAAACTCCACCTTCTACCAGGAGATCGTCGCCAAGGGCCTCCAACCCTCCGTCACCGCCAGCTAGGCCAAGCTCAACGAAGGCGGTAAATGCAACAATTAACCTCCTATCCATTAAATACTAACGGGTCACCTCTAACCGGGTCACCCGTTTTTCACCCTTCCCTTGACAATATTATTTTAATTATTAATCTTTATGGGTATTTACAACCTCTAATCCAAACGATTGAACTTGAAAACAAAGCAAGCCTTTGCCGTAAACTTCATATTCTTTGCCACCATCCCGCCTCACGATCCGGTAAAAAAATACAGGAATCGCCTTCTCAAGTATAAGCTGGTAAATGAGACAGGCAAATCAACTGACTTCCTGTTTAAAATATTTGATTCCGCAAAAAAGGATTGTAAAATAGAAATTGCCTTTGTCTCGACCGATAGTCAGGAGAACGAGGTAAGGGATCTTCTTTTGCAGATGGCTCAGACCAATAAAATTTCTGATAAAGAGCAAATAGCAAAATCACTTGCGCGAAGAATGTATGACATTACCGACGATCGAAATGGAGCCGGTTTGTTCGTTATAATCGAAGGAAAAAAGGAAAAAAGAACACGAATAATGCTCTGTAGGTTTAAGGGGGTAGAAGCATTACATACGGACGGGAAAGCTCTGGCTTATCTCGCCGAAGTTTTCTCAAAACAGTCGAATCACTACAAGCTCGTCGTTTATGAAGATATAGTGAGTATAAAGTCCTTTTGGAAAGGATATGCCATCGACAAACAGACCTCTCCGAATTCATACAAGCCATTTTCCAATTTTTGGATTGAAAAGTTCGAGACTGTAAATTAAACTGTGTCAAAGGTTAAAAAGTAAGACCTTTAATACAGTTTATATGGAAAAGAACGAAAAATTCGACTACAACGAGCTCAAGAAAAAGACCCTTGAGCAACTTCGATCGGGCAAATCGCTTTTT
>JAATGQ010000057.1 GCA_015654595.1 Chitinophagales bacterium | reverse complement strand
TCTCAACTGGGCAAGGATCCCCTCCTTTACCGTATGTAATTCGGCCTGTGCATTTTCAAGGTACTCTTTCCGGGTTATGACCAGGTAGGGCTGTTGCTCACCGGTAGTTACCAGCCAGGTCCTTGTCTGCATTTCTTCGGTTGCGCCTTCGAAATAAGCAGCGCCATTTTGGGCCGCTTTGGCGGGCTTCATCGTAAAGATAGGCTGATTGTTCAACGCAAATGGCTGGAGTAAAGCGTTCATGTCATTTGCAACAATGGTCAGGTGCGCTTTCTGATCGGGAAAGTTACAGTCGATGGTAAACTTCACTTTCTTATTTTCCGTGAGCTTGTCGGAGGTATACTCGACATGCCATACAGGGGTATATGAACCTTCTGCAAAACAAGAGGTTCTCAATAAGTTGACGATGGTTGTGGTGGCTGTCTTCATGCCAGTCAGCTTGCTGCGGTCTATATGGCCAGTCACCTGGTCTTTTTCCTTATTCCATACCGGGGCGTCGATATGGTCAGCCTGTTTGAGAGAGGATTTGGAAGTTTTGGACGGATCGTTTGCCGCGAGGTCCTGGGCAAAAGATGATCCTTGTGTCAGCAGAAATGCGGCAGTCAGGGTGTAAAATAGCTTCATGGGGTCGTCGATTTTTTTGAGGTTTGGATTTTAGGGATAATTCAAGCCGCAGGCCAAACCCGTAAGCGGCTAAAAAGCAATGATTTGTAAGATTGACTAAAAAAGCGCCGCTCCCATTTCCGGAAGAAATTAAGTAGGATTCCCAAAAAACTAAAATATACGCTTATTCCTCCCTGGGGTCTGAGGGAAATGGACCACGCCTCCAGCACTGCACGGGCCGCCCGGTAAATCGACCCCATTTTCTGTGATCCGGGTATTGCAGCGTCTAAAGCGGTAGGCTATCTTTCTGCCATTGCTAAAATCAATAAAATGCCAAATCATCTTTCGCTGCTGGGAATCGTTCATACGGTCATCAGCATCTTTGCCGTTATCGCCGGATTTGTCGCTCTCTATCGCGATGGACAGATCAAGCCGGGGAACGCCGTCGGCAAAACGTATATCATTCTGACCATTCTTACCTGTCTGACTTCCTTTGGCGTCATGAAAACCGGTCATCTTACGCCTGCCCATGGACTTTCCGTACTTATCCTGATATTGCTGCCCATTGGTATCTATGCGCCGAAGTGGTTTGGGCAAAGAGGAATAAAGGCCCAGGTCATCGTTATGACGGTAACACTGATGCTTTCGCTGGTGCCCGCCATTACGGAGACGCTGACCCGCCTCCCCGTCACTCATCCTGTTGCAGACGGCCCCGATGCTTCCATAATAAAGTTTTCCAATCTTGTATTACTGATCGTGTTTGTGACTGGGATCTTTTTTCAGCTGCGCCGGCTGCGCAGGCCTCAGCCAGCGGGAAATGTCACAGCCTGACAGTGAGGCCAGAGGCCTGGCTGCTTTAAGGCATGCCTGCTGCGGCAGATGCACCACCCTTTAATGCATACCGGCTGCGGCAGGCGCACCACCTTGTTTGTTCTTTACCATAAGGATAAAAGGGATACAAAACAAGAACAGTAGTCCGAGGTAAAGAAAGACATCCATGTAGCCGAGCACACCGGCCTGGTTGGTGATCGACATGTCCAGGGATGCGTAGGCGGTTTTTAGTGCCAGATCCGGACTCATCCCATGCGCTATATAGTTATGCTGCAGTCCGAGTACGCGCTGCTGCACGACGGGATCATCTACATTCAGCTTTGACACCAGGTTGACGCGGTGCATCTGGTTGCGTCTTGCCATAAAGGTCGAGATCAGCGCCACGCCAAAAGAGCCGCCTAACTGTCTCGTCATCCCGGTAAAGGCAACGCCCTGACTGATATCCGGTCCGCTAAGATCGCTTAGCGACAGACTGGTGATGGGCACGAATAGCATGCCCATGCCCACCCCGCGGATGATGAGCATCCAGAAGAAGGCGCTCCCTCCGGTGTCCGGCGTCAGCACGTAATAGAACATCATACAAAACAAGAAGAACAGGAACATTCCCCCCGACACTAAATACTGTTGCTTGATGCCCTTTTGTAAAGCCTGGCCGATCAACGGCATCATAACGGCCGTTGTCAACGCGGATGGCACCAGCAGCAATCCAGCATCTTCCGCCGTCCAGCCCAGCGTACCTTGCGTGTATAAAGGGATGATGAACGTAGAGCCATAAAGCCCGAACCCTAATATAAAGGTCAGCAAAGTGCCGATGCGGAGATTCCCGTTGCGCAAGACCCTCAGGTTGACGATCGGGTCGCGGAAGACCCATTCCCGCCAGATAAAGAAGAAGAAACAAAAAAAACTGACGACCGTACAGATCGTGATTCCCGTATCCGCAAACCAGTCATCGTCCTGACCCCGCTCGAGTACAAACTGGAGACAGCCGATGGCCCCCGCCAGCAATAAGATACCCGCAAAATCGATGTCGCGGAATGCCTTCTTCTGACCGTAATTGGGATTACGGACAAACTGCAGCGTCAGCAGTGTAGCGATGACCCCTATCGGGATATTGATATAAAAGATATAGGGCCAGGAGTAGTTGTATACGAGATAGCCTCCCAATGGAGGGCCCAGGGTTGGCCCGACAACGACGCCCATTCCATAGATGCCCTGCGCCATACTTCGCTTCTCCGGCGGATAGGCTTCGGTGATGATGGTCTGTGATGTCGCAAGGAGTGCGCCTCCGCCGATACCTTGTATCAATCGGAAACAAACCAGCTCCCATATACTCGTGGCATTGCCGCATAAGAAGGAACAAACGGTGAAAACGACTATCGATACGGCAAAATAATTCCGTCGCCCGAACTGGTTTGCCAGCCAGCTCGTCATCGGGATCACGATCACATTCCCGATCGCATAAGCCGTGATCACCCAGGCGATCTCTGTGACCGTGGCGCCCAGGTTTCCGCGCATATCGTTGAGCGCCACGTTGACCACTGTCGTATCCACTACTTCCAGCAGCGTGCACAAAATAGCCGTGATCGTTATGAATACCCGCCGCGAGCCATACTCTATCATTGAATCCTGTTGCGCCATGCTATTGATATTTACTAGTCCCCGTTGGCTCTGAGATGTACATCCACATTTACGTTCATTCCCGGTCTTAATGCCTGTACCAGCGAATCCTGCCGGTTGGAGAACTGTATCTTTACGGGCAGCCGCTGCACCACTTTTACAAAATTCCCGGTGGCGTTGTCGGGCGGCAATAAGGAAAATTGAGCGCCGGTAGCGGGAGAAAAGCTGCCTACCGTTCCCTCAAAATCGTGACCCGAAAACGCATCGGCATGGATAACGACCCGTTGTCCGACACGGATACGATCCAGCTGTGTTTCTTTAAAATTCGCTACCACCCAAAGACTGCTATCCAGCACCACGCTAAAAAGCGAGCTGCCTGCTGTCACGAACTGACCGACCTGGGCATTGACCTTGGACACGCGCCCATCTGCCGGCGCCGTGATGACGGCATAGGAGAGATTCAGCTTTGCATCGTCGATATCGACCTTCCGCTGTTGGATCGTCGCCTCGGCAATTTTTATAGAGGTGGACGTTGCATTGCTCTGACTCGATACGTAGTGTGTCTGCTGAGCGGCTTGTTCTTTTTGGTTTTCGAGCACCTGGAGCTGCTTTTCCGCTGTCTCTTTGGCTGCAAGAGCCTGTTCGTACTGCTGCTGAGTGATCGAATGGTCGATCACAAGATTGGCGTAACGATTATAATCCTGCGTGGCTCTCCATACGTTTACACGGGCCGCTTCGATTTGTGCCTGCGCTGTTGCGATGGATACCTGGGTCGTTTTTATGTTGGTTTTTGCGGCGTTGGTCGAGGCTTTTGCTTGTTCAAGGTTGCCTTCAGCCGTCGCCAGTGCTGCTTCTGCCTGTTCGACCTTCAGCTTGAGATCGCGGTCGTCGAGGATCAGCAGGGTGTCGCCTTTTTTTACCGGCTGGTTGTCTGTTACCCGCACTTCGGAGATATAACCCGATACCCGCGGTATGATTGGGCTGATATTGGCCGAGATCTGGGCGTCGTCTGTCTCTTCGTGGTGTTTGCCATGGATCCATTTGCTGATCCCAAAGATGGCGCCTACCACGACGAGCAGGACCATAACGATGACAAAGACCTTGCTGCGTTTCTTTGGCTCCTGCTTGTCGCCGCTGGCGCCTTGTTGGCCACCGTTGTTGCTTTGAGTTCCGCCGCTGCCGCCTTGCTGACCCCCATTCCCGCCTTGCTGACCCTGTGCCCCTCCGTTGTTTTGCCCTTCCTGGCTGCCTTGGCTCTGGCCCGTCTGTCCGCCCTGCTGCGGCTGTCCGCTGCCATTTCCGCCCTGGCTCCCGCCGTTTTCTTGTTTTTCCTCTGCCATGGTATCAATTATTTGTTTGAATGATTAGCAACTGTCTCTGCCAGGGTTCCTGTTCGCTGCAGGATGGCGTGATAAGCCACGACGGCATCCGCTCTCGCCACCTCCTGGTTGATCCTGGCCTGCAGCAGCGCCACGTCTGCCTCCAGCAGATCAGTCATCGTCGCCAGGCTGTTGTTGTACTTATTCCGGGTGATCTTATAATTCTCTTCGCCCTGCTGTATGGCCTTTCTGCTGACATCGATCTTCTTTAATGACGAGAGATAATTAGCATAGGCCTGGTTGACCTGCAGCCGGATATTGTCATCCAGAAGATCCCGGTTCGCCTGCACTTCTTTTTCCCTGGCTTTTTGCTGAGCGACCTTTGCCGGCGTTTTCCAGAAGGCCGCGAGGTTATAATTAACCCCGACTCCATAGGTAACGGCATTGGTTACGCTAAACAAATGCGGGATATCCAGCGCAACATATCCTCCTGTGAGCGCAACGGATGGAAAATAATCGGCTTTTGCCGCCTTTACAGCGGTCTCCGCGGCACTGGCCTGGTACTTCAGGGCGGCGGCATCCGCACGATGATCCAGGGCCTCCTTTTCATAGGAGTCGATATCCTGTAACTGAGGCGATACCTGGAGACTGGAGGAATCGACGACCAATACCGTTTTCTCCGGAAGGCCGAGCAGCAGGTTCATGGAGACCTGCGCAATCATTTCGTTGTTTTGAGCGTCGACCAGGTTGTATTCTATCTGGGAGGTTTGCAGCTGCGCTTTCAAAAGATCGTTTCGCGCCATCAATCCATTGGCCTCCATATTGGTAAAATCAGAGTCCCTCGACATGGACTGGGCGAGATTTTCCTGTAGCAGCAACACGTTTTCGTGTGCCTTATAAAGGTTTGCATAGGCGTTGATCGTATTCATCAACACCTCTTCCCTGTCATTGTCGGCATCGAGCCGGGCAGCTTTTTCAAGAAATTTTGCCGACTCGATTCCATATCGGACCCGGAAACCGGAAAACAGGGGAAGAGAAAGATTGGCCATTCCATACATGGCCTGGTTGACCTTAATATTGCTGAGACTGCTTGCGTTGTTTCCGGAGGAGCCGCCTGACCCGCCGTTTTGCCCGCTGCTGCTGCTTTCGGGCAGCTTCAGATCGATATTGGGCTGGGTGACCCGCAGATAACTGCCGCTGATCTTCAGATCGGGTAATTGGTTTTGTTCGGCCTGTTTTATCTGTGCTGCCGCCTCTTCGATCTTTGCCTGGCTGATCCGTAGCTGCCTACTGTTCTTTAAAGAGAGTTGGAGCGCATCCGGGAGTGTCAGCGCACGGGTTGTCTGCGCATACAGACGGCCGATACCCAACGCCAGCAATATGGTTAATGGTAAATATATTTTCATGGAACTTGCTAAAAGTCAGAGTGGGGGAGTTAAAATATTGTTCCAGCCCGTGAAGTATCCTTTTGTACGCTGCTGGGCAAGAAATTCTACGTGGCTGGCTGGCATAATTTTTCCACACCACCCTGAAATAGCTGTCTGATGGCTGGTCTAAATTCGGCGGGAAAAGCAATCTCGCTGCTGCTGTTTCTTCTTATTACTTTCTGTTTCTCTTCTTCTGCTGATGCCCAGGATGGAAAGGTGCTGTTCCAGACAAACTGTGCCCAATGTCATAACCCTTTGAAGGTCGTTACCGGTCCTGCGCTCAAAGGTGTGACCCAGCGGGTGCCTGACCGCAAGCTGCTGCATGACTGGATACACAACAATCAAAAAGTACTGGCCTCCGGGAATGTATACTTCAACAATCTTTATAATTCATATGGCAGGGCGCCGATGAATGTGTTCCCCAATCTTTCGGATGCCGAAATAGAAGCGATCCTGCGCTATGTCGAATCTTATGAAGGGCCTGCCGAAGCCCGTAATACCTCGCTTAATTCCAGCCCGCAGCCATTGGAAGAACATACCCTGCTGTATGGTGTCATTACGGTCATTCTCGCCATTTTTTCGCTGGGGCTTTATTTTATGACGAAGAACCTGCGGCGGCTGGCCGATGAAAAGAGGAATATCCCCGAAGCGCCTCCTGTTCCCTTTTACCGGAACAAATTTTATATTGCGCTGATCGCTATCATCGCCTTCCTGCTGGCGGGGTATTTTATCACACAGTGGGGAATTGGGCTTGGGCGTCAGCAGGGCTATCAGCCGCAGCAGCCGATCTTCTTTTCTCACCGCGTACACGCCGGCCTGCAGCAGATCAGCTGTCTGCTTTGTCATGGCAACGCCTGGGAAAGCAAGGCCGCGACGGTGCCTTCTCCCAACGTATGTATGAACTGCCACGCGGCGATCACCGACTATCATGGCGAAAGACTGATAAGGCCCGACGGTGTCCGCGTCGATCCAAACGAAGAGATCCATAAGTTATACAGCTATACCGGCTACGACCCTGAGCAGGGAAAATATACAAAGCCTGGAAAGCCTATCGAATGGGTAAGGATCCATAACCTGCCCGACCATGTCTTTTTTAGCCATGCGCAGCATGTCCGTGCCGGAAAGATACAGTGTCAGACCTGTCATGGGAATATCCAGGAGATGGATGAGGTGAAGCAGTTTGCTCCGCTGAGTATGGGATGGTGTATCAACTGTCACCGGACTACAAAAGTGAATTTCGGCAGCGGGGATTCGACACAGCCTAATGACGGCAATAAGTTCTATACACAGTATAAGAAATTCGCCATAGATCTTCACCGGCACGAAAAGGATTCCGTTACCGTTGAAGACATCGGCGGGACCGACTGTCAGAAATGTCATTATTAATGGGCTATCCCGGCTTCTCCCTCGTCAGGCTGGGGCTCGGGGGCAAGGGGAGTGTGGAGTATGGGGTCTTCGGGAGGTTCGCTTTGCGGGTGAAAATCCCTTCCATCCTTTGCATACTCATACGCTCCGCGGTAAACGGTCGGTAGTTCTCCCGGCCAGTTGCCATGTCCCGGAACGATCGGTGTTGTCCATTCCAGCGTATTGGCCTTCCACGGATTTAAGGCAGTCACTTTTTCCCCCCGAAAGATCGAATAAAAGAAATTCATCAGGAATAGCAGCTGAGCCGCAAAAGAAAGGATCGCCGCCGCCGATATAAACCCGTTGACGCCCTCGAACTGGTTAAACGTTACCCACTGTGAAAAATCAAAATATCGTCTTGGCATTCCCGCAATCCCCTCATAGTACATCGGCCAGAAGATGAAATAGGCAGCAGGCAGCGTTATCCAGAAGTGCACGTATCCAAGGAAAGGGTGCATAAACCGGCCAAACATTTTTGGAAACCAGTGATAGATACCCGCAAACATTCCAAACATCGCCGCAACTCCCATCACCAGGTGAAAATGTGCGACCACGAAATAGGTGTCGTGCAGATGCAGGTCGATCGTCGAATCGCCAAGATAGATGCCCGTCATACCGCCGGAGATGAACAGGCTGACGAAGCCGATGGCAAACAGCATAGCTGGCGTAAACCGCAGATTCCCCCGCCACAGGGTGGTGATCCAGTTGAAAACCTTTATAGCCGATGGCACTGCGATCAGCAAGGTCATCAGGACAAACAGCGAACCCAGAAAGGGGTTCAGGCCGGAGACGAACATGTGATGCGCCCATACCGTGAAAGAAAGCGTGAGGATCGCAAACATGGACCCTACCATGGCTGTATAGCCGAAAATTGGTTTTCTTGCATTGACGCTCATCACTTCCGAAACGATTCCAAACGCTGGGAAGATCACGATATAGACCTCCGGGTGTCCGAGGAACCAGAATAAGTGCTGGTAAAGGATCGCGCTCCCGCCTTCATAGGGCAGGGCCCTCCCTGTGGAGGTCAGCCAGATATCCGACAGGTAGAAGCTGGTGCCTGCATGCCGGTCCAGCAGCAAAAGCACGAAGGCAGAAAGCAGTACCGGAAAGGAAAGCAACCCCATGATAGCGGTAAACAAAAGCCCCCAGATGCTGAGTGGCAGCCGGTTCATTGCCATTCCCTGTGTCCGCTGATTCAGGATGGTAGTGATATAATTGATACCGCCCATTAAGGTGGATATGACAAAAAGGATAATGCTTACGATCCAGAGATCCTGCCCTGTCCCGCTGCCCGAATCCGCGTCCCGCAAGGCGCTCAACGGCGCGTAAGAGGTCCATCCTTCTCCGGCAGGACCGTCGGCAATAAAGAAGCTGGCCAGCATGACCAGGCTGGCGGCAAAAAAGAACCAATAGGAAAGCATATTGATAAAGGGCGAGGCCATATCTCTCGTTCCTACCTGTAAGGGGATCAGGAAGTTTGCAAAAGTGCCGCTTAGTCCCGCTGTAAGGACAAAGAAGATCATGATGGTGCTGTGCATCGTCATCAACTGATAATAGGTGGCGGGCTGCACTTTGCCTTCGATAAAAATATGCTTGCTGAGATGGACCAGGAGTGGGAAGGAAGAATTGGGGAAGCCCAGCTGTACGCGCATCAATACAGAAAAGAATCCGCCGATGATCGCCCAGATCATCCCAGTGATCAGAAATTGCTTTGCGATTACCTTATGGTCAGTGCTGAAGACATACTTTGTGAGAAAGGATTGCTTTTCCATACGTTCTATCGGGCCAAAACCTCTGAAGCTCAATTATTATGCCCTCCCAGGCCAAAAATGCAAGGACCGGCATCATATTCAGTTATAAAGCTTTACGGAAAATATTCCCCAGGGGAAAAAAATCCACAGTCCGCGTGCTGGTGGGGTATTGAGGTTTTGAAAAATCTCGCTGTTTATACGGGCGAGGGGTTAATTTAGCTGGTCCGTTATTTGTAAACCAATTGATTATGACATCAGGAAACATCCTCGCAATCGACGTAGGCGGCTCGCATATAAAGTGCACTATTCTGAACCCGGAAGGGCAGTGGCAAATGGAATACAAAAGGGTGGCGACACCAGGTAAGGCCAATCCTGAAAACGTTATCAGCACGATGCTCCAGCTGGTAAAAGACATGCCCGAGTACGAAAAGATATCGATTGGTTTCCCCGGGTATGTGCGTAATGGCATCGTCTTTACCGCTCCAAACCTGGGCAACGGTTACTGGGGCAGGATCGATCTGGGGCAGCAGATCGCCAATGCGCTGAAGAAACCCGTTCGGCTTGTCAATGACGCCGATCAGCTTGGTTTGGGGGTAGTCAGTGGAAAAGGGTTCGAGATGGCGTGTACACTCGGAACCGGCTTTGGAACCGCGATACTCATCGACGGCTATCTGCTCCCGCACCTTGAGCTGGCCCATCATCCCATAAAGAAAAATATCGACTACGACGCTTATATCGGTGAGAGGGCTTTAAAAGAAATAGGAAAAAAGAAGTGGAATAAGCGGGTTGTCAAGGTGCTGGATATTCTGAAGGTCGTTTTCAACTATGAACGGCTTTATCTTGGCGGCGGCAGCGCAGCTGAACTGACGATCCCGATGGACCAAAACATCCATCTCTTCTCCAATCAGGATGGGATAAAAGGAGGAGCCAGACTCTGGCAGCTGGAGGATCGGTATCACATTACTACCAATTATCCCCAATAAAAGAGCATTCTTTGCTGTAAGAAGATAATATTTAAACTAAAATCTAATTTAATTGCCCATTTTTGGGCAAAATACCCCCCTATACAGGCAGTTTTGTTGTATTAATAATAGACAAATGTGTGATGTTCAGGCGAGAGAAGATTGAAAGCACTTTCCTGTACGAAAATTCAACAAAAAGCGTTTAAAAAGGGTCTTGTACCCTAATCCGAAAACGAATCCATGAAACACATCGACTACCTGTATTTCAACATTTACAACTATTTCTACCGTATTAGTCAATATCGGTCGACCTATAATCCTCGTCTTCAGGCGCTTTACCTTTTTTCACTCGGCTCCGGAGGCTGGCTTTTGCTGCTGGAATCGCTTTATCTGCATTGTGTCAAGCATTCCCGGTTCACCTCCCCGGTCCAGTCGATGCTTTTTGCAGCCTCTATCTATCTGTTAACTACGGGTTTCTTTAACTATATCTTTATCGTTAAAGACCGGGATCAGAAGATCTTTGGGAAATATGAGGCGTTGTCGGGCAGCAATCCAAAGGCGAACCGCCACCTGGCCTGGTCCTTTATTGCGTTGATATTGCCCTATATCGGGCTCTTTATCTTTGCCGCGGTCTTTCCGCGCCATGGACGCTAAAAAATCACGTTAAATACATGCTGTCCAGCCTCATACGTATAGGAGATCGTATATCCTGACGCAATGACCACCTGGCGTACGATAGATAGTCCGAGGCCTTGATTGTCGGAAGACTGTCCGCCTTTATAAAAGCGGCTGAACAGCTTTTCGTTGTCCAGCGGCCCGCCCGCCGCGCTGTTGGCGATACTGAGACTATCCTGTCGCAGGGTGATATAGATGGCGCCGTCCGCCGGGGAATGACGCATGGCGTTGCTAAGCAGGTTGTTAAGTAGAATTTCGGCCAGCGCCGGATTCATTTCCACGACGCGGTCTTCCAGCCTGGCGATGATCCCGACGCCCTTTTCTGTCCATAGCTCCCGGAAGGAATCGATCTTGTGTTCCACTACTTCCTTCAGGTTAAAGCGGTGTTTATCCGCGTATTGCCCGTTCTCGATCTTACTGAGCAGCAGTAAGGACTGGTTTAGCCGGGCGAGTCTGTTGACGGCGTCGTAGGCGCCCTGTACGATGGTTCCCTGGTGGGCGGACAGGTGTTGGTCCTGTATGAGGACGTCGAGTTTGCTTCGGATGATGGCCAGGGGTGTCTGCAGTTCGTGGGCAGCGTTCTCCGTAAATTCTTTTAGCCGAAGATATTCACTTTCTGCATGCTGGACGGACTCTTCGAGCGTTTGATTCAATGAGTTGAACTCGTCTATCCGGCCTGTAGTAAAGATGGGCCGGCTTTGCCCGATCCGGTATGCCTGCATTGTCGAAAGGCTTTGATAAAAGGGGAGCCATAGCCTCCGCAGTATCAGCCGGTTGATCAGCAGGCTGGCGATCAGCATACAAAGGATCGTTCCGAACGTGATCAATACAACGGATTGCGTGACCCTGTTGCTGGCCCGCAGGGACTTTGAGACCGTTGCCTTGACGGGCTTTCCTTTGACTACTACATAGAAGACCAGTTTCCGGTAACCGGCGCCGTCCCAGACCGTCTTGAACTTACGTTGAGGAATAGGTGAAATATTGTTCTTTACCTCTTCGAAATTGATCTGTTGATCACCGACGGTCTCTTCTTCCGGCAGCTGTGCGTATTTACTAACATACCCTACGATCTCATTTTGTTCTATCTCCAGATCGTCGTCTACCTGTCGGATAAGCACATAGCGCAGCAGGGTATAAAACGCCACGCTTGCCAGAAGAAAAATGGCTACCGACGAGACGAGATTGATCTGGTTGTATCTGGTAGAGAGTTTCATGCTAAATCGGCACTGCTAAAGTCCGAACCGGTAACCCATCCCATATACGGACTGGATATAATCCGGTGTTCCGGCCTGCGTCAGCTTCTTTCGTAAATTCTTTATGTGTGAATAAATGAAATCATAACTATCTGTGGACTCCATCTCATCTCCCCACAAATACTTGGCGATAGCCCCCTTGCTGATGACCTTATTCTTATTGCTGATAAAGTAAACCAGCAGGTCGTATTCCTTCCGCGTCAGATCCAGCAGCCGTCCGGCGGCAACTACCTTTTTGCTGGAAAGGTCGATTTCCAGCTCGTCAAAAGTAACGACATTCTGGGCGTTGAAGGATTTACGGCGGATAATGGCCTGTACCCTGGCAGCCAGCTCCGGCAGGTGAAAAGGCTTGGTGAGATAATCGTCGGCGCCGGTGTTCAGGCCCAACACCTTATCATCCAATGAATTCCTTGCTGAGACGATAAGCACGCCTTCGGTCTTGTGGTCGGCTTTTAACTCCTTCAGCAGGTCCAGGCCGCTGCCGCCGGGAAGGGAGATATCGAGCACGATACACGCGTATTCGTGCAGACTGATCTTCTCGTGGGCGGAATCAAAATTATAGGCCGTCTCGCAAATAAAGTGTTCATTATTCAGATAAGCGCAAATGCTGTCTGATAAATCCCTCTCATCTTCGATAATTAAAACTTTCATGACCGTGCTGCTGGTGCCCTACAAGTTAGCACCATTTTTGTAACAGTTATACATCAAATTAGTAACCAGCTGGATATGAAGCCCCGATACTACCTGGTCGATCATCGGATCCTTTTTTTGGTGGGATATCTTTACTATTTCTTTTCCCCATACTTTGTCGGCACGATGAATGCCTTCCAGGGGTATATAGGGATAGAACTGTTCCAGGGTTTCTTTCATATGATACCCGAAGACAAACTGAGGGCTTATATATGGATCACCCTTTCCTGGCTGGCTGCCTTCTACCTGGGGCACCTGCTCTTCAAACTGATCAAACCTTATAAAAGATCGCTGCAGCTTTTTCCCTCCGACTTCACCGCGGAAGGGATCAATTATCTTGCCTGGATCTTATTGCCGGTTCTTATCCTGTTTGCGTGGCTGAGCAGGAGTGCCTTTACGGCGGCTTATACCCTCAACGGTACCGACGCCAAAGGGAAGCTCGCCACCATCCTCGTTCTCTTTAACTTCCTGTTGATCTATCAGTTGATCAGCAAACAGAAGGTGTCGAAGCTATTGTTTGGGGAAACGATCCTTGCCGCCTTGTTGCTCATCCTGACGGGGGGCCGTCTTTATACCTTTCAAACGCTGATCATTCTGCTGATCTATAAGACTTCTTTTGCGCCAAAGAAATGGAAAGGCTACCATATCCTGGGGATGGCTGTCATGGGCTTTCTGTTGGCTACGGCCACCGGTATCAAACGTACGGGGGGAACATTCAGTCTGGATAAGGCCGCCTATTCTTTTATGTCCGAACCCGTATTTACATGGCTTAGCACCAGCACTTTTCTGATCGGCAACAAGATACCCTGGCTGAATCCGCCGCTGAACTTTCTAACCTCCTTCTTCAATATGGTGCCTAACTCCATCCTGCCGCTGAAACAATTCATCGTATCGACGCACGATGGCTATTCTTTTCAGACGCCGCTTGGCGCGGAGAGCGTCTGGAGCAGTATCATCATCAACTTTGGTATCATCGGGTCTTTCTTCTTTATGATGATCACGGGCTTTGTGCTCAATATGCTGCGTCATCTGTCTGAAAGCAGCCACTTCTGGGCCTGCTACTATATTATGGTCTGCGGAATGCTGCCTTTTCAGTTCTTCCGGGATGGTTTTTATATAGTCAACAAACAGCTGTTCTTCAACTTTATGTTGCTGCCGCTGCTGATCCTGTTTGTGTTGAAATGCATACGGTTGGCTCAGCAAAAATATAATAGCCTTACTCTTCCAAAGCCGGAACCCAAATGAATATAATGACTTCAAATACTGTTGCCGCCGGCGCCGTCGCCAAAACGACCGGTAAGCCAGCCCCCGGCATTCCTGATGCTCCAAAAGCTTCGGTCAGCAAAAAGATCGATTCCATTCAGATCCTTCGGGGCCTGGCTGCTCTTAGCGTCGTATTTTATCATTTGGTCCTCGTCGAAAAAAAATATGCGGGCTCCAACAGCTATCTGCCGGATATCCTGCTTACCGGAAGAAGCGGCGTCGATCTTTTCTTTGTGATCAGCGGCTTTATCATGGTGCTTATCACCCGAAAGAAATGGGGACAGAAGACCGGTACCATTGACTTCCTGTTGCATCGGTTTGCCCGTATCTATCCCAACTATTGGTTTTATTTTTTTATCACGCTGGGGGTGTTCCTGGTACAGCCTTCCTTTGTCAATGCTTCCCAGGCCGGCCGCTTTAACTTTTGGAGCTCCCTGCTGCTCTTTCCTTCGACCTCTCTGCCGCTTGTTATGGTGGCCTGGTCGCTGATCTATGAACTCTACTTCTATCTTGTCTTCTCGCTGCTGATGCGATGCAGGGAGAGTTTTGTCATCCGTATCCTGTTTGGGTGGCTTGTGCTGCTGGTCATTCTCAACTGTTTTTCCGCTGGTATTCATCCCGGGCCTGTCGGAACGGTTATGATGAGTCCTTATTCTATAGAATTTATTCTGGGCGCCTTTGCCGCGATACTTGTCGCGCATCCCCGTGTTAGGCAGCTGTCTGAGGGATTGCTGGCCGGGATAATCATTGTCAGTGCCGTCGCAGTCCCGCTGCTCTTTCCAAAGATCTATACCGATGGCAAGTTTTATGGCACAAAGATGCTTTGCCAGACCTTATTGTACGGGATCATCTTCGCCGCTGTAGTTGTTGCGATGGCTGTTCTGGAAGCAAAGAAAGAAATAAAATTCTGGCGCTGGCTGGTCATGCTTGGGGATATCTCCTTTACCGTATATCTCTCGCAGCTGTTGGTGATAGGGGCTATAGGGCGGCTGTGGGCGGCGCTGGCGATGAAGCCTGATACCTGGGTCGATAATGCGATTGCGCTGACTGCTATGATTGCAGCCATTATCATCTACTCGAATATCGCATATAGGGTAATAGAGAAACCATCCTATAATTTGATTATAAGATGGATAAAAGGGAAGAAAGGAAAGATGGTGGTGCACGGTTAAACCGCCCGGTAATACGGGAGATTAATAAGGCACTGTAAAATAAGCGCCGCCAGTGCTGAATGCATTGGCTTTTGCATCCCCATCGATCTCGATCGCCCAGGAACTGACATCGGTGCTGGCGGCTGCATTGACGGTCAGGCCGATATTAGCCCCAGAGCCCTGTTTGAAAGTATACGTCCACGTGCCGGAACTCTTGACCCCTGATTCAAAAACATTGTTGCTGTCGATGAAATTAAGGGTAAAGTTTGTGCCGGAGACGGTGTACGTTACCTGGTGTTTGGTGGTGTTGGTGTCACCCTTGCCATCAGGATTAGTGCTGTTCTTCTTACAGGAAAAAAGAACCGTACTCCCCAAACCGAGAAGAATAAAAAGGCAGTTACGAGAATTCATGTACTAAAACCCGTTTTAGGTTAAATAATTCGGTGAAAAGAAAAGTGAATTAAATGGCGGGATATTGAATGGAGTGTGCTTTTATTCCAGCATTAGTCTAGCATTAACAAATTGCGTGCTAGAAAAATTTGGCCCGATGTTTATTGTATGGGGAGGTAGGTTTAATTAAACAAATAATGCAAAACAACCCGACGCGTACTACCTTTAGACATTATTCATTCAACCTAATACTTTCTACATTGCCCCTAAAAATCAAAAACTTCTGCTGGGTTCCGGCTGTAAAGACAGCTACAGGCAGGTTTCTTGCATTCGGATGCGCCATTGTGCTTTTCCTCGTGCTGCTGGCGAAGCCTATGGAAGGGCGCGCACAAATCTCCACAAACGATGATCTCAGCAGTATTCATGTGGAAGAACTTACCGACGATCAGATCCGGCAGCTGGTGGCCGAGCTCAATAGACAAGGGATATCCGACGATCAATTTGAACAGAATGCGCTCCAGCGCGGCATGAATCAAACCGAAGTGGTCAAACTGAAAGAAAGGATCAAAGAGGTCCGGAAGGCTATGGTATCGGGGACTGCTGTCGCTGCGCCTCAAAAACCGGCCGGCGCACAGGATTCTATCACTGCCCAGGAACAAAAGCCTGTGTCTGACTTCGGTACGATCTTCTCTACCATCCGGGCCCAGAACTTTGGCTATGGTATCTTTAATAATCCCCGCCTCACCTTCGAGCCCAACCTCCGGTTACCTACACCCAAAAATTATACCCTGGCCGCCGACGATGAGCTGGTCGTCGATGTCTCCGGCTATTCGGAAGCCAACTATCACCTGAAGGTATCGCCGGAAGGAACGATCCGCATCCCGGTGGCCGGCGCTATCAATGTCAACGGCCTGACCATCGAACAAGCAAAGAAGATCATCACCCAGCGGCTTGCCAGCACCATCTACTCGGACATCCGTACCGGCAAAACGACGGTTGAGGTGATCCTGGGTTCGATCCGCACGATCAAAGTGACGATCATTGGAGAGGCTACACTGCCGGGGACTTACTCGCTGCCTTCCCTGGCTACCGCCTACAACGCGCTTTATGCCTGCGGCGGCCCGGGCACCAATGGTTCCTATCGTAATATCCAGGTTATCCGGAACAATACGCCTATCGCTACGATCGACGTCTATCAGTACCTTGTCAACGGCAACAAAGCCAATGACATCCATCTGATGGACCAGGATGTTATCAAGATCAATACGTATAGTGTCCGGATAGAATTGAAAGGAGAGGTCAAGAAGCCCGGTCTGTACGATGTACAGCCCGGCGAGACGATGGGGACGATCCTGGGCTATGCCGGCGGATTTACCGACAACGCCTATACCGCCCGTATCCGCGTCTTTAAAAACACTTCCCGCGACCGTGAGCTAACAACCATCGATGAAGCAGATCTTGATCACAGCATCCCCGGAAGAGGAGATACTTATATTGTGGGAAAGATCCTGAACCGTTTTGCAAATCGTATCACGATCAATGGGGCTGTCTATCGCCCAGGGGAATTTGAACTAAAGAACAATATGACGCTCAAGCAGCTGATTGCAGAAGCCGACGGATTGCGGGAAGACGCCTTCACGGGACGGGCCACCCTCCACCGGTTAAAAGCCGATCTGAGCCCTGAGATCGTGTCGTTCGACGTAGACAAGCTGATGAATGGAGAGATAGCCGATATTCCGCTTCGCCGGGAAGACAGGGTTAATATCTACTCCAAATTCGATCTGAAAGAAGGTTACTTTGTCGATATCGAAGGCGAAGTGCTGAATCCCGGCCCCAGCCTTTACGAACAAGGCATGACCGTACAGGACCTTATCCTGCAGTCCGGAGGGTTAAAGGAAGGCGCTTCTCTCCGCCGGATCGAGATTTCCCGCCGGATCAAGAATGCCGACACTCGTTCTGCGGAGGTCAAGACGGCTATCATCTACCAACAGGACATCCGCGCCGATCTCCGTGATAGCTCAGGGGGCGCCAGCTTTGTTCTGGAGCCGTTCGACCAGGTCTTTATCTATCCCGAACCAGGATATGCCGTACAACAAAATGCCGTTATCCAGGGGGAGACGATCTATCCCGGTAAGTATACGATACCAAAATATACT
>JAATGQ010000032.1 GCA_015654595.1 Chitinophagales bacterium | reverse complement strand
AGTGAGGTCGAGAAAAGTAAATCCAACTGGGATCAGTTTGCCTCACATTTTAATGAGATCAACAACGATTTTCTCAAAAAGCTGAAAGCAAAATTCCCGGGTCTTACCAATTCCGATCTGAAGGTCTGCGCTTATCTCCAGCTGAACCTTTCGACAAAGGAGATTGCACAGCTGATGAATATTTCTGTCCGGGGTGTGGATATCAGCCGGTACCGGTTGCGGAAAAAATTCCAGCTGTCGAGGCAGCAGTCGCTGAATGACTTCCTGAATACAATCGTTTAAAGCGTTATCTTATATAAAACCGCGTCGGCAGAAGAAAACATAATAGCCATGCGGTCTTTTAATGTCATGGGCGCTCCGGATTCCGCTGCCGGCTGTCCGCCCGTCAGCAATTCCGTAAATGTATATACACGCCCCGGTAATAATCCGATCCGCGCCGCATCAATAATAAGGGTAGATGGCTCCTGCCCATAATTAAAGACTGCGAGATACAGCGCTCCATCGATCTTTCGGACGAACATCGCTGCCGGCCCGTTCCCCGTATTCCCCTCCACCGGCTCAAAAGCCTTTCCATTCCCTACGATCCGCAGCAGCTCAGGGTTCTTATACCAGTCTTTGGCGTGTTGCGACCAGGGTCCATGCGTAGAAAAATCATCGCCCGTGAAAAAAGTGCCCGTGATGACCGAAGAAAGCATCCTCGCCTTGTTCTCACCTTCGGACTGAGTGGCCAGAACGACGTGATCGGCATCGACAAAATTGTAGACATAAGTCAGCCACCAGCCATAAGTAACAGCATTCAACGTATAGCGGGTATCCTTAATGGTTTTGAACGCATCACAGGCAATGCGGCGACTATGTGCATATCTGCCCGTAGCCAGACTGGGGGAGATAGCCGCATAGACCAGCATCTGCCCGCCCAGCTGATCGATCAGGTATTCCATCCCCTTCCGGTAGGCCTCCATACCCGTGCGAACGGTAGAGTCAAAGAAACCCGTCGACTCCGCCGCCCCATGACCCAGAAAATCGATCTTGATCATTTTAAAACCGATGGCCTTCAGCTTTGAACATACATAAGTTATACGTTTCCTCGTACCGGGATGCGTCGGGTCAAGCGACCTGCCGCCGTCAATATCATGGTATCCATCCCCGACCTTTGTCCACATCTCTTTAAACGTATAATCCGATCCTTCCGCCTTGTTATTACCCCCGCCCTTGTACCCAAAGTCCGCAAACGGCGCCCAGTATACGCCGGGCTGCAACCCCTTCGCCAGGCAATGGTCCACGAAAGCCTTTAATTTACTATGATCACCATTGATGTCACTGCCCTGCATAAAATCCCAAAACGCATCCAGGTCGATAAAGGCCGTACCCCCTACCCTGAATCCTGGCAGACTGTCGGCAAAGAAGTCGGTCACCTTTGTCACTTTATCAAAGGTAATATGGTCCTGTAATACACCCCAGCTATTCCAGCCCACAGGAGTAGGCTTTGTCCAGTTGAAGACATAGGGAGGCTCCTGTAAACGATTCGCCTGTCCATAGCTCTCCAGACCGGCACGCCAGTCCCCGAAACAACCTACGAAGATCAGTGGCGAGCGCAGCTCACGTCCCCGGATCGAACCATGCGGGATCTTGTCCCTGTTGACAGCCTCTTCCGTATACCCACCCCAGGCCGTAACCTTGTTGGCCGTATCGCTGCCACCACCGTGCAAATCGCCAATCCCTGCACTGGTTCTCACCCCTGTCTTCCATACCGTATGCTCAACTGAGCCCACTACCCAACCACTCCGCGTTTTATTGTCATAGACCACACCCGCTTCCGCGCTGACATTGGTCAGCCCGTCTTTAAGAGGTTTGGCGTCGTAGCTGATAAAAGTGTCATTGTCAAAAGGAACAAATAGAGTATTAACATCATCAGCCAATGAAGAAAAAGCCCCGTCAAACGGCGACATATAATTGCTTTCCAGCCGGCCACCCGACACACTCACCGCCGTCAGAAAATACTCCCGCCCGGGATAAGTATAGAAGACCTGTGTCATTACCGGCCGGCCCTTGCCTTGCAAAATAACAATGTGTTTTACTCCCTTTCCAAAACGATCTTCAACGGCGGCTGTACGATATGACCGGGTGGCATAATCGACCGAAGAGAGCGTGTCGCCATTAGCCCTGACCACAGCCGCTATGCCGGAGAAGACAAGCCGATGGTCATTGTATACATTGAATGTGCCCTTCTTTACATTGTAAGTTAGCTCTCCATGCTGCCCGTACCGGATCCGGATGCTGTCGCCGGCTTTCCCGGTTATACTGCCCGATAGTAATGCTAAAATAAATATGATCTTATACATGGCTGCGCTTTGGAGGTAAAAATAAGCGCAAGCAGGATCATAGATAATAGGTTATCCGATGATTTTGATGGATAATATTATTGCTCCCGGTTACCACTCGGCGCATAGCCGGAGTAAACGCTAGTCGAGTAGAATAAAGCATCTCAGCTCTAAGCTCTCACAAAACCGTACGTGACAGTCTCCCGTCATACGGCTTTTCATTGTCTTACACTCGGAATGACCCCTTGTTTCCAATGTTCAAACAAGGCAGGCTGTGCT
>JAATGQ010000190.1 GCA_015654595.1 Chitinophagales bacterium | reverse complement strand
TGGCCCAGCCTTCGATACTTGGGATGATGGCCGGTTTGCCAGCCACTGTCACGGCCTTTTCTACTTTGCCGGTGAACTTACTGCCAATGATGCTCTCATGTACAAACAGATCCCCTTCCTTCAATTTTCCCTTGGCGAACCACTGCGCCA
Source organism: Chitinophagales bacterium (assembly GCA_015654595.1). Classification (GTDB taxonomy): domain Bacteria; phylum Bacteroidota; class Bacteroidia; order Chitinophagales; family Chitinophagaceae; genus Puia. The sequence goes on along the minus strand of JAATGQ010000190.1, from coordinate 27,586 downwards.
TACGGGCCGACGTGCCGGTCCCGCAAGGGCTCCGGTCGATCGCCTTATCCCCGTAGAAGACGGCGTTTCTTGCCGTTGCATCGGGACTGATGGTCTTTCCCGCCCAGAGCAGGTGAGTACAGGTATGTATGGTCGGGTTTTCCGGATGAACAAAGGTATGCGTCTCATTGATCCGGCGGCGCATCACGCGGCTCCAGCTGATCAGCTGATCGGCGGAGTAGTTTTCGAGCCCTTTGAAATTTTCCTGGACATCGACGATCGCATAAAAGTTGCCGCCATAGGAGACGTCCACTTTCAACGGACCCAGATCGGGGCATTCAACAGTGATCCCTTCTGCCGCCAGATAAGCAGGAACATTGGTCAGCTTTACCCACTTCACCTTCTTTCCTTCCTGCTTGTATTCAATCAAAACCAGACCCGCAGGAGCTTCCATGCGGATGAATCCGGGGCGCTTTGGCTGGATCAATCCTTCTTCCAACGCGATAGTGATCGTCCCGATAGTGCCGTGACCGCACATCGGCAAACACCCGCTCGTTTCGATAAACAACACAGCCACGTCATTCTCGGGATCATGAGGCGGGTAGAGGATACTTCCGCTCATCATATCGTGTCCTCGGGGCTCGAACATCAGCCCTTTGCGGATCCAGTCATATTCCTTCAGAAAATGCTGGCGCTTTTCGCTCATATTATTGCCATGCAGGACCGGACCGCCGCCGGCAACCAACCGAACAGGATTACCACAGGTATGCGCGTCGATGCAAAAAAACGTCTTCTTCATGCTTGTTTTAATTAAACCGGCCCTGGCCCTGCCCAAAATATGTGGAGATAAAAAATTGAACAAAAATAATTTTTTACCTCCAAAACATAATCTTTGTGCCTTCGGCCTTGGCCTTAGGCACGATATGGGCCCTGCCCAAAATAGCGAGGTCCAGGGCCAGCGAGATAGAGATCAAAATTCGAGTCGGCGACTATATTGCGTCTTTTGTCACCTTATTGTTAACGGTCCGCCAGATATGCAGCGGATTGCTGTTCCGTAGTGCCTGAGGCAGCAGATGCTCGCTCCAGCTCTGGAAACTCAACGGGCGCACAAAGCGTTTGATACCATCCGCGCCAACCGACGTAAACCTGCAGTCAGTGGTTGCCGGGAAAGGACCGCCATGCTGCATAGACAAAGCCACCCGAACGCCGGTAGGAACGCCGTTCAGAATGATCCTGCCGCACATTTCCTGGATGGTACCCACCAGCCCGGTATATTGCGTCAACTCCTGGTCGGTCGCCATCAGCGAAGCGGTCAGTTGACCTTCGAGATGGAGCGCAGCCTCGTACATTTCCTGCACGTTCTTACAACGGATCACCAGCGAATAAGGTCCAAAAACCTCCTGGTGCAGGACCGGGTTTTTAAGGAACACCGCAGCAGAAGCAGAGGCGATGGTTGGAACGCCCTGGTTTTCTGCCGGAGCAGCGGCTGCAACCGCAACGGTTTCTACGTCAGCCTGAGCCAGCGCCTTCCCTCTTTTTTCTCCATAAGCCTTGGCGATACCAGGATGAAGCATCGTGGAAGGATTGATCTTTTCGATTGCAGCAGCCAACTCCTTTATAAACAATTCCAGCTCCGGCCCTTCGACCCCGAGGATCAACCCGGGATTGGTACAGAACTGTCCCGTTCCAAGTGTGATCGATCCAGCCAACTGTGCAGCCAGCTCTTTGGCAGACTCCTTCAGCTTATCCGGAAAAAGGAATACAGGATTGATGCTGCCCATCTCGGCAAATACCGGGATAGGCGTCTTGCGTTGATTGGCCCAGTCGAACAGCGCCTTTCCGCCTCCATAAGAGCCGGTAAAACCAACAGCGCGCGTATACGGATGCGTTACCAATGCTTTTCCGGTCTCAAAGCCGGCGCCATGAACATGCGCAAATACGCCTTTGGGCAAGCCCGCTTCGGCAACCGCAGCGGAAATGATATCGGCAACGATCTGCGAAGTACCGGCGTGCGCAGGATGGCCTTTTACAATAACAGGACAGCCAGCGGCAAGTGCAGTAGCCGTGTCGCCGCCTGCTGTAGAATAAGCAAACGGAAAATTGCTTGCTCCAAAAACGACCACTGGGCCAACAGCCACCTGCATCTTCCGCAGATCGGGGTCGCCCTTTTCAGGAACAGCCGTATCGATACGCGCTTCCAGCCATTCGCCAGCCTCGCAGGCATCGGCATAACTGGTCAGCTGAAACATGGTACGGGCCCTTTCATTGCGAAGCCGGCCCTCGGGCAGATTGGTCTCCTGCATAGCCGTCTGGATCAACGCATCCCCGGCGGCATCAAGTCCCTTTGCAATGGCCCGCATCAACGCGGCCCTGACAGATAAAGGCGTATCCTTGAACTGCTGGAAAGCATCCCAGGCTTCCTGCATAATCTTATTGATCTCGTCTATACTAGCATCCTGAAATTTCATATAACAAAGTTTATCCTTTCTGGACAACCCAACATGGGCGGTCCCGGGTAAAGGTCGGATTTTAGGATTAAACAGCCAGAGAAGCATAATCAGGCAGCAGGGGTCTTACCGCCAGCGCAGTATTGATGACAGACAGCACATGCTCTCTTTCTGCGCCGGCCAGCGGCAGACGCGGAGCGCGGACATATTCTGTACCCAGACCAACCAGGGATTCCGCCAGTTTGATGTTCTGAACCAGCTTGGCATGGATGTCCAGTTCCAGCAAAGGCAGGAACCAACGGTGGATCTCAAGCGCTTCCGCAATACGACCAGCTTTTACCAGCTTGTAGATGGCAACGGTTTCTTCGGGGAAGGCACAGACCAGACCGCCGATCCAGCCGTCAGCACCCATCAGCAATTCTTCCGTGGCGATGGTGTCAACGCCGCAAAGGATCTTGATCCTGTCGCCAAATGCGCTGATCATCCGGGAAACATTGGAGACGTCCCTGGTCGATTCCTTTACCGCCTGAATGTTCGGCAAAGCGATCAGTTCTTCAAACATCGACAGCGTTACTTCAATTTTATAATCGACGGGATTGTTATAGACCAGGATCGGAAGATCCGTAGAAGACGCTACGGTCTTAAAGTAGGTGACCGTTTCGCGGTGATCGCTTCTGTAACGCATGGGAGGCAGCAGCATCAGACCTTTTGCACCCCACTTAGCAGCCAGACCCGCCTGCCTGACAGCTTCACGAGTGCTGCCTTCTGCGATCCCCATAACGACAGGAACCTTTTTTCCGATTCGTTCTACAGCATACTTTACAAGGACTTCTTTTTCGTTCAGCTCGAGCGTGCTGGCTTCCCCCAGCGAACCGCCAATGATCGCGCCGTTGATACCAGCAGCTACCTGGGCGTCGAGGTTGGTTCCGAACATAGGAAGGTCCAGCGAATCATTCTCAGTAAACTTGGTGGTAAGGGCGGGGAATACTCCTGTCCAATTTATACTCATGTGATCTATTTTTCACAAAAATATCCTATCGACAAGCAATTCGGAATGCGCCGATTAATCTCTTCTTTGCGGATTTTAACAAAATTTGCCGGAGCAGGCGCTATAGCACACTAACAAATAACTTAGTCCACTACAACCTCCCCCTCAAGGTCATAATCATACGCCTTTATGATCCGTACATTTACGAAATCGCCAATGGTCAGCCTGGCGTCGCTATGTATGATGACCTCGTTATCTACTTCAACGCTGTCAAACTCGGTCCTTCCAAGATAACGTCCGGCCTCTTTCTTGTCGATGATTGTCCGGAAGACCTTTCCTACCTTCTCCTGGTTCTTTTCGTAAGAGATCTCCTGCTGCACTTCCATGATCTCCTGAGCCCTTTGCTGCTTGACCTCGGCAGGGATATTGTCTTCCTGATCGTGCGCAGACGTCCCTTCTTCATGAGAATAGGTAAAGACGCCTACCCTGTCAAACCTATGCTCCTGCAGGAACTCCTTCAACTCTTCCACATCCTGCTCCGTCTCTCCCGGAAAACCAGTGATCAGCGTAGTCCGCAGACAGATACCAGGTACCCGCTCCCGGATAGCATGGATCAACTCTGTCATATCGGCGCGGGTGATCTGGCGCTTCATCGCTTTCAACATCGAATCGCTGGCATGCTGCAAAGGCATGTCCAGATATTTGCAGATATTATCTCTTTCCCGGATCACATCCAGCACTTCCATCGGAAATTTGGAAGGATACGCATAATGAAGCCGGATCCATTCGAGTCCCTTGACATCCGCAAGACGGTTCAATAACTCGGGCAGCATCCGCTGCTTATAGATATCCAGACCATAATAGGTCAATTCCTGCGCAATCAGCAGCACTTCTTTTACCCCTTTACGAACAAGCCCTTCCGCTTCCTTCACCAGCTCTTCGATCGGACGGCTCACATGACCGCCGCGCATCAAAGGGATAGCACAGAAAGAACAAGTACGGTTACAGCCTTCCGATATTTTCAGATAAGCATAATGCCGCGGAGTAGCCAGCAATCGCTCCCCCAACAACTCGGTCTTGTAGTCTGCCTCAAACTGCTTAAGCATCAGCGGCAGCTCCATCGTCCCAAACCAGGCATCGACCTCGGGGATCTCCTTTTCAAGATCGTCGCGATAACGCTGACTCAGACAGCCGGTAACATACACCTTATCCAGACGTCCCTTCTTCTTCAGCGCAACCTGGTCGAGGATCGTATTGACCGATTCTTCTTTGGCTTTATCGATAAAACCACAAGTGTTGACGACAACAATATTATGGTCCTTCTTTGTATTTTCATGCACCACCTCAATATCGTTGGCACGCAGCTGCCCGCTCAGTACCTCACTGTCAACCATGTTTTTGCTGCAGCCCAGCGTGATGATATTGACCTTGTCTTTCTTTAAAGTTCTTGTTTTCATAAAGGACGCAAAGTTACAAACAATCGGGCATACTCAAAGGGGGCTCACGAGCCCCTGGCCGAAGGCTAATGATTAAACACTTTGCGAGGCGGTGCAAACTTCTCTGATGGCACCGTACGAGCAAATACATACCCACCCGTTCTACGGCCTTTTAGGGTAAAAGTTCCTACTTAAAAATCAATAATTGAACACTTTATGTATAATGACCGAAAATGTGGCACAGTTTTTTCCGATATTTGTGACAAATTCACGACAACTATGAGAAAAGTCTTGTTTTTGGTTTCTGTTATTTTTTGCGGCTTTACGTTGACGACTTCTGCCCAGTCTGAAGGGAAGGACTATCAAACCGCCGTGGGTGTACAATTCTGGCCCGGCGCTGTGACAGTCAAACATTTTGTAGGCGATAACCAGGCGGTGGAAGGACGTTTGAATTTTTGGGACGAAGGTTTCCGGTTGACAGGCTTATATGAACTCCATGGCGACATCGATGCCGCTCCTGGTTTGAAATGGTATGTAGGCCCCGGCGCCCACATCGGCTGGTATAACGACGGTTATTACCACTCTCATTTCTACAACAACGGCGCGCTATCACTCGGTGTAGATGGTATCCTTGGTCTGGAGTACAAGTTCGATGGCGCCCCCATCGCGATCAGCGCAGACATTAACCCTTACATCGAGTTCAATCACTTCTACTTTGATGTATTTGGAGGATTGGGGGTAAAATATACCTTCTAAAAATAGAAATAGCCCGTTCGTGCGGGCCATAAAATGAAAAGGCCCTATCATCTACCTGATCGGGCCTCTTTATTTATTTTTCGAGACTAAAGAGACTGTCGACAAATTCATGTTTGTCAAAGACAAGCAGATCCTCCATCTTCTCTCCCACACCAATGAATTTTACCGGTATCCTGAATTGATTGGCGATCGCCAGCACAACACCGCCTTTGGCCGTTCCATCCAATTTGGTGATGGCCAGCGAAGTCACATCGGTCGCCGCAGTAAACTGCCGGGCCTGCTCCAATGCATTTTGACCAGTCGAACCATCCAGCACCAGCAAAACTTCATGCGGCGCATCCGGCATCACCTTCTTGATCACGCGGCTGATCTTACTCAATTCCTCCATCAGATAGGCCTTGTTATGTAAACGCCCCGCGGTGTCAATAATGACCACATCGGCATCTCTGGCTACGCCGCTCTGAACGGTATCAAAGGCAACAGCTCCCGGATCAGACCCCATCCCCTGCTTAACGATGGGCACCCCGACACGCTCACTCCAGATTGTCAGCTGATCGACAGCAGCAGCCCTGAAGGTATCCGCCGCCCCCAGCAACACAGACTTGCCCGCCTTTTTAAAGTTATAGGCCAGCTTCCCGATCGTAGTGGTCTTTCCCACTCCATTGACGCCCACCACCAGGATCACATAGGGCTTGTTGCCGGAAGGCGTGCTGAAATCCCGGTAGGATTGCTCCGGCGCATCCACCAGAACATTCTCTATTTCCTGTTGAAGTATACCGTTCAGATCGCTGGTGCTGACATATTTATCCTTTGCTACACGAGCTTCGATATTCTTGATGATCTGTACCGTTGTATCGATGCCGACGTCCGCGCTGACCAGCGCATCTTCCAGGTTATCCAGCACTTCCTCGTCGACCGAACTCTTGCCGGCGATGGCCTTTGTTATCTTGGACAGGAAGCCTTCTTTTGTCTTTTGGAGTCCCTGATCCAGACTTTCTTTCTCTTTCTTGCCGAATAGTTTATCAAAAAATCCCATGTGCCGAAACTTTAGATATTAAAGCAGAATCCAATGACAAAAAAGCCGTCCCATAGAGACAGCTTTCTATATACTTACTTAACCCAGGTAAGGTAATTATTTTTGAGCCAGGTAATCCTTGATCTTATCCTTGTGCACAATAGCCTCCTTGAAGGTATAGGCACCAGTCTTGGGGCTGCGTACAGCCTTGATAACCTTGGTCCAGTTCTTGGCTTCCGCGGCAGCCTTGGCATCCTTTGTCTTAATAGCGGTTTTTGCAGCCTTTGCCATGATTATTTAATTTCTTTATGAACAGTTACTTTCTTCAGAATGGGATTGTACTTCTTCAGCTCCAAACGTTCTGGAGTGTTTTTCTTATTCTTGACCGTAATATAACGACTGGTTCCGGGTTGCCCACTGGTCTTATGCTCAGTGCATTCCAAAATCACCTGAACCCTGCTGCCTTTCTTTGCCATAATTGGGAAGGTTTTCTAATGTTTTTAAATCTTTTCTCCGTTCGCTCTTAATTGTTTAACAACGCTATACAGACCATTCTTGTTGATGGTGCGAAGTCCTTCGGAGGAAACCTTCAGTGTGATCCACTTGTCTTCCTCAGCCAGGAAAAAACGCTTAGTCTGTAAATTGGGTAAGAACCTGCGTTTAGTCTTAATATTAGAGTGCGAAACACTGTTTCCGGAGATCGGCACCTTACCCGTTATCTGACATACTCTGGCCATGACTGAAAATTTACGATGATGATTAATGTCCATTTCCAACGGACATCATAAATCCGTTTTTTGGATTTAGGAGTGCAAAAGTCGGAAATATCTGGCAATTATCAAAAAGATTTATCTCTTTTTTCAACGACTTCTTCACAGCCGTGGATTACTTTGACTTGGACAATAGGATTTTGTTGCCAATACGCTCAAAAATAAGGAATTGGATGATCTTAATTAATAATTACTTAATTTACCGATCCCTTTTTGCCCAATTACTTTGTAAAAAAAGGGAACATGTCAGAAACAACCAGTCATCAAGAAATGAGAAGAAAAACCATAGCTCGGGACATCAGCTGGCTATCATTTAATGGACGGGTATTGCAGGAAGCGGCAGACCCTACCGTCCCCCTTCGGGAACGAATCCGCTTTCTGGGCATTTTCTCCAACAACCAGGATGAATTTTTCCGGGTGCGCGTTGCTACGCTGCGACGCATGATCGAACTCAGCGGCTCCGGGCGCGGACGCTCCAGGATCAACATGCATCTTGAGGCGTCTCCCGAAAAGATCCTGAATGATATCCAGGCGCTCGTCCTGGAACAAGGCGATGAATTCGACGCCATCTGGCGTGGCATCCGATTGGAAATGGAAAAGGAAAAGATCTTCATCATAACGGAAAAAGAGCTGAACGAAACACAGCAGCAATTCATCCAGAACTACTTTGAAGAAGAAGTCCGCTCCAATACGATCCCGCTGATGATCGAAAACATCCCGCAGTTTCCTTTCCTTCGGGACAAATCTCTCTACCTTGGTGTCGTGCTCTCGCGCGCCGACGGCAGCATGAAACGCAAATACGCGATCATCGAGATCCCCAGCCGTGCGCTCGGACGCTTTGTACAGCTGCCCAGCCCGGCCATGGACGAACATCATATCATCCTGCTCGAAGACATCATCCGATACAACCTGCGGAATATCTTCGCTTACTTCGGATACGACACTTACGAATCCTGGGTCTTCAAAATGACAAGGGACGCCGAGATCGATATCGACAATGACCTCTCCACGACACTGATGCAGAAACTGGAGAAAGGGCTGAAGAACCGCAGGAAAGGCAAACCGGTCCGGTTTGTCTATGACGAACAGATGGACAAAGGCCTGCTCGACTTCCTGCTCAAAAAACTGAACCTTTCAAAGAAGAGCGGTAACATCATCCCCGGCGGACGGATACATAATTTCCGTCACTTCATGGACTTTCCGGATGTGTTCCCAAAGAAAGGCAAGCGGCGTAAGCCCTTCTCCCATCCGCTACTCCACAACGCTCCCCGCGTAACCGACGTGGTGCTGGAACAGGATGTGATGCTGCACTTCCCCTACCATTCTTTCGATCCGATGATCGATATGCTTCGCGAAGCTGCCATCGACCCCAACGTCACCACCATCAAGATCACCGGATACCGACTGGCCTCCAATTCCAAGATCATCAACGCGCTGATCAACGCCGTCCGTAACGGGAAGAACGTCACCGTCATGCTCGAGCTGAAAGCCCGCTTTGACGAAGAAGCAAATCTTGAATGGAAAGAAAGACTGGAAGACGAAGGCGTCAAAGTGCTGATCGGTATCCCGAACATGAAAGTGCACGCCAAGATCTGCCTGATCAAAAAAAGGATCAACAACTTCACCATTCATTACGGTTTTGTCAGCACCGGCAACCTCAACGAAAAAACCGCAAAGGTCTACGGCGACCACTGCCTGCTGACCTCCAACCGACACGTGATGGCCGACGTCAACCGGATCTTTACCTACTTTGAAAAATACAAGGAAGGTACCGCTCCGCTCAAGGCCTGCAAAACGCTGATCCCCTGTCCCACCAACCTGCGGCGCGAACTGGTGAAGATGATTGCCCGGGAAACGAAACTGGCAAAGGAACGCAAGCCGGCAGCCATCACCCTCAAGATGAACTCCCTTTCCGACGAAGAACTGATCGATAAACTATATGAAGCCGCAAAGGCCGGCGTAAAGATCCAGCTCATCGTACGCGGCATCTTCTGCCTGCTCTCCGAAAACAGCAAGTTTGTCATACCGATAAAAGCCATCAGTATTATCGATGAATTCCTTGAGCACGCCCGTGTTTTCATCTTCCACAACGCAGGAAACGAAAAAACTTACATATCTTCGGCGGACTGGATGGTCCGCAACCTCGATCACCGGGTAGAAGTGACCTGCCCTGTTCTCGATCCGGCTATCCAGCAGGAATTAAAAGAGATCCTGGACATACAGCTATCCGACAATGTAAAAGCCCGGTGGCTGGACAATGACCTGATGAATAAATATATCCGGGACCACTCCGAAAAGAAAATAAGATCCCAGATCGAGATCTATAACTATTTGTACCAAAAAGCCATGCCTGCAGAGGAAGGAACTCCGGAAACTCCGGTCGCAGCCGAACACGAATAGCAGGCCGGCTGAAACCATGACACGAACATGCGACTGGCAGCCATAGACATCGGAAGTAACGCGGCAAGGCTGCTCATTTCCGATGTCTCCACAAATAACGAGGGAAGAACAGAATTCAACAAGATCAACCTTGTGCGCGTACCCCTCCGGCTTGGTTTTGATGTCTTTGATCAAAAGACCATCTCACCGGAAAAGACCGACATGATCATGCATACGCTTCATGCCTATAAACACCTGCTTGACGCCTACAACGTTCCTTCCGAATGCGTCAAAGCCGCGGCAACCTCAGCCATGCGCGACGCGCATAATGCCCGCGAGATCATTGAAAAAGTAAAGGAACAAACCGGTATCGCCATCGAGATCATCAGCGGAGGAAGCGAAGCCACCCTCATCTACGAAAATCATATCGCCGAAAACCTGGACAAGGACCACGCCTATCTGTATATCGACGTAGGCGGCGGCAGCACCGAGCTGACCTTCTTTGCCAATAACAAACTTATCTTTTCCTCCTCCTTCAATATCGGCACCATCCGGCTGCTGAAGCGTCAGGTCACCGACTCCCAATGGGACAATATGAAGGAATACATCAAACGCGAGACAAGAGGCTACCTCAACAATATCATCGCCATCGGCTCCGGCGGCAATATCAACAAGGTCTTTTCGCTTTCCAAACGCAAGGAAGGAAAATCATTACACATCGAACTGCTGAAGGACTACTATAAAGAATTCTCCAGCTTTACACTCGATGACAGAATGCGCATCTATAAGCTGCGCGAAGATCGTGCAGACGTCATCGTACCCGCTCTTCAGATCTATATCAGCGCCATGCGCTGGGCCAGCGCGCAAGAGATCTATGTGCCAAAGATTGGTCTCGCAGACGGCCTGATCCAACATCTCTATGCTGATCTGAAAAGAAAAGGGCTCAAAGTTTAGAAAAGGTCCTAACTTTTCGCAAAATTTTGACCATGTCAGTACATACTGAGATCAAGAAAGTAACGACCCATACTTTACAACGAATGAAGAACAACGGTGAGAAGATCTCCATGATCACCGCCTATGATTATTCGTTCGCCCGGATCTTCGATGCCGCCGGTATGGACGTCCTTCTGGTGGGAGACTCCGCCAGCAATGTGATGGCCGGACACGAAACAACGCTGCCCATTACCCTCGACCAGATGATCTATCATGCCTCTTCCGTAGTAAGAGGCGTCAACCGCGCCCTCGTCATAGTAGACCTACCCTTTGGCACCTATCAGGGCAACTCCAAAGAAGCTTTGGCTTCTGCCGTTCGTATCATGAAGGAAACAGGTGCTCACGGTATCAAGATCGAAGGAGGAGAAGAGATACTCGAATCCGTAAAGCGCATACTCGCCGCCGGTATACCCATCATGGGCCATCTCGGATTAACCCCGCAGTCCATCTATAAGTTTGGCACCTATTCCGTCCGCGCAAAGGAAGAAGCAGAAGCCGAAAAATTAAAAAAGGACTGCCGCCTGTTAGAAGAAGCCGGCGCCTTTGCACTGGTATTGGAAAAGATTCCCGCTGCACTGGCAAAAGAAGTTGCCCAGGAACTCCTGCATATCCCCGTTATCGGCATCGGAGCCGGCAGACATTGCGATGGACAGGTACTCGTCATGCACGATATGCTGGGCATTAACACGGAATTCAAACCCCGGTTCCTCCGCCGCTACCTCGAACTACACCAGGAGATCACCGCCGCCGCTCAACACTATATCCGCGACGTAAAAAGCAATGACTTCCCAAATGAACAGGAACAGTATTAAATAAAATCATCATTTTTTCAAAGGCGGCTGTCATCCCATAGACAGCCGCTTTTTTGTGCGGCAAATAATATTCGGCCGCATTACAGTTGCATTGCATTAATACATATAATATTTTATTATAGAAATTAGCACTTAGATAAAAATTCGACAGATAGAAATAGATTTATTATTTATCAATAAGTTAGGTTGATAATAACCGTAAAAACCGAAGATTATTCACAAATTAAGTTTATATATTATATAAATAACATAAGAATTTTATTCGGAAATTTTGGCTTTAATTGATTAAATTCATCAAATACCAAAACTACCGAATATGAAAGGACTTGTCGCCTTAGCCATCTTCCTATTCTTCTCAATCGTGATTCAAGCACAAACACCAAAGACTATCACCGGAAAAGTCACCGACAAATCAGGTACGCCGCTCTCCGGCGTCACCATCCACCTGAAAGGAGGAAAAACCACCACCACCAACAATGAAGGGGAATTTAAATTATCAGCCAGTGCCGGCCAGGTACTCGAAATATCCAATATCGGCTTCGAAACCCAAAGCCTGACATTGGCTGAATCCAGCACCGTCAACATCGCACTGACACCCGCCAGTACCCAGCTCCAGGAAATGGTCTTTATCGGCAGCCGCGGCGCCGCCCGCACAAAAACGGAATCGCCCGTTCCTATAGACGTGATAAACCCGAATAAAATGGGAATCACCACTGCCAGACCCGACCTGATGTCACAGCTAACAATGATGGTGCCCTCCTTCAACTATAACAAACAAAGCGGCAGCGACGGGTCAGACGCGATCGATTTCGCCAGCCTCCGCGGTCTGGGCTTCGACCAGACACTCGTACTCGTCAACGGAAAACGCCGGCACCTCTCCGCCCTAGTCAACCAATACGGTACCCGCGGACGCGGCAACTCGGGAACAGATCTCAATGCGATCCCCGCCGCCTCGATCGACCACATTGAAATACTTCGCGATGGCGCCTCCGCCCAATACGGATCTGACGCGATCGCAGGCGTGATGAACATCGTTTTAAAGAAAGACCTCAACCATCTCAATGTAAGCGCCGGATGGGGCGGCTTCTACGACAATAAATACAACGCCCTCCACTCCATGGATCCGACGCAATACTACACCGGCAGCTGGATCGACGGCAACTCGGTTACAATTGGCGCCGACTATGGACTTCGTCTCGGCCGTAACGGCGGCTTCATCAATTTCGCCGGCAATTTCCTCGGTCAGGGCAAGACCTTCCGCGCCTACCCCGACACTAACCTCGCCACCGATCCAAAAGCGCTGCCCGTCCCCGCCTGGCGCAGAGCACAGGGCGATGGCTCTACAGTATCCGGCGGCGGTATGTACAATATGGAACTGCCCATCGCCGGATCAAAGACTACCTTCTATTCCTTTGGCGGTTATAACTATAAACATTCCAACGTATACGCCTGGACCCGCCGCTGGGCCGCAGGCATATCCAATCAAATCAAATTCCCCACTACCGCCGACGGCACGCTGATCTATGTTCCCTCGATCATGCGCACCTATGGCACCAACGATACCATCAGCCCCAATCCCAATAATGTCTACTACGATCCACAGGAAGACGTATACCTGCGCGACGCCTCCACCGCTATCGGTTTCCGCGGGACACTGGGCGACGACTGGGACTGGGACATCAGCAATAATATCGGCTATAACGACTTTCATTACTTCGGTAACAAGACGTTCAATGCTTCCCTGCCCCTGCCCGAACAAGCCACCAAAAACCGATTCGACGACGGCGGCTTCAACTTCCTGCAAAGCACAGCCAATCTGGATATCACCAAACGGTTCTCAACAGTTGCAGCAGGGCTGACTATGGCTTTTGGCGGTGAGTTCCGCTATGAAAAATACCACCTCTACGCCGGAGAAGCCGACTCCTATATCAACGGCGGCGCCACCATCAGCGATACCATCACCAAAGCCAGCGGGTCGGAAGGCTATCCCGGCTATAGCCCGGCCGACGCTGTAAAAGCGCATAGAACCAATATCAGCGGCTATGTCGACCTCGCTCTCGACATCACCAGCGCATGGCTGCTCGACGGCGCAGCCCGGTTTGAAAACTATTCAGACTTCGGCTTTGTCAACACCTACAAGCTGGCCACACGCTACAAGGTCACGCATAATTTTAACCTGCGCGGCTCGGTCAGCACGGGTTTCCGGGCGCCCTCGCTACAGCAGATCAATTTCAGCAACACGAATACTGTTGTCTCCGGTCATGGACTGGTCTATGCCAAGACCATCCCCAACTACAGCGCCCTGGCCCGGCTGGCCGGTATCCCGGCGCTCAAACAGGAGACCTCCGTCAACGGAAGCCTTGGCTTTAGCTGGCAGCCTGCCCGGACATTTACCATCACCGTAGACGGCTATATCGTAAAGATGAAGAACCGCGTCGTAACAACGGGTTACTTCGATACCACCACCACTACCGGTGACGTAGCCGCCTATCTCTCGGCCAACAATATCGCACAGGCCCAGTTCTTCGCCAACGCCGTCAACACCACCAATAAGGGCATCGACCTGGTATTCGACTATCATAAGAACTGGAGCAAACAACACCTGATCCTGATGCTGGCCGGCAACATCCAGCACATCACCATCGATAAGATCAATATTCCCGGACCATTAAAGACGTCTTCCGATGCGGCAGAAGCCTTCTTCAGCCCTCGTGAACAGCAATTCCTGAAAGCCTCCGCACCCGCCGCCAAATTTTCCTTTGCCCCCGAATATGGTTATAAGAACGTGTCGATCGGCAGCCATTTAACCTATTGGGGCAAGCTGACCACCATCGGCGCCAGTCAGACCGTCACGCTTGACGACGGCAGCGGTCCCGTCACGGAATATTTTGTCTTTGGCTCCAAGGTGACGACCGACCTCTACGCCACCATCAAACTCAACAAAACAACGGCCTGGGTACTGGGCGTCGACAATATCTTCAACGTCCACCCCGATCCTGCCTATACCAAGGGCGCACGACTCAACTCCTTCGGAGACAGTGAGTCCGGCGGCGTTTTTGACGCCGTACAGATGGGCAGCAACGGGATGCATCTGTTCAGCAAACTCTCCTTCAGCTTCTAACCTCAAAGGGGCCGGACACGCGCCCGGTCCCCTTTTAACCGAATCAGGCCGGGGCCGCTCGCCCGGCCCACCCCGGCAAAGCCCCCTTTGCCGGACAAACGCGAAAAAGAGGACTGGGCTACTTTTTTCTGCTCGCCCGGTCCCCTTTTTGTCCCGATCCATTCACCGGCCCCAAACTCCCATTCGTCTAATATTTTAGACATTCCCCCCTTTTGCCGTTAGATTTGGTATCTGTGAAGAAGTTAACCGTACAATTCGTCATTCATCTTGCTGCATGGGCCTGTTTTCTGACGCTCCCTTTCGTCTTTTATCCCCGCAGGGAAGAGCCGTTTTCGATAGAGAAGATGCTGAACGCCTTCTTTATCGTCAATAATCTGTTCGTCATCGGGTTTTATTATGTCAATACCTACCTGCTGATCCCCAAACTGATCGATCACAAGAAGTTTCTGTCCTATACCCTGATCGTGCTTTCATTGCTGATCTTCTACGGCTTTTTGCCTCGTATCTGGCACAACCTCATCGGTCCGATAGGATATAATCCCAATGCCTTTCAGCAGCATGCCGCCAACGCCGGCCAGCACCCGCAGGGCCCGATTCGCAAAGGCCCCCTCGTCAACGCCGGAAATATCGCCATCTTCCTGATGGTCTTCGTCTTCAGCACCGGCATCAAAATCATCAACGAATGGCTTCGCTCCGAAGCGCGTAACAAGGAGATAGCCAACGAAAAACTAAAGGCGGAACTGTCCTTTCTAAAAGCGCAGATCAACCCGCACTTCCTGTTCAACACACTCAACAATATCTACGCCCTTGCTTCTGTACAATCCGAAGCGACGGCCCCGGCCGTGATGAAACTTTCGAGTATCATGCGCTACGTATTAACGGAAGCGCGTAACGACCTTGTCCCGCTCGAAAAGGAGATCCAGTTCACTACGCATTTTATCGAGTTGCAGAAAATGCGGCTCACCGACAAGACAAGCATCGACTTTACCGTAAACGGCGATCCTTTTGGCCGGCAGATAGCGCCGCTGCTCCTTTTACCCTTTGTCGAAAACGCGTTCAAATACGGTATCAGCACCCGTGAAGCCTCTCCTATCCGGATATTATTGGAAATAAATAAAGATTCGTTGTATTTTAGTATCGGTAACCAGAAGCATATCCATACCTCTCTGAAAAGCATGGATAACACGGGGATCGGTATCAGCAACACAAAAAGAAGACTCGACCTTTTCTACGGAGCTCGCTACGAGCTGAATATAGAAGACAAACCAAATACCTTCAGCGTTCATCTAAAAATCCCGGTATAATGTTAACCTGCATAGCAATCGATGACGAACCCCTGGCGCTCGAAGTATTGAAAAAATACATCGCCAAGATCTATTTCCTCGACCTCAAAGGCGTCTTCACCGATCCTTTCGAAGCACAGAAGGTTATGGACGCCTTCCCCGTGGATATCCTCTTCCTCGACATCCAGATGCCGGACATCAATGGCATCGAGTTCTCGCGCATCATCAACAAAAAGAATACAGCGGTAGTCTTTACCACCGCATTCAGCGAATACGCCGTAGAAGGCTTCAACGTGGACGCGATCGACTATCTGCTGAAGCCTATCGAATACGACCGCTTCCTCAAATCGGTATATAAAGCAAAAGAATACGTCGACTACCTCACCAGCCAGGAATTACAGGAAGGCTATATCTTCGTAAAGTCCGACTACCAGATGGTCAAGGTCAATCTCAAAGAGATTCTCTATATCGAAGGACTGGACGATTATATAAAGATCTATCTCCCCGGCAAGTCCATTCTGACGTTGATGACACTAAAGACGATCGCGCAGAAACTTCCTTCGCGCGAGTTCATCCGCGCACACCGCAGTTATATCGTTCCCATCAGCAAGATCGAACACATCAGCAAAAGCAAGATCAAGATCGGCGATAAGGAAATACCCATTGGCGTTAGCTACAGCGAAAGCTTTTTTGCCGCAATGGAAAACAAGCTGAATTGACACCGCTGCCATACCCGAATCATCATCTTCGGCTTTCGAGGCAGACGCCTGATCTGGTCAATTAACCTTTATTTTCTCTTTATTCACCGAAAAGCGTCGGTTTTCCCTCCTTATGCGTCCGGCAGACACAACCTCCGGACAGTCTTTTGCATAATGTTAAAGGCCGGTAAGGTAGATACCGGTATAGGACCAGTTTTTTCATAGTAGATTTTAAGTTAAGGTTAAGGCTGCTCTGGTTAGTGGTTAGTTTTTCCTAAATTGCTTGCGATTTGTCAAGAATTGCAAGCAATTTTTTTTATGGAAATCCTCAAGCAGCTGCACATCCAGGCCGAAAATTCCGGCACGTCTACCGGTAATAAATGGCTCGCCTCTCAGGGTCAGGTACTGACCTCCTGGTCCCCCGTCGATGGCCAGCCTATCGCCAGGATCACCTCCACCGATGCCGCCGGGTACGCCGCTGTGCTGCAGACAGCTACGGCCGCCTTTACCGAATGGCGTCTGTGGCCCGCCCCCCGCCGCGGAGAGGTAGTCCGGCAGATCGGCGATGCCCTGCGCCGCAACAAACAGGCGCTTGGACGGCTGGTCTCCTATGAAATGGGCAAAAGCCTGCAGGAGGGTTATGGAGAAGTACAGGAAATGATCGATATCTGCGACCTGGCCGTCGGTCTCTCGCGGCAACTGCATGGACTGACGATGCACAGCGAACGCCCCGCACACCGTATGTACGAACAATGGCATCCGCTTGGGGTGGTCGGCATTATCTCCGCCTTTAATTTCCCCGTCGCCGTATGGAGCTGGAATAGCATGCTGGCCTGGGTTTGCGGAAATGTCTGTATTTGGAAGGGGTCTGAAAAAACGCCGCTTTGCGCCCTTGCCTGCCAACTGATCGTTGCCGAAGTGTTTGCGGCCAACAAGGTCCCTGAAGGTGTGTCCTGCCTTGTCACGGGCGACCGCGAAGTAGGCGCCTGGCTCGCAGAAGACACCCGCATCCCGCTGGTTTCGGCTACCGGCTCTACCCGTATGGGCAAAGCCATCGGCACGACCGTCGCCGCCCGGCTGGGAAAATCGCTGTTGGAACTGGGAGGCAATAACGCGATCATCATTACCGCAGACGCCGACCTCAACATCGCCATCCCCGCCGCCGTCTTCGGCGCGGTCGGAACCGCAGGCCAACGCTGCACGACAACCCGCCGCCTCATTATTCACGAAAGCATTTACGATACGGTAAAAGAAAAACTGGCTACGGTATACCGGCAGCTGCGGATCGGCGATCCACTCGACGAGAACAATCATGTCGGCCCCCTGATCGACAAAGCCGCCGTTCAGACATACCTGCAGGCCATCGAGACGGGCAAAAGTCAGGGCTGTAACTTTGTCGTAGAAGGCGGCGCACTCAGCGGCGAAGGCTTTGACAGCGGCTGTTATGTACGCCCCTGTATCGCCGAGGCCCGGCCTGATCTGCCTGTCGTTCAAACGGAAACCTTTGCCCCCATCCTCTATTTGCTGAAGTATTCTACGCTGGAAGAAGCCATCACGATCCAGAACGGAGTGCCGCAGGGCCTTAGCTCCTCCATCATGACCCTCAACCTGCGCGAAGCCGAACGCTTCCTGTCTGCCGCCGGCAGCGACTGCGGCATCGCCAACGTCAATATCGGCACCTCCGGAGCTGAGATCGGCGGCGCTTTTGGCGGAGAAAAAGAGACCGGCGGCGGCCGTGAAAGCGGCAGCGACGCCTGGAAAGCCTATATGCGCCGTCAGACCAATACCATCAATTATTCCACCCAATTGCCTCTGGCTCAAGGAATAAAATTTAACATTTAGCAAGGATGTTTCCGGCCTTTGCAAAATAATTGTACTTCCCGGACGTTATAGCCCCTAGATCCCAATACACCATGAATGCCGGCCATCCGACACCACTTACTGCGATAATAAGAAAAACAGTTCTGCTGCTCCTCCTTGCTGTGTTCGGTGCCGCTGCTGCACAGGCCCAGGTCCGGCTAGGATTATTGGGTGGCCTTCACTCTTCTAAAGTATTGGAAACCAACAGTGTCCCGGGATGGGATACGACGACCAAACCCTTTAATCAAAGCCGCTCCGGCTTTCAGCTGGGCATCATCCTAGAAATCCCTGTAGGCCATTCGGGCTGGTTCTTCCAACCGCAAATGACCTATATCTCCAAAGGACGCAAATACAACAAGAATTACGACTCCGCGACCGCCCTTGCCACCGACACGATCTATAATAAATCCACGCTCACGCTCAACTATATCGAGATCCCGCTGAACATGACCTATAAGATGCCGATGAGCCGCAACAGAAAGAGCTTCTTCTTTCTTAGCGCCGGACCTTATGTGAGCTTTATCTACTCAGGCAACATCAAGGCAGAAAGTCTGACATCCACCAACCAGACCTACAGCAACGAATCGACACCGGTTACGGTCGGCAAGGCGACCAACGCCTACAATACAATCGACCTCGGTCTTGACGCCAAAGCGGGATTCGAGATCGGCAACGTGATGCTCAATGCCTATTGGAGCAGAGGATTGAGCAACTTTTATAATGCAGATTATAACGGGACCTTTCATCATGAGGTCATCGGCGCCAATCTTGGCATCTGGCTGTCTTCCACGACGCAGCCGCCGCTGCCCGCAAAGAAAAAAGATACCGACAAGGACGGCGTCCCCGATAATGAAGACCTTTGCCCATTCATACCCGGGAAAGCGGCCTGGCATGGGTGCCCCGTTCCGGATACGGATCACGATGGCATCGACGACGAGCACGACTCCTGCAAAACGATTGCTGGCGTAGCCCGCTACAATGGCTGCCCCATTCCCGATACAGACGGTGATGGCATCGACGACGAACACGATTCCTGTAAGACAATAAAAGGTGTGGGCCGTTACAATGGCTGCCCCATACCGGATCGCGACGGCGACGGCGTCAACGACGAAGAAGACCAGTGTCCCGATACACCGGGCGTCGTAGAAAACAAGGGATGCCCTGTCGTCAAGGAGATCAAAAAGGAAACGACCGATCAGATCAACTACATCGCTCATAATATTCTCTTCAACCCATCAAGCGATCACCTGACCGACAGCTCCTCCAAAGCGCTGGACGATCTGGCTGCACTGCTGAAAGACCATCCGGAATGGCACCTGACCATCGAAGGTTATACCGATAACTCGGGTACGCCTGACAAGAACCTGGTACTGTCTCAGAAACGCGCAGACGCTGTCAAACGCCACCTCGTAGAAAAGGGCATCGGAGAAGAGCACCTGACCGCCATTGGTTATGGACAAGCCAATCCCATCGCCGACAACAAGACCGCGAAAGGTAAAGCAGCCAATCGTCGGGTCGAATTAAAGCTTAGTATAGAGAAACATTAACTTTAACAAGATAATAAGGCCACTCATAAAAATTAGGGAAGGCGTCCAGCTCTTTTTTCCTTATTTTACGGATTGATTTTTTAATAAAATAAAAGAAACAATGAATTGTCGCTTGAAAGGATGGTTACAGGTGATGTTGGGTCTGTTGCCTGTAACGATGTTTGCCCAGGGTACTTCCGCCAAAACAGAATTACCAAAGGGATGGCACTTGCTGGATAAAGATAAGGACGGCTATTATGGGGTAAGTGCAAGCAAGGCCTATGAGTTTGCCATAGGGAAAAAGCTGAAAAGCCATACCGTACTCGTTGCCGTTATCGACTCCGGTGTTGATACGCTTCACGAAGATCTTAAAGATATCCTTTGGACAAACCCCAAAGAAATACCCGGCAACGGTATCGACGATGACCACAACGGGTATGTAGACGATATTCATGGCTGGAACTTCATCGGCGGCAAAGACGGCCGCGACGTAAAAGACGACTCGCAGGAAGAAGCCCGCGTTTATTATATGTTCAAGGCAAAATTCGATGTGCCGGATCTGGATACTACCGCGCTGAGCGTCGACGACAAGGACAATTACCGCATGTGGGTAAAAGCCCGCAAGACAGTAATGGGCGATGGTTCCGATCAGCTCAACGACCCTGTCATGATGGAAAACGCCCTCAATGCCTTTATCAAAGGCGATAGCATTCTGCGCGTTGCCTTTGGCAAATCGGAATATACGGGCAACGAACTGGATACGCTGCAGACAAAGACGATCGAAGCCAGAAGAGCAAAGGCCGTCTTCCTTCAGTTCTTCAACGCCAACAACATTATGGACATGTCCAACAAATCCTTCCTCAGCGAATTCAAAGAGGAAGTTGAGATGGAAGAAAAGAAGGCTTCCGCCAGGACAAACCCGCCTAAAGACTACAGACACGAGATCGTTCAGGATAATGAGTTGGATTTCTCCGACCGTTACTACGGCAACAACGACGTAATGGCTGGCGAACCAACACACGGGACGCACGTCACCGGTATCATCGGCGCCGAAAGAGGCAATGGCAAAGGAATGGATGGAATCGCCGACAACGTCCGCGTGATGATGATCCGCGCCGTACCCAACGGAGACGAACACGATAAGGATATTGCGCTGGCTATCCGCTATGCTGTCGACAACGGCGCACGGGTGGTCAACATGAGCTTCGGCAAAAATCTTTCCCCCGAAAAGACCTGGGTCGACTCTGCCGTTAAATACGCGGAAAGCAAAGGCGTACTGCTGATCCACGCAGCGGGAAACGATGCTGCCGATGTCGACACTGCCGACAATTTCCCTAACCCCAATTTCCGTCATTCTACTTATACCGCTGCTAACTGGATCACCGTCGGCGCCAGCAGCGATCCGCTGGCCGAACCGGGGTTCAGCAGCTATACGGCCTCTTTCTCCAATTACGGAAAGAAAGAAGTAGACGTGTTCGCCCCCGGCACCCGCATCTACTCCACCGTCCCGGGCAACAAATACGAGAACCTGCAAGGCACCAGCATGGCTTGCCCTGTAGTGACCGGCGTTGCCGCTTTATTGCTCGAATTCTACCCGAACCTGACACCCCAGCAGGTGAAGTATTGTCTGGTTAAATCAGCAGTACCTCCACCCGCCAAGGTAAAGACACCTGGTTCGGAAGATCATATCGTTTCCCTCTCGGACCTTTCGGTTTCCGGCGGTATCGTCAATGCTTACGAAGCCATGAAGATTGCTTCTACGTTGAATACTTCACCGAAAAAGTCTACATTGCAGAATACGAACAACTAAAAACACGGTTTGATAAAAAGGGCTGTCTGCTTTGCACGACAGCCCTTTTTTGCATTATGGCGCTTTGCGTCTCCCGCAATGCGCGGCTTTCGGCGCCTGAGCGTTTCTTTTTTCGCATAGCCTTTGCGTTTCTTCTGTTGCATAGCCTTCGTTTCCTCTTTAGCAAGGCCTTCGGGGCATGACTGCTTCGGCGCGGTGTCCTCGACTAAAACTCTGCATTGGAATAAACCCAGGCCAAGGCAACTATCGACACCAATACCTGATCCCCTGCGACCGAGCACAAAGCGCCTCAACAGCACGCCCGCTGGCGAGCCCGCGGATAGCGGCCAGTGTTTGGCCAACGCCAATAATAGCCCTCGCCCTCGCTTTGTTCGCTCTCAATCGCCGCCAATCGCTATCAATAAATGCCAACATCGCCCGCTTTGCTCGCTGTCAATAGGCTGTCAAGCGGCCACAGCCAATCGTGGCAATCCCCCGCTCCCCTTACGCACCAGCCGCCTGTCTGTCACGCTCCCGCCCTATCCGCGGCCAGGCCTGTCCGGCATATCGGGGAGGCGCCTTTGGGCGCGTCGCAAAAGCCAGCCTTCCACTGCACAGACCTGCTCCTGCCCATCATTATTCAATTGCCCGGCGCCATTCGCGTCCACCGGCGCCGAGGCGTATATGCACGGCAGGCAATGCGGGGAACCCAAAACGGGAAATTCAGCCCCTGCGGAAAAGCAAAGACTGGCCGATACAAGCAATATGGGAAAAGCAATATGGGAAAAGCACGACTGGAATGCAGGGCCATGCGGAGATGTCGCCGGCTTTTTTTATATTTATGTATGATCCCAAAATCAGAACTCATCCTCCAGGACTACTACCAGTCCTATCTCGACCGGATAAAGGAAAATGACTTCCGCGCGGCAATGAAAGAAAACACCCGCCAGTTCCGGAAGCTCCTCGAAAGCATTCCCCGCAAGAAATATGACCACAGCTATGCCGAAGGCAAATGGACCATCCGCCAGATGGTCAGGCATATTATCGACACGGAAAGAGTGTTCGCCTACCGAGCGCTCCACCTCTCCCGGAAAGACGCCAATTCCCTGCCCGGCTTTGACGAGGCCAGCTGGAACATGGCCGCCAGGGGAGAGAACCAACGCTGGAAGGAGCTGCTCGAGGAATTCAAAACAGTCCGTGCATCCACCGAAATGTTTTTCGATACGCTATCCGACGACCAGCTTCGCTTCGTCGGAACTGTCAACGGCAACCCCCAGAACGCCTTTACGCTCGGGTTCCTGGTTTCGGGTCACGTCGCCCACCACATCGCCATCCTGAAAGAACGTTACCTGAAATAACAAGAACGGCGGGCTCGGTTGAGCCCGCCGTTCTTCAACGAAAAAGGGGGCCAAGGCCCCCCTTTTTTGTTATTTGTTATAAACTAAGTTCTTCTGCGTAATCATATCATCCAACACATTTACCGTCTCCCCAAGCCACACATCAGTGCGTTTTTCCTTCAACCAGGCCTGGAAACGATCGGCTTTCAGCGTATCTCCATCATACTTGTGCGCATCTTCGGGCAACGCTCCAACCTTCAGCTCGCTGCCAGCCGGCAGCTTGCTCAGGTTTTCGATCTGCTTTACCGTAGCCTTTATCTGCTTTTCTTCATCGCGGTATTTCTGCAGGTTAAGCGGATAAACTTTATCATTCTCCTTGCTCAACCACTCTTCATCCTGTTGGATCAGACCAAAGGAAGAATTGTTCTTCATTCTCTCCGAACTCATGTTCCGGATAGTATTGATGTCATACGCATATTTCCAGGGCGTATAGTCAGCCTTCTGGATCTCATCCCAGGGCAGCGCGTCGGCATTGTCCTTTTCCTGTAACTTGGAATAAGCATAGATATCAGGATAGATATCGGGCAATACGATATCGGAAGAAACCCCCTTCAATTGGGTAGATCCGCCGCTGATACGATAGAACTTCTGCAGCGTCAGCTTGATCGTGCCCAGATCGCTGTTAGCGTCCAGGAAACCAAGGTTCTTATCCAGACCGATATTGCGTTGCACCGTTCCCTTTCCATAAGTGGTAGTACTTCCGATGATCACCCCTCTATGGTAATCCTGGATAGCAGCGGCAAAGATCTCGGAAGCGGAAGCGCTCAATTCGTTGACCATTACGGCAAAAGGACCATCCCATAACACGCTCTTGTCATGGTCGGGGTAGATCTGCGGTTTGCCGTCGCGGTCCCTCACCTGTACGATGGGACCTTGTTCGACAAAATAACCGGCCATCTGAACGACGTCATACAGCGAGCCACCGCCATTATTACGAAGGTCCAGTACGATACCGTCGACCTTTTCTTCCTTCAGCTTCATGATCTCCTTGGCCACATCGATGCTGCAACGATTTCCCTTCGGGTTGTCGAAGTCAGCATAGAAAGCCGGCAGAGAGATATAACCGATCTTTCCTTTGGGAGAATTGACGATAGCACTGCGGGCAAAAGTCAGTTCATCCTGCACGATCTCGTCGCGGATCAGCGACACCACCTGCGTGGTACCGTCTTTCTTCTTCAGCCAGAGACGAACTTCAGAACCTTTTGTACCGCGAATAACCTTTATAGCGTCTTCCACAAAATAACCGGCCAGATCGATCGGCTCCTGGTTGCCCTGTGCCACTTTCCTGATCACATCCCCCTGGTTTACCTTACCCGATTTCTGAGCGGGGCTGCCGGCAACCAGCGATGCAATCGTGATATTACCGTCTTCTTCCTTGAGGGAAGCGCCGATACCAAAGAAGTGACCGCTCATCTGCTCGTCAAAATATCTCTTCTCCACAGGAGGGAAATAATCGGTATGCGGATCCATACACTGCACAATGGTTTGCACGTAGTTATTGAACCGATCGTCGTCTGTCACCTTTACTTTCAGCCGGTCGTAGATACGGTCCATGATTTTCAACGTCCGGTCCCGCGCCTCTTTTTCCAGCGTTTCGTTGCTTTTGGCGACGAAGTCCTTTGCATTCTTATTGCTCTCCTGGCTCTCCAGCAGATCGGAATAACGTTCGAGGGTGAGATATTTCAATCTTTTCCGCCAGGCTTCCTTCCGGTCGGCTTCCGAAGCCGGGAACTTCAATTCATTGTAATTCTGGTTGAAGTCTTCGTCCTTTGTGAAATCAAACGGCTTTGAAAGAATATCCTTATAAATCGCTTCCGTCTCCGCAAGGCGCTTCTTGTAAATTTCTGTCGCAGCAGGGACAAACGCTACCGGCGCAGTGCCTAGGATCTCGTCATCCAACTTCGTTTCATACTTTCCTTTCAGATCGTTGATGTCGGACTGCATAAACACGTCTTTTTCAACATCCACATCAGCCAGGTATTTGTCAAATACTTCTTTGGAAAATTTGTCGTCGATGGTTTTAGGACTGTAGTGGATCTGTTCCAGCATCTCCCCGACATTGTGCAGGATCTTTTCGTATTTTGTCGGCGGATGACCTCCGATGCCCAATGTACGGAATGCAACAAATACTCCTCCTCCCAAAATCAACAGGACGATCGGTAGATTTCGTTTATTAATCATATACTTCAAAACTTTTAACATGGTATCCAAAAATAACGATAAATGTAATGGTATGTTGTCGGATTTGCGCCATTTTAACACGTACTTTACTATATTTTACATGAACGGAACAAGCGGATTTTCAACCTTCAACATTTTTTTTGCGAAATGTTTTTGGAGGAAATGTATTTTACGTTAATTTCGCGCTCTCATCCGGTGGTTGTAGCTCAGTTGGTTAGAGCATCAGATTGTGGTTCTGAGGGTCGTGGGTTCGAGCCCCATCATCCACCCAAAAAAGACCGTCTAAAAATAAAAAGTAGACGGTCTTTTTTCATTATGTCCGGCAAAGAGATTCTTTGCCGGGGGAGGCCGTCCCGATAGATTGCCTCTTTTTTATAAATGAAATGCATGCTGGCGGACAAGGTCCGGTCAGCATCCAAAATATCATTCCGATGACACACTTGTCCTGGTGGTTCTACACCATCCCCTTTATCTCTGCCTTTATACACTGGCTGACCATCTGGATGGCATTAAAACTCCTTTTTCATCCCCGTCAGCCAAAACGAATCCTGGGTATGACATTCCATGGGGTTTTTCCCAAACGGCAAAGACAGATCGCCGAAAGCCTCGGACACATCGTCGGCCAGGAACTGCTCTCTTTTGACGACATCGAACAAAAGATCACCAATCCTGGAAATGTACAAAAGATCCTGCCGCTGGCAGAAGAACATATCGATCACTTCCTTCGCGAAAAGCTAAAGGAATCCATGCCCATGATCGCGATGTTTATCGGGGATAAGACCATCACCCAGCTAAAGACCGTTTTCATGAAAGAGCTGGAAGAGCTGTTCCCGGTGATCATGAAAAATTACATCGCCAACCTGAAACACGATCTCGACCTCGAACGCATCGTCGTTGAAAAAGTGGCAGAATTTTCTACCGACCGGCTCGAAGCGATGCTCAATCAGTTCCTTACCAAAGAGTTCCGGTTTGTCGAAGTGATCGGTGCCGCACTTGGCTTCCTGATCGGCGTGGTACAGATCCTGATGACGCTGTTGTTGAAATAAGGCAGCGTTCCCGACCGCCTTTCCCGTCCGCGTCCGAACACGGCCTGGGCGGCCCATGCTGGCCCGATATTTTCTGCTCTCAGATTGCATTAGCCGGCATTAGTCCTTCTATATTTAATTTATGCCGTTTGTACAGATTCAGTGCAATGCTAAATTTTTTAACCTGAATTTTGCACCCAAATCGAATACTGAAAATCTCATGAGAAAACTTGGGCTATTGATCTTAATAACGGCTTTGTCACTGGCAGTTCAGGCACAGATCCCGCCAATGGGCGGCGGCGCAGGGAGGAGAGGAATGGGACAAGCCCCTTCTATAGGGCATTTTTATGGTAAGGTTGTAGACGCCAAAACCGGCAAAGGCGTCGACGGCGCGTCCGTTCAGCTGATCCAAAGCAAATTCGACACCGTCACACACGCTAAAAAAGATACAGTTATTTCGGGGATGATCACCGGACGACGCGGTGAATTCAGTATGGAAAACCTGCCCATCCTCGGCAACTTCCGTCTCACCATCACCGCTATTGGTTACGGCAGCTACGATCAGAAGGTTGCTTTTGATCTGAAAGGATTGGGCGGGGCCGGCGGTGCAGTCGCACCCGGCGGCGGCAATGGCGATCCGAGCCAAAGCCTGGCCAATGCACAACAGGCGATCAATGCGATCGACAAAGACCTCGGCAATATCAAGATCGCACAAGACGCCCAAAACCTCGAACAGGTAACGGTCACCGCCTCCAAACCGCTGATTACGATGGGCGTCGACCGTAAAGTATACAATGTTGAAAAGGATATCTCTGCACAAGGCGGCTCCGCAACCGATGTGATGAAGAACGTACCTTCCGTACAGGTCGACATCGACGGGAACGTCACCCTACGAAACAGCACGCCGACTATCTTTGTCGATGGAAGACCAACCACATTAACACTCGATCAAATACCGGCGGACCGGTGTACCGCTCAGCATCGAGATCTCCGCGAAGCGCGAAGGCAGCCAATGGGTGGTCTCGGTCCGCGCCAAGGGAATCGGTTTTGATCAGAAGTATGCGGATCGGATCTTCGGCTTGTTCAAGCGTCTGCACAGCGACGAATATCCAGGCACCGGCCTGGGGCTCG
>JAATGQ010000223.1 GCA_015654595.1 Chitinophagales bacterium | reverse complement strand
TGCCATGCAAGCGCTCTAGCCAACTGAGCTAATTCCCCGTTGTTTGATTGAGCCGGCTCGGGAGCTGGCTGAGGGGCAAATGGGCTTGGGGCCGCATTTGGGAGTGCAAATATAGAGGATTTTGGATTAAACAATTGAAAATTTGGGGATGTTAATTTGTGTAGTTTGCGGGACAATTGTTTTTTATGGGATTCTGGAGGCAGATAGCGGAATATTTTTATATAAAGAAGCGGGATCCGAATGCGCCGAATACGCAATGGATGCGGTATATGCATGGGATTAACCGTATTTCGATCTTCATGTTTCTGGCGGCGATAATTTTTATGATCATCCGGCTTTTTTTCAAACATTAAATTGGGGGCGCTGCGCAAAATTCGGGACGCGCGGATAAAGGCGGGCGGTTCGGCGGCGGGATTTCAGGCGACGCCCTGGTCGTGGAGCCAGGTGACGATGCTGCGGGCTGCATTGGCGGAAGCGTGGCCGCCCTGGCTGAGCAGTTCGCGGAGCTGGCGGTAGTCGGCCTGGAGCTGTTGCTGGCGCTGGGGATCGGCTAAGAGGCTTTGGAGTTCGCGCAGCAGATTGGCTGGGGTGAGCTGGTCCTGGATCAGCTCGTGAACGACGAGTTTGTCCATGATAAGATTGACCAGGGAAATGTATTTGACTTTGATCAGGCGCTTTGCAATTTGATAAGAGACGGCGCTCCCTTTGTAACAGACAACTTCGGGTACGCCAAAGAGCGCGGTTTCGAGGGTTGCGGTGCCGGAAGTGACGCAGGCTGCTTTGGCAACGGACAGCAGCGCGTATGTTTGGTTGCGGACCGACGACACGTTGGGATAGCCGGAGACGATTTCCTTATAAAAGCCATCGTCCTGGCCCGGCGCTTGTGCCACGACGAACTGGTAGTCGGGCAGAGAACGGCTTACCTCGAGCATGATCGGCAGCTTTTTAAGGATCTCCTGTTTGCGGCTGCCCGGTAGAAGGGCGATAACGGGCTTTCCGCCCGCCGCCTGGATGACGGCGTCAAGGCCTATGGAAATGGCGCTGTCGACGGATGTGCCGGGAGCGGGATGAGCTTGGGAAGGGCTCGCTGGCGTTTGGGGGGTGGTGCCCGACGCCAGGCTGGCAAGCAATGCCTGTGCTTTTTCGCGATACTGACCCGTGACTTCGGCCAGGGGATGGCCGACGTACTCAACGGGATAATTCCATTTTTTATAGAAGTCGTTCTCGAACGGCAGGATGACGAGCATCTTGTCGACGGTTTCTTTTATTTGTTTGACGCGGTTCTCTTTCCATGCCCAGACCTGGGGCGAAATATAATATATGATACGCAAACCCTGCGTGCGCGCCCACTTGGCAATACGCATATTGAAGCCGGGATAGTCGATCAGAATGAGGGCGTCGGGCGCAAATTCGGTTATATCTTTTTTGCAGAAGTCAAGATTGCGGAAGATGGTGCGAAGATTCATCACCACCTCGGCAAATCCCATAAATGCGAGGTCCTTGTAGTGCTTGACGAGGGTTGCGCCGGCCGCCTGCATCAGGTCGCCACCCCAGCAACGAATGGAGGCCTGGGTGTCGAGAGTCTTTATTTCCTTGATCAGATTGCTGCCGTGCAGGTCGCCGGAGGCTTCGCCCGCGATGATGTAATACTTCATGCGCGGTAAAGATACAGGGAAATTGTGAAGGAGGGAGGGGCGAGAACAGAGGTGGCGGGCATGCTGTGGACGGGCAGTAAGGGGAAGCGCTGCGTGAAACGGTGAAGGGGGGCGCGGCGAATAGCGGGGGCAGCTGCGGGTAAGGTTTTTTTCTTAAATTGCTCAATCAATACTACGCTTATGCCTGCATACAATCGCCGCAAGTTCCTGGACAAGGTGGGTGCTTTTTCCGCCACTGCATTTTTGGCCACAATGACCCAGCCTGCCTGGAGTCGCAATCTGGATAGGGCTTTACGGGACGCGGAGCTGGTGAGTCCGCAGGATCTGGCCGGAGACGAAGATTTCTGGGCGTATGTTCAGGAGTCTTTTACCACCTCCCCGGAGCTGATCAACCTCAACAACGGCGGTGTATCGCCAGCTCCCCGGATAGTGCAGGAAGCGGTAAAACGTTATATGGACCTGTGCAACGAAGCGCCCAGCTATTATATGTGGCGTATCCTGGACCAAGGCAGGGAACCGCTCCGCAAGGATCTGGCCCGTATCTCAGGATGCGACCCTGAAGAGATCGCGATGCAGCGCAATGCCTCTGAAGCGCTGGAAACGGTCATCTTCGGTTTGCCTTTAAAGGCCGGCGATGAAGTGGTGCTTTGCAAGTACGATTACCCTAATTGTGTGAATGCATGGAAGCAAAGGGAAGTGAGGGATGGGATCAAAATCGTTTGGGTCGACCTCGACCTGCCCAGCGAAGACGATGCTTATATGACAGCGCAGTATACAAAGGCTTTCACCTCCAAAACAAAGCTGGTCCATATCACGCATGTATTCAACTGGACGGGCCAGATCGTACCCGCCCGCAAGATAGCCGACGCGGCACATGCCCGCGGCATTGAAGTGCTGATCGACGGCGCTCACAGCTTTGCGCATCTCAAGTATACGATCCCGGAACTGGGCGCCGATTATTTTGGCACCAGCCTTCACAAATGGCTTACAGCCTGTATCGGCACGGGCATGTTGTACGTAAAGAAAGAAAAAATCGGCTCGATCTATCCGCTTTTTGCTGCCCCCGATCCTAAAGACACCAATATCCGCAAGTTCGAGAACCTGGGCACGAGACCATTCTTTATCGAGGAAGCGATTGGGCAGGCCATCAAATTTTATGAGATGATCGGCGCTGAACGAAAAGAACAACGTCTCTTTTACCTGAAGAATTATTGGGCAAGCGCGGTAAAGGATATACCGAAAGTCAAGTTGTATACGTCTCTGAAGCCGGGATATTCCTGCGCGCTGGCAGTTGTAGGGATAGAAGGCAAGACAACGAACGATTTAGACGATTTTTTGTTTGGGCAGTACAGGATCCATACGACGGCTATAAACTGGGAGAAGATACATGGACTGCGGGTCACTCCCAATGTGTATACGACGACGAAGGACCTGGACCGGCTGATTGTGGCTATCACGGAGTTCGCCCGTAAGGCATAGCGGCGTGCCCTGGAATGGGGCAGATGGAGGAGGGTGGGATGGCGGCATGAGACCGGCGATTGAAAGGTACTATGAAAACAACCCCTACTATTGTTACATGAAGCGTGAAATTTCGTTATTACAGGCCACCTCTATCAATATGATCGATATGGTTGGCATTGGTCCTTTTGTGATGATGTCAATCGTGATGAGGACTGTTGGCAGCCATCTTTTTTTGTGGGCATGGATCTTTGGCGCGATCACTGCGTTGATCGACGGGATGATCTGGAGTGAGCTGGGGGCGGCCTTTCCGCTGGCAGGCGGGAGCTATAATTTTTTGAAAGAGGCGTATGGAAAGAAGGGTGGGCCGCTTATGTCTTTTTTGTTCGTTTGGCAGACTTGTATGATGTCTTCGTTGGTTGTGGCGTCGGGGGCGATAGGTTTCTCGCAGACGTTTGGGTATCTTGTTCCGCTGGGGACCTGGGGGGAGAAAGGGGTATCGGCGGGAGTCGTTGTTTTGATTACGCTGCTGCTGTTCCGCGACATAAAGGAGGTCGGAAAAATGGCGGTCTTTCTGTGGGTTGGTGTCATCATCACGATCCTCTGGATCATCATCAGCGGCTTTACGCATCGTACGGTCCCGTATTCTTTTATCCCGGAAGGCAACGAATCGCTATTCAGTCTCTCCTTCGCCGTAGTCG
Source organism: Chitinophagales bacterium (assembly GCA_015654595.1). Taxonomy (GTDB): domain Bacteria; phylum Bacteroidota; class Bacteroidia; order Chitinophagales; family Chitinophagaceae; genus Puia. The sequence continues at coordinate 14,612 of JAATGQ010000223.1, read as the reverse complement.
CGGGACAAGCCTCGGTTAAAACGATCTATAGCTATCTCGGCTATTATAATGTGTGCCACCTTGGCGGAGAAATTCGCAACCCGGGCCGCAATATTCCAAGGAGCATTTTTATCTCCATCATTTGTATCGCCATCCTCTACCTGGCGATGAACCTTAGCATCGTCGGGGTCGTTCCCTGGCAGGAAGCAATGCAGTCTAAATTTGCTGTATCGCTTTTTATCGAACGGATCTATGGTCATCATGTCGCCCAGCTGGCGACGGTACTGGTGCTGTGGATAGCTTTCGCTTCGCTGTTTGCGGTCATATTGGGATATTCCCGTGTGCCTTATGCGGCTGCAGCAGATGGGAATTTCTTCCCGTTTTTTGCGAAGATCCATCCGACCAAACAATTCCCTTACGTGTCCCTGCTGTTTGTCGGCGGCCTTGGACTGATCTTCAGTGTGCTGCTGCGGCTGGGTGAGGCGATCAGCGGTATACTGGCCATGCGGATCCTCGTCCAGTTTGTGGCCCAAGCCATCGGAGTAGTACTGCTAAGACGTCGACGCGGAACGGCCCATCTTCCTTTCAAAATGTGGCTTTATCCGCTGCCCGTTATCTTGTCGGTCGCCATCTGGCTTTTCGAATGGTATTCCACTGGCCAGGCAGCCTTCTTTGGGCTTGGGCTCACTGCCTGTGGTATCGCGGCCTACTTTATTTTCCGCAAGACATGGCAGGGTGAGGTGCTAAACTAAAAAAACCTTAGTTTGCGCGTTCACCATCTTACTTTGTATGCAACGCAGAAAGTTTATTCAACAAGGTGTATTGGCTGGCGCCGGCATGCTGGCAGCTGGTCATACGATTGCTTCCAACGGGTTTGCTGACAAGGCCAGGACCAATGGCCTCTTTGCCAATGAGAATCCTATTATCGGCACAGACGGGTTTCCCGTCGTCCGGATCGACGAAGCCAAACGCAAGTTCAAGAGCCACACGGTAGAGAAAGTTATTCGTGAAGTACGCGCTGGCGCCGGTAATAAAGAAGTGGGCTGGCTTTTTGAAAATTGTTATCCCAACACACTCGATACTACAGTTGATTTTTCCATCGTTGACGGTAAGCCCGACACCTATGTCATCACAGGCGATATCGACGCGATGTGGATGAGAGACAGCAGCGCACAGGTCTGGCCTTATGTAACGCTGGCCAAAGAAGACAAGGAGTTGCAGCAGCTGATCCGTGGCGTTATCCGTCGTCAGTCCCGCTATATCCAGCTGGACCCCTATGCAAATGCCTTCTACAAAGACCCTAACAAGATCAGTGAATGGAAGTCTGATCTCACGGATATGAAACCGGGCGTTCATGAACGCAAATACGAGATCGACAGCCTCTGCTATCCCATTCGCCTGGCTACGGGTTATTGGGACGTTACCGGTGACGCCTCCATCTTTGATGCGGAATGGCTTGCTGCGATGAAGGTTGTCCTCGAGACTTTTCGTGTTCAACAACGTAAGGACAATCCCGGCCCCTACCATTTCCAGCGCAGGACGGAGTTTGCTACGGATACGCTGCCGATGCATGGATATGGGTTCCCGACGAAGAAAGTGGGGCTGATCCATTCGATGTTCAGACCGAGTGATGATGCTACGGTATATCCTTTTTTGATCCCGTCTAATCTGTTTGCGCTGAGCTCCATCAGGAATCTTCGTCATATCTTCCAAACGCTTTCCATCGGCAAAGACCTTGACGGTCTTGCGTTCTCGCTGGAAACAGAACTGAGCACAGCGCTGGCAGAACATGCTGTCGTCAACCACCCGGTCTATGGAGAGGTGTTTGCCTATGAAGTAGACGGATTTGGCAACCATACGTTTATGGATGACGCCAACGTGCCCAGCCTGCTGGCTCTGCCCTATCTCCAGTCTACGCATTATATCGGCGACCTGTCCGTGCTGCATCCGGAGAAAAAGGGCTACACGGTCTATCAAAACACGCGCCGGATGGTGCTCAGCGATTCCAATCCCTTCTTTTTTAAAGGCAAAGCCGGCGAGGGTATCGGCGGTCCGCATGTGGGTATCGACATGATCTGGCCGATCAGTATCATCATCCGAGGATTAACGAGCCATGACAGCCAGGAGATTGCTGCCTGTATCAGGCTGCTGCAGCATAGCCATGCGGGAAAAGGGTTTATGCATGAGTCTTTCCATAAGGATGACGTGACGAAGTTTAGCCGTCCCTGGTTTGCATGGGCGAATACGCTGTTTGGAGAGTTTATTCTGAAGACTTATCGGCAGAGCCCGGCGCTGTTGGGTTAAATAAAAAAGCCGGAGGCTGGGAGCGTCCGGCTGAATGAACCTCGCGGCGCCTGGTTAATAAGTGCCGCGAGGTTTTTTATTTGTTGATCCTGACGAGATGGAAGTTCTTTCCTTTCCTGATCAGAATGTATTTTCCTTTTAACAGCTGGTTGTCGTCGATCTCCAGTTTTGGGTCGGCGACTTTTGTTTCATTGATGCTGACGCCGCCGCCCTGAACGAGCTTGCGGGCTTCGCCCTTGCTTGCAAAGAAGCTGGCGCTCTCTGCCAGAAAGGTGACGACATCGATGGGGAAGGCGCCGTTATAGGTAGAAAAGGGAATGGAACCATTCTCCAGGGTCTGGTCATCTGTCGAATTGATGTATTCGAGCGGATTGCCGCCATACAATCCCTTTGCGGCATTGACGATCGTGTCGTATTCTTTTTGACCGTGTACGAAAATGGTGATCTCTTTGGCCAGGGTCTTCTGCAGGGCCTGTGCGCCAGGGTTGGCCTGGTGGTCGGTGATCAGCTGGTGGATTTCGTCCTTTGAAAGGAAGGTGAAGATCCTGATCCATTTTTCCGCATCCGAATCGGAAGCCCGGAGCCAGAATTGATAGAAATCGTAGGGCGAGGTTTTGGCTGGGTCGAGCCATACATTGCCTTTTTCGGTCTTGCCGAATTTTCCGCCATCGGCTTTTGTCAGCAAGGGGCAGGTAAAGGCAAATGCCTCGCCGCCGCCTTTGCGACGGATCAGCTCTGTACCGGTGGTGATATTGCCCCATTGATCGCTGCCTCCCATCTGGAGTTTGCAGTTCTTGTTGTGGTACAACCAGTAAAAGTCATATCCCTGGACCAGCTGGTAGGTGAATTCCGTAAAACTCATCCCATTCTCGCCTTCGAGTCTTTTTTTCACGGAATCTTTGGCGGACATATAATTGACGGTGATATGTTTGCCTACGTCGCGGATGAAATCGAGGAAGCGGAACTCTTTAAACCAGTCGTAGTTGTTGACCATCTCTGCCGGATTGGGCAGAGCCGGGTCGAAGTTGAGGAATTTTTCCAGCTGTCTCTTAACGCCGGCGAGGTTGTGCGCAAGCGTTTCTTCGCTGAGCAGGTTGCGTTCTTCACTTTTTCCGCTGGGATCGCCCACCATTCCGGTGGCGCCGCCGACGAGGGCGACGGGTTTGTGGCCGGCTTTCTGGAGGTGAACCAGCAGAAGGATGGGGACGAGGCTGCCGATGTGGAGGCTGTCTGAAGTGGGGTCAAAGCCGATATAGGCGGAGGTCATTTCCTTTGACAGCTGCTCTTCGGTTCCGGGCATGATGTCCTGGATCATGCCGCGCCATTTAAGTTCTTCTATGAGGTTCACTCGGGTTGTTATTTTAGGGCGCGAAAATACGGATTCCCGGGGATTTTTTGGATGGGACGAGGGAGCGGGCGGCGTAAAGCTGCGGCAGGAATGCGGGGAGGCGATCGGGCGGGAGTGAGGCGACGACAATCGGGGTTAATGGCGGGTCGGAATGCGGACGGGTAGGTACCAGAGAAGGGAGCGGCGAGAATGGGGGCGGGGTACACGCGATTTGCGCTTTTGGGACCGGAGTCCGAAAAGGGAGAGGCGAAAAGGGCTGGGAGGCGGACGGATACTGGCTGGGACATACAATATTATGATTAAAAGCCCGTTATACCAGGAAGTCCAAGAAGGAGCCGGGATAGCGGAAAAGCCTGACGGTCATGTCAGAAGACTTTTTTGCATAATTCTATGGATCCATGCTATTTAAAACCTATTTTTCGGAAATTCCGATAAGATACAATTCAATGATCCGACCCCTGGAAAGCCTTCCGCTTAAATACACTAACAGTTGGCTTATGCTGAAAAGAATGTGGAGTAAGACCATAGTCTACTCTTTTTTGTTGATCGTGACCGGATCCCTTCTCAATCTGTCTGTTTTTGCCCAGTTTACAAAGTATTCAAATGAGTTCCTGAACATCGGCGCAGGCGCCAGGGGGCTTGGCATGGCAAGCGCCCAGGTAGCATCTGTCAACGATGCCACTGCGGGCTACTGGAACCCTGCCGCTTTGGCCAATATCCGGACGGAGCCGCAGCTGGCGTTGATGCACGCAGAATATTACGCCGGCATCGGCAAATATGATTTTGCGAGCCTGGTGCTTCCCCTGAAAGACGACAAGCGGACGCTCGGCCTAACGCTGCTGCGTTTTGCCGTCGACGACATTCCCAACACGATATTTCTGGTTCAGCCCGACGGTACGGTCAACTTCGACAATATCACCACCTTTTCTTCCGCGGACTACGCCTTCCTGATCTCGCTGGCTCAACGAGAAAAACTGGCCGGCGGTCAGCAGATCAACTTCGGCGGTAACGCCAAGATCATCTACCGGAAGGCGGGTGATTTTGCCACTGCCTGGGGGTTTGGCTTTGATGTAGCCACACAGATCATCGGCAAAAATTACAAACTGGGTATCGTCGCCAAAGACGTCACCACCACCTTCAACGCCTGGTCCTATAGCCTCGATGAGCAGATCCGCGAAGTGTTTTACGAGACCCAGAACGAAGTTCCCACGAAATCGACGGAATTGACGGCGCCCCAATTGCTGGTCGGCGGTTCCTATAATTTTAAGTTCAATTCGAAAATAAGCCTGTTGGCCGAAGCCGATCTCGATGTCACCTTTGACGGCCGGCGTAATACGGTCATCAGCACGAACCCGGTGAGTATAGACCCCAGACTGGGTCTCGAATTGAACTATAAGAACGTGTTCTTTGTCCGCGGCGGCATCAACAATTTCCAGAAGGCGCTGGATGACAAGGACACGCTCAACCAAAGAAAGATATGGATCTACCAGCCCAGCGTAGGCGCTGGTTTTAAAGTGGGGGACGTGCAGATCGATTACGCTTTCGTCAATCTCGCAAACCAATCGTATCCATTATATACCCATGTATTTTCATTAAGAGTCGACCTGAAGCGAAAGGATAAGAAGAAGCCCCAAGGAAGATAACCTGGCTGTCGACCAGCATGAAAAAATGAATCGTATGAAAAAATTATTTACTCTGGCCTTTCTGCTAATGAGTTTGGGCCTTTCCGCTCAGTCCTATTATAATGAGTGGATCGACTATAGTAAGACCTATTACAAGTTTAAGGTGGGATCTACGGGTCTTTACCGTATCCCCGCATCTGTCCTGGCTGGCGCTGGTATGGGCAGTGTCATATCGGACAACTTTCAGCTCTTTCGTAACGGACAGGAAGTTCCTATCTATGTGACGGCCGCCAGCGGGCAAACCCTTGGATCAGGTGACTATATCGAGTTCTGGGGACAGATGAATGACGGGGTGCCCGACGCTCCGTTGTACCGCAGCGCTGCCTATCAGCATACGCAGCACTGGAGCCTGGAATCGGATACCGCGACCTATTTTCTTACGGTCAACACCTCAGGGAACGCCTTTCATTACGAAAACACGGCCAACAACGTAGCCAGCAGCACACTGACACCCGAGCCGTATTTTATGTATACAACGGGCAGTTACTATCACCTCAACGTAAATCCTGGCTTTGCGCAGGTAGTAGGCGAATATGTATATTCTTCTTCTTATGATATCGGTGAATGGTGGGGTTCCCAATCGATCTATCCGGGCAATCCTTATGGGGACCAACAGACCAACCTGGCTGTTTATACCGGCGGACCCGGCACAACGATAACGTTTGGTCTGGATGGGCAGGCGGATAATTCGCGAACCTGCCAGGTCACGATCAACGGGACGGTTGTAGCGGACTCGACGATGAACAGCTTTGCGGATTGGAAAACGACCAGGTCATTCCCGCTGAGCCTCATCTCCGGCAACACTGCTACGCTCAGCTTTATCAATAACAGTACCAACGCCTCCGATCGGATGGTCGCCTCTTACTATGAGATAAATTATCCGCGTCAGTTCAATTTCGGCGGCAAGGCAAGCTTTCCATTTTCTCTTGCGGCCAAGGCTTCGGGTTATCTGCTGAATATCACGAATTTTTCGATCGCCTCCGGCGTCACACCAGTCCTGTACGATATGACCAATGGTCTTCGCTTTAGCGGCGTCGTATCGGGCAGCACGGTTTCCTTTGCATTGCCGGGGACAACCCAGACATCGAATTATGTGCTGGTCAATGAAGGAACGATCACCAATGTCACATCGCTGACCCAGAAGAACTTCCAGAATCTTACGCTCACCGCCAACCAGGGGAATTATCTTATCATCTCCAATCCGCTGTTGTACACCGGTACGAGCGGCAATAATCCTGTTGCGGATTATAAGGCCTATCGCAGCAGCGCCTCCGGCGGCAGCTGGGATGCCCAGTATTATGATATCAATGAGCTGGTCGATCAGTTCGGCTATGGGATCAAGAAGCATCCGCTGGCCATCCAAAACTTTCTGAAGTATGCCCGGGCCAAGTTTACGACGAAACCCCAGTTCGTGTTCCTGATCGGTCACGGGTGTTTGTATACCGACTATTATGCCAATGGCGAGCAGAACCATGACCCTATGGCCGATGTTATGAACATGGTTCCAACCTTTGGTAATCCCGCGTCGGATAATAAGCTCTCGGCTGCAAATGGGGTGGATGCGGTACCGATCACGCCTATCGGCAGACTTTCCGTTACCTCGGGTGCTGAGATCGAAGACTACCTGGAAAAGATAAAAGAGTACGACCTTGCGCAGACCACTTCTCCCAGCACGATCGACGGCAGGCTGTGGATGAAGAGTGTGGTACACCTGACCGGGGCAAGTGAGGCCTATCTGGGTACCATCCTTTGTAACTATATGACCTCTTATGCCTCCATCATATCGGATACATTGTATGGGGCTAACATCAACCAGTTTTGTGATGGTAACGCCAGCGCGGTCAGTTCGGTTCCTGCCAATATCATATCTACTCTTTTTGCGCAGGGGTTTGGAATGCTTTGTTATTTTGGTCACTCTTCCAACTCGACGCTGGGCTATAACCTGGATAACCCGCAGGATTACGATAACCAGGGCAAGTATGCGGTCTGGTTTGCGAATGGCTGCGATGCGGGAGACTTTTTTGTCTATGATGCGGCGCGTCCCGGCGGGGCGGACGAGACCCTGTCTGAAACCTACGTGCTGGCAAAGGAAAGGGGAGCGATCGCCTTTGTCGCCAGTACGCACTATGGGATCGTCAATTATCTGAATATCCTGCTTTACGGCTTGTATAATTATATGGACCGTTCGGACTATGGTAAGCCGCTGGGCATCCTGCAGAAGGATGCGTTGCAAAACCTGATGAACGTTGCACCAAACGACTATTTCTCCCGGCTTCATGCTGAAGAGATGACGACGCATGGAGACCCGGCGTTAAAGCTGAATCAACTGCCGACGGATTATGATATCGAGGCTTCACAGGTGGTGATCAACCCCAGCTTCGTTTCGGTCAGCAATACTTCTTTCGAGGTTAAAGCAAAGATCTTTAACCTTGGTAAGGCCGTCAACGACTCGGTGGTGGTACAGGTAAAGCGTACTTATCCCGATGGGACTTCGACGATGCTGCTGAATAAGAAGATCAGGGGTATCCGTTATGCGGATTCGATCGATATACAGGTTCCCATCATCGCTACCCGTGACAAGGGAGACAATAAGATCACGATCTCGGTCGACCCGGGTCAGACGATCCCCGAGGTGACTTACGCCAATAATACGTATACTGCGGATGTGTTTATCTACCAGGATGGAGCAACGCCGGTCTATCCGTATAACTATGCGATCATCAACACCCCAACTTCCAAGCTGATCGCGTCTACTGCCAATGCATTGGCTACTCTCCAGACGTATACCTTCCAGATCGATACCAGCCGTAATTTCAATTCGCCGATAATGGTTTCTAAGACGGTGAATTCGATTGGCGGCGAGCTGGAACTGGACCCGGGGATCACGTATATGGACAGCGTCGTTTATTACTGGCGTGTCGCTCCGCAGGCGTCCGGCAATGCAGCTACCTCCTGGGGGAACGCTTCCTTTATCTATATTGATCCCGCGCACAGCACGGTGGGCTTTAATCAGTCGCACTATTTCCAGCACATGGATTCGCAGACGGACAGCATCACCATGACTGCCAACAGACAATGGGCCTTTACGAATACGACGCATAATGTTTATCTGAGGAATTGCGTTTACGAGTTTACTCAAAATATTACGGACGGCGACTTTGCGACGGGGATCGACGGAAGCACGTATATCATGTCTGCCTGTGTCGGCCAGTCGCTCATCTTTAACGTCATCAATCCCATCACGTATAAGGCCTGGCTAAACACCGATGCCAATGGTAATAACCTCTATCTCAGCGGCAGCGGATCGGCGAATTGTAAACCGGGGGAGACGAACTGGAATTTCGAGTTCTCGTATATGACTCAGCAGAGCCGTTATATGATCATGCGGTTTATGGATAGCATTCCCGACGGATATGTCGTTACGATCCGGACAACGGACTATGACGATCCCAATGGCTTCCCCAAGACCTGGGAAGGGGATACGACTTATTATGGACATAACAAGTCTTTGTATCACTACCTGATAAATGCTGGGCTGGTGCAGATCGATTCACTCAATTCGATCCATGCCTGGGAGATGATCTATAAGAAGAACGACAATACTTTTACGCCCGTTTATAACTGGACGTCTCAGCCAAGTGAACGGATCACGCTTTCTGCGAATATCACCGGTCTGAACTATACGGGTATGGTGACTTCGCCGCAGATCGGACCTGCTAAGAAGTGGGGAATGGTGCACTGGCGCGGGCATAGTCTTTCCAACCCGGTAACTGATACTGTCGGGGTACAGATCCTGGGTGTCGATACGCTGGGCAATGCTACAACGCTGTACCAGCTGAACCGAACGACCCAGGACTATGATATATCGGCGACCGATCCAAACAAGTATCCGTATCTGAAGTTCAAAATGACGACGACGGATTCGGTACACGCAAAGCCGTATCAGCTGGATTATTGGCGGGCGAATTATACGCCGGTTGCGGAAGGCGCGCTGGCTCCGAACCTGGTGTTGAAGGCGCCGGATACGGTGGTGCTGGGGCAGCCGATGGAGTTTGAGATCGCGTTCAAGAATATAAGTCCGTATAATTTCGACAGTACGATGAGTGTCAAAATGTATATCCTGGACCGGAGCAATGTGATGCATACGATCACGATCCCGAGGAGGAAGACCCTGGTCAGCGGCGATACAGTGATAGTGGATTATCAATTGGACACGAAAGCATTTACCGGCGCCAATACTTTGTATGTTGATTTCAATCCCAACTATGCCCAGCCGGAGCAGTATACGTTTAATAACTTCTTGTATAAGACGTTTTATGTGAAGGGCGACAGCAGAAATCCGACGCTGGATGTGACCTTTGACAACGTACATATCCTCAACGATGATATCGTCTCGGCGAAGCCGCACATCCAGATAAAACTGACCAGCCAGTCGCAGTACCTGCTATTGACGGACACTTCGCTGATAAAGGTGCAGGTGCAGTATCCGGATGGCAGCTTGCATTCGTTTGGTTTCAACAGCGATACCCTTCGGTTTACGCCGGCTACGAGCGCAAGCAATAATGTGGCCACGGTGGATTTCACGCCGGCCTTTACAAAGCAGTATAACGCAGATGGCGATACGTACACGCTGATCGTGTCGGGTAAGGACGAGCTGGGCAATACGGCGGGGACTACACCTTACAGGGTGGCGTTCAAGATCATCAATAAGGCGATGATTTCGAATATGCTGAACTATCCTAACCCCTTTACGACCTCTACAGCCTTTGTCTTTACGATCACGGGCAGTACGGTGCCGCAGAATATCAAGATCCAGATCCTGACTATTACGGGTCATATCGTAAGAGAGATCACGAAGGAAGAGCTGGGGCCGCTGCATGTGGGAAGGAATATCACGGAAGGAAAATGGAACGGCACAGACCAATACGGCAACCGTCTTGCCAATGGCGTATATTTGTATCACGTGGTGACGAATCTCAACGGTAAGTCGCTGGATAAGTATACGGCCACGGGTGATAATACCGATAAATTCTTTGTCAACGGGTATGGTAAAATGTACCTGATGGGAAAATAAATATGAGGGATGAGTAAAAAAGAGGGGAGACGAAAATGTATCATCAAAGGGGTAGGCTATATAGTCTACCTCTTTGTTATTGTGTTCATTTTGCTGGAAGTGGGATTGCGGATATATAATCCTTTTCATTTAAGACTGAAAGGGGATAAGATCGTGCTGCCGGTCAATCAGCAGATCACGATTACGAATAAAATTAATCCGAGGCTGGATCCGGTGATTGTGAATACGCGGAATAGTCTGGGACTGCGCGGGCCGGAGCTGCCGGCAGGTGAGGCGGGAAAGCGGGGGGCGGTTGCTGCTGGTGCGGGGGAGGGGAGAGTTGTTGCCTCAGGTTCGGAGGCGGGAAGGCCGGTTGCCGATAAGCCAGATGCAGGCGCCGCGTTGCTAAAGATCATTACGATTGGAGGCAGCACCACGGAGTGTCATTTTCTCAACGACGACAGGACCTGGCCTTATCTGCTGGGCAAGAAGATATCAGACAGTTTTTGCTGCAGCTGGCTGAACAATGCGGGATTGGACGGGCATTCGACGTATGGGCATATCGTTTTGCTCAATGGGCATATCAAGCGGCTGCATCCGTCGGTTGTCGTTTTTCTGACGGGTATCAACGACGTAGAGAATCCTGCTCCAACCTTTCACGACAAGATGAATACGCGCGGCGCGGTCCCGGACTGGCGTCATTATATCTTCGAGAACAGCGAGGTGTTGAACCTGGCGCTGAACCTGGTAAGAGGCTGGCGGGCGCAGAAGTTCAACAATACTACGGCGGTGCTTGATCTGCCGGATAGTTTGCATCGTCGTCCGTTGACGGAGGATGTGATGAGGCGTCGGCTTTCGCTGCAGGCGCCTTATCTTGCTGCTTACCGCACCCGGCTTGAGCAACTGGCGGATACTTGTACGGCGTGGGGGATACTGCCGGTGTTTATTACCCAGCCAAATCTTTATGGCATTGGGCGGGATCCGGTGACGGGCGCTGACCTGGAGCTTTATCCTACGGATGTGCAGGACACGGCGATGAATGGCCGGTTGATCTGGCAGATGCTGGAACAATATAATGCTGTAGTCCGGGAAATGTGTGCCCGGAAGGGGTTGCCGGTGATCGACCTTGCTCACAGGATGCCAAAGAACAGTCTTTATTTTTACGATATGTCTCATTTTACCAATGCGGGAGCGGAGGAAGTAGCGTCCATCGTGGATTCTGCGTTATTGCCGGTGTTGGAAACGAAATTTCCGGCGTACCGTCGCAAATAATCGCAGCGTATGACTGCCGATCTGTAATTTTAGCGCCATGAAAATTCTCGGAATCTCTGCCTTTTATCATGACTCAGCCGCGGCTATCCTGGTGGATGGAGAGGTGGTTGCTGCCGCGCAGGAGGAGCGATTCTCGCGGATAAAGAATGACGCTGCTTTTCCGGCGGAGGCTATCCGGTTTTGTCTGCATTATTCGGGTGTTTCGATGGATGAGCTGGATGCGGTGGTGTTTTATGATAAGCCGTTTTTAAAGTTTGAGAGGCTGCTGGAGACGTATTATGCTTTTGCCCCGAGGGGGCTTCGTTCGTTCTTGCTGGCGATGCCGGTTTGGATAAAGGAGAAGTTGTTTTTAAAGAAGTTGCTTTATAAGGAGCTGGGCAAGATTGCTGCCGATATGGGCGGCCGCTGCGCTGATAAGGCCGCTGCGGGGCGTGGGGATGGCGCGGCTGGAGGTGGCTCTAAGAAAAAGCCTTTATTGCTTTTTCCGGAGCATCATCTTTCGCATGCGGCAAGCGCTTTTTATCCTTCGCCTTTTTCGGAGGCAGCAATCCTCACGCTGGACGGCGTTGGGGAATGGGCGACGATCTCTATTGCAAAGGGTGAGGGGGAAAAGATCACGGTTTTGAAGGAGCTGGATTTCCCGCATTCGTTGGGACTGCTGTATTCAGCGTTTACCTATTATTGTGGGTTTGCCGTCAATAGCGGGGAATATAAGCTGATGGGGCTTGCTCCTTATGGGAACCGCGACAGTGTGGAGTGTCAGAGGATGGTGGACATTATTATTTCCAGGTTGGTGGATATAAAGGAAGATGGGGGGATTTTTTTAGACCAGGAGTTTTTTAGTTATGCGACGGGTGATCGGATGGTCAATGACCGTGCCTGGGAGGGTTTGTTTGGGTTTCCGCGTCGTGCGGCGGATGGACCGTTGGAGCAGCGTTATTGTGATATGGCGTTGGCGGTGCAGTTGGTGACGGAGAGGATCGTGTTGCTTCTGGCCAGGGAGGCCAGGCGACTAACGGGCTCGGAAAACCTCTGCCTGGCGGGTGGTGTGGCGTTGAATTGTGTGGCTAACGGAAAGCTGTATGAAGCGGAGATCTTTAAGAATGTCTTTGTTCAGCCTGCGGCGGGTGATGCTGGCGGGGCGCTGGGAGCTGCTTATGCGGCGGCGCATATTTATTTTGGTCAGGCCCGGACGTTGGCGTTTCCGGATGCGATGAAGGGGGCTCGCCTGGGGCCGGAATTTGGGGAGGTGGATATTTTGCCGGTGGCGCGGAGGTATGGGGCCTCTTTTCGGAAGATGGAGGATGAAGGGGCCTTGGTGGCGGAGGTGGCGAAGTTGATCGATGCCGGCAATGTGGTGGGTTGGTTTCAGGGGAGGGCGGAGTTTGGGCCAAGGGCTTTGGGGGCCAGGAGCATATTGGCGGATGCGCGGAGTGAGGAGATGCAAAGAAGGTTGAATTTGAAGATCAAGGGGAGGGAAAGTTTTCGGCCGTTGGCGCCAGCGTGCTTGCGGGAAGACCTCTCGGAGTACTTTGAGTTTTCGGGCGATTCGCCTTATATGCTGTTTGTCAGGCCTATTGCCGCTGCACGGCGTTCGCCATTGCCTTCTGACTATGCTCAGCGGAATTGGAAGGAAAAGCTTTATTTCCGTCGGAGTGACTTGCCGGCGGTGACGCATGTGGACTATTCCGCCCGGATCCAAACGGTTGATAAGACTGTCTCGCCTTTGTTTTATCGCTTGTTAGAGGCTTTCCGTGAGCGTACGGGTTATGGTGTATTGATCAACACGAGTTTTAATGTAAAGGACGAGCCGATCGTGAATACGCCTGATGATGCGTTTCGGTGTTTCGAAAAGACGGAGATGGACTACCTGGTCATGGGGAACTTTATTTTTAGTAAAAGGGATTATATTGCAGGACATTAGAAAAAACTGGTTGCGATGGATTTTCTGAAAGATCTCTGGAACTTCCTGAAAGTGCGAAAGAAGTGGTGGCTTGCGCCAATCATAATTGTCCTCATTTTGTTGGGGCTGCTGCTTGTTTTTGGCGGCGGTTCTGCGCTGGCGCCCTTTATTTATACCCTTTTTTAGGTCTCTCATGGATAAATCAAAGAAGACGGAAACGCTGCTCGTCATTGTACTGGGACTGGTGTTCCTGTATTGGGTGAAGCGTTGGAATGGCTTGCTGGCTGCGGCCCTGGTGATCGGGCTGGCTGGTTTGTTGTTCCCTGTCGTTGCCACTGCTATCCATTGGTTCTGGACAAAGCTGTCACTGTTAATGGGGGCGGTTTCGGGTAAGGTGCTGCTGACCATCGTTTATGTGGTGGTGCTGCTGCCTATGGCGCTTATATCCCGCGTGATGGGGAAGCAGACGGTGCGTATGAAACGGGGCGGTAATTACTGGAAGGATCGAAATCATACTTATACCAAAGCCGATCTTGAACACCCATGGTGAAAACTTATCGTCGTCCCTGGTTTGTGCCGCTGGTCCTTTGCCTGGGCGCTTTTTTGCTGTACTGGCCTATACTGGGCCGCCAGTTTGCTGCCGATGATTTCCTGGTGATGCGGCGGGTGGGGCTCGAGCATGTTATTTTCATAAAAGACTTTTTTCGTCCGCTATCGGATATCACGCTTTATTTCAGCTATCTGCTGGGGGGATTTAATCCTTTCGGATATTATGTGCTGAGCGTATTGATGCATGCGGCTTGTGCCTTTCTGTTTTTCCGCTGTTGCTGGCTTTGGAAGTGGACGAAAGATGAGGAGATACAGTGGCGGTTTGCGTTTTTGGCTTCGCTGCTTTTTCTGTGTTATCCTTTTCATAATGAGTGTGTGGTATGGGGGCTTGGGAGGGCTTCTTTGTCGGCGGCGCTTTTTGGTATCGGAGCGTTGACGGCGGTGGTCAGTAACAGGCGGTTGGGGTGGAGAATATTTTTTTGTTGTCTCTGTTATTTTATCGGGATGGGGGGGTATGAGTCT
>JAATGQ010000241.1 GCA_015654595.1 Chitinophagales bacterium | reverse complement strand
GGCAGCGGAAAAAAAGGCGCTGATCGGTCAACTATGCGCACAGTATTCGGGCGCTGAGCTGGAGTTCCGGATGCGTCAGTTCAACTCACAATACAAGTCTGATGAAGATTATTTCAAAGAAGCCGCCGATCACGAAACGGCATCTGTAGATACGACTGCTCACATGATTGATCGCATGCTGCACAACCTGACCAAAGAAGACGGCGATAAGCCGGCGGTGGTATCGGTGGCTGCTACTGACTTCCTGGATTTTGAAGACGGCAAGAATGATAACGTGCTGGTTAAGATGAATCCCGCCTATTTCAACCTGGCAGTAAGCGAAGAAAAAGCGCAGTTCTTTTTGGTGAGCCTGGCTTATCATCCCAATACGACGCAGGCTGCCGATCTGGACAGGCAGTTACAGGATAAGCTGGATTGCAATCAACTAAAAACATTATTAGGAAAATAAATGGTCTGCTGCCGCCGGCAACTTACGCCGTGCGCCGGCGGAACGGCCCTTTTGCGCGGTTCTTATAGCCGTGATAGCTGCTGCTGAAAAAGAGCATAGCGGCAACGATAAAAGCGGAATCCCGGACAAGCGCAGACCCGTGGTGATTGGCGATGCCGATCGCGATCAGCGCCCACACCCCTACCATCGCAAATTCGCGCATATTACGGGCCCAGGTCATATAAAGATGAACAACGGCTGCAAGCAAAATAAACAATACGGGAACAACCGGGGAATCAGAGGCAGCCGCAGCGGCAGGCGGACCTATCTTGACAAGCCAGGCGGCAATATTGGCCAAAAGAGCAACAGAGATCCAGCCGGAATAAAAACAAAAGGGCCACCAGACAAAAGCGATGGTCCTCAATGGCGGATCGGTCAGCTCCATATCGGTCCGCTGGATGATCTTTATCAGCGAAAAGAACAGAAAACCCATGATCAGCACCGAAAGACCAGTATAGTCATATAGCCAGGCCAGCACCCAGCAGCTGTTGGCCAGAGAGGAAAGAACAAACCACCAGCCGACGCGGTCGACGAGCGCTATAGCTTCGGCATTTCCGGCAAGACTGCGAATCTGGTAAAAGGAAAAAGCCAGCAGCTCAAGATAGATAAGTCCCCAGATCGAAAAAGCATAAGGAGCCGGGGTAAACAAGGAATGATATCTGGCAGACACGCTTGCCATCGTATTCCCTCCAAAAACACCCGTATTGGAAAGGTAACTGATAAAGATCGTGATAACCAGGGCGACCAGTCCAAGGATGGGCAGCGCTTTTTTCATATCCCAAAGCTATGCAAAAACAAAGCCCCCCGTTCACACGGAGGGGCCTTATCGTATAACAGATCTACTTATTGAAGACTGGAACCCGCATCATTCATACCGGAGGAGTTCATATCCTTGCGTTTGAAGAGGTTCAGGTCCATCTTACCAAAACGGTAGGTAAAGACGGCTCTGAACAACTGGGGATCTTTAAGCCGATCATATTCCTGTGCGAAGTACGCGCTTTGGCTGTACTGATCAGACCAGCGATTACGGAAGATATCAGACATCGTAAGCGTGATAGCCGCCGCGTCACTCTTCAGGAATGTCTTCTTCACAGCGATGTCAAATCCATAAAAGGGCTTGATATACCCCTGAGACGAGCTCTGGGTGCTGGAGTTGGGAGGCCCGAACTGATTGGCGTTCTGGTTCACGGGAAGGTTGGTCTTCGACTGATAGATCGCCGTCAGCTGGATGGAGAATTTAGCAGGCAGCTTGAAGTTGCTGTTGAACTTTCCAAACCAGGACCACAGTGCTTCCTGTGAAGGCTGCTTGAGGTTATCGGTGTTGATATGCGAATTATACACGTTAATGTTCAGCGAGATATCCCACCACTTGGTGATGTTATCGATCGAAGTCACTTCACCGCCGACGGTGTAAGCGTTGTTGGCGTTCTCATATGTATTGATGAGGACGGGTTTACCTATCGGGTTAACCCCGCTGTCCTGGTAACGGGTGATCAGGTGCGAAGTATACTTATAATATCCCGAGATCAGCAGGGTATTGCTGTGTGGGAAGGTCTTCATATACGACAACTCAAAAGAGTTGGTGAACTCGGGGATCAGGTTGGGGTTACCGCGGGTGATATTCAGCGTATCCGAATAGTCCGTAAATGGAATCAACTGGAAAAAGGAGGGGCGGTTTACTTTACGGGTAGCGCTGAATTGTAGTTCCTGGTCGTGTTTAAGCTTTTCGCTCAGGAACAGGGACGGGAAGAGGCTTACCGGATAGGTATTCTTGAAGTGCTCTCCATTATTCAGCAGATCGCCGGTGTAGCGCGAGCTTTCTGCACGCAGACCGACGGAGTATCCAAAGTTTCCAATGGAAGAAGTGATCGTTGCATAGGCAGCGTAGACGCTATTGGTGCTTTTATAGTTGCTGGTCCCGAGGGAATCCAGCGTCTTGTTGCCGGCGTCATCCAGGGTATAGGTATTGTTGTCGTTGCTCAGCTTTTGAATGCTGGCGCGCAGACCCGCTTCCAGTTTCAACTTTGAAGTCAGCGGATTAACATAATCCGTCTGGACCGTCCAGAAGGCAGGCTTGGCAAAACCGGTGTTCTCGGACTTGAAGTTGCCAAGGATAGCGCTTCCCGGCTGGCCGGCATAGTAATCGGTCGTGTAAATGGAAGAAGAGTTTCCATTGACGCCGAAGTACGAACCATCCGCTGTCCACTCATGTCCTTGTTTTGCAAAGAGGTGCTTCATACCAACCTGTGCGCCATTGACATCAAAAACGCGATCGGAGTTCGTATAGCGGGAAGAGTAATTCGTTTTGGTTGCGGCCGAAAGCACGCTGTCGGTCTGGATCTGCGAAACCTCAGTAGGTTTGAACTCACCGTGAACCTTTATATAGCTGGCGGAAAGCGTCGTCTTATTGGAGACGAAATAGTCAAGCCCGATCTGTCCAAACATAAAGTGTCCCTTGTTACGGCTGACGTCGCCCTGTAAAAGATGCGTCGTACTATCCAGGTAAGTATAACGGGAGGTATTCCCGACGGTCTTACCGTTCATCGCGTTGTACATCCCATTGAGACTGACGTTGAACTTATCCTGGCGAAAACTTAAGCCTGCCATCGCGTTTGGTGCGCCATGCGAGTCGATACCTGCTGACAGGTTACCATTGTATCCTTTCTTTCTGTTCTTTTTCAGAATGATATTCAGGATACCGGCGCCGCCGCTGGAAGCATCGTATTTGGCCGAAGGGTTGGTCATCACTTCGACGCTTTCGATAGCATCCGCCGGGATCTCGTCGAGAGACAGCGTCGTCGGCCGCCCGTCGATAAAGATGGTGGGGCTGGCGCCGCGAAGCGTTACGTTACCGTCGATATCGACATTGACAGAAGGCACGTTACGCATGACGTCGACGGCGGTACCGCCTGCGCTGACGATATTGCGTTCAACATTGAAGACCTTCTTATCCATGTCCAGTTTCATCGTCGGCGTCTTGGCGACAACGGTAGCAGATCCCAGCACCGTCATGTCAAGCGTCATTTTGACCTGACCCAGGTCCTTTTCAAAAGAGGGAATATTCCCATAAGGGGAATTGTTGTTCTGGCTGTTGTTTGCTGCGCTGGGGACAATGACAAAGTTTATATCCTGGCCTTTATAGCCGGTCGCGGAAACCTTTACCACCAGCGGAGTGGCAATAGGAAGGTCTTCGAAATCAAATTCGCCGTTGGCTTTCGTGTCCATCCCCTTTATAAGGACCAGTTTTCTTTTTTTAGTAGTCGGATCGGTGATAGCTTTCAGGATCAGGGCAGAAGCTGCTACCGGCTGGCCGGTCGTATCGATGACTTTTCCAAAAGCGCGGCCGATGGTAGGTATTGCGCCTGGCTTGCCGCCGGGTCCGCCAGGCTTTCCAGCAGGGCCTGCTGGCTTGGCGGTGGGTTGTCCCATGGGGGCCGTCTGCATGGGAGCAGAAGTGTCTTTGCGCATACCAGCCGAATCCGGCCGGGCGCCGCCGCCCTGTGGTGTTTGGGCTAACGCCCAGGTTAACGAAAAGAGAGACAAGGCTAACGATAGTGTAATTTTTCTCACAAAAACAGAATTTAGAAAGCAAATGTAAATTGATCAGCTTGGTCGATACAGCGCAATACTGCAAACGGAAGGATAAACACGGTAAACGGCGTAAATCCGTCGGCAAAGCTATCGCAGGATTTGTCGATCAAAAAGAAAGTTTGTTACGGGTAGTAGTCACACTTTTTTATCAAAAAACACTTCTATATATTCTTTTACATATCTGCCAACAACCCGTTGATTTCATTTGACAGCGCTTGCGCCGTTCTCACAACGGCATCTGAGAGAGTAACGGCCAACGGAACGGCAGCAGTCTGGCCGGGGGCGGACGCCGGACGTATCGAAAGCGGACAATGCCCATGCGGGGCTTCATCTTATCAACTTGATAATCAGTGCGCTGAAAACCCGGCATTCTTTTTCGTTCAGAAAAAGTATGCTTAAAAACTACTTCACCGTCGCCTTTCGGAACCTTTGGAAACACAAAGGTTTCTCCAGCATCAATTTGATAGGGCTTGCCCTGGGGCTGGCCTGTAGTCTGCTGATCCTGTTATGGGTCCAGGATGAGCGTGGCGTAGACGCCTTTCATCAGAAAAAGGACAGGTTGTTTTATGTTTATGAGCGCAACTTTATGGGCGGCAAGGTCCAGAGCTGGTATTGGACACAAGGGCCTCTGGCGGAGGAACTGAAGAAGGAGATCCCCGAAGTGGAAAGTTCGACGCCGCTGTCCTGGCCAGAGACCCATACTTTCATGATACCGGACAAAACGCTAAAAGAAGACGGCTATGGCGCCTCGGCCGATTTCTTTACCATGTTCAGCCACCCTTTACTGGAAGGCAGCGCGGTCAGCGCGCTAAACACCCCCAACAGCCTGGCCATCTCCCGAAAAATGGCGGTTGAGTTTTTTGGCAGCCCTTCCGCCGCTATCGGCAAAACAATCAGCTACGAGAATCATAAAAATTTTACCGTATCTGCCGTATATGAAGACATGAGCAGCAGGGTATCGAGTCCGGTTAATTTTATCATGAGCTGGACGGCCTATCTGGAATTCAACGATTGGGCAAAAGACTGGGTAAGCACAGACCCCCGAACGGTGATCCTGCTTCGTTCCGACGCGGATCCAGCGCTGGTTGAAAAAAAGCTGACGCATGTGTTGGATAAATTTGAGACGGAACGGAAGGAGATGCATACCGAACTGCACTTACAACGCTTTTCGGACTATTATTTACGCTCAGAGTTCAACAACGGCGTCCCGGTTGACGGGCGAATCTCCTATGTGAGGCTGTTCAGCATAGTAGCGCTTTTTATTCTGCTGATCGCCTGTATCAATTTTATGAACCTGACAACGGCAAGGTCGGTAAGCAGGGCAAAAGAGATCGGTGTCAGAAAAGTGATGGGGGCACTCAGGGGCTTGCTGATCCGGCAGTTTATAGGGGAGGCGATCTTAATGTCCCTGCTATCCGTATCGATAGCATTGATGCTCGTCTATACTTTATTGCCGGCGTTCAACCAGCTTACAGGAAAACAAATTGTCTTACCCCTTGGAAATATTGGATTTTGGGGTAGTCTTTTAGGTATCACGTTGTTTGCTGGAATCTTTTCGGGAAGCTATCCCGCCTTTTTCCTTTCTTCCTTTTCTCCGATCCGCGTGTTGAAATCCGGTACGGCATCGAAGGCCGGCGGCGGGATCTGGCTCAGACGAGGGCTGGTTGTTTTCCAGTTTGTGCTCTCGATCGTGCTTATCCTTTCTACCATGATGATCTCGAGACAGGTACAGTATATGCAAAATGCGCGGCTTGGTTACGACCGCGAAAACCTGTTGTATATACCCGTAGAAGGCGATCTAGGGAAAAAGCTCGACGTTTTCAGAACGGAAGCCGGCAGTCTGCCGGGCATCACGGATTTGAGCATGTTGTCCGATAATCCCACGAACATGAACAACGGTACCCTGTCTTTTTCCTGGCCAGGAAAGAATCCCAACGAGACAGACCGATTCATCTTCGAAGCCATAGGTCCCGATTATGTCCGGACGATGAAACTTCAGATGGTCGAAGGAAGAGACTTTTCACCTGCCTTTCCGACGGATTCCTCAGGCATTCTCATCAACGAAACCGCGGCAAAGCTGATGGGCTATGCCGACAATGCGATAGGCAAAACGATGACCATGGGCCGGCATCAGGCGCATATCGTCGGAGTAGTAAAAGATTTTCATTTTGGCTCGCTCCACAATGCGATAATGCCGCTGGCGCTACAGCAAGGAAGGGGCAATGACTTCATGACGATCGTTGTGCGGACGGAAGCAGGCAAAACGGCTCAGGCGCTTGCGGGTCTGGAAAAGCTTTATAAACAGTTGGCTCCCGCCTATCCTTTTAGCTATAAATTCTCTGACCAGGAATACGCCCGGCTTTATGTCAGCGAAAGGATGACGGGAAGTCTGTCGGTCGCTTTTGCGGCGTTGGCGATCTTCATCTCCTGTCTGGGCCTGCTGGGCTTATCAATGTTTACGGCTGAACAGCGGACACGCGAGATCGGTATCCGGAAAGTGCTGGGCGCAAGCGTATCGTCTTTGTTCAAACTGTTGTCGGTGGATTTTCTCGCGCTTGTCGGTGTGGCGTTTCTGATCGCAGCTCCGCTTGGCTATTGGGCGATGAACAGCTGGCTGAAAGGATTTGCGTACCGGACGGCAATGCCCTGGTGGATCTTCGCTGGCGCAGGCCTTTTGGCGGCAACGATTGCGCTTGCGACCGTTTGTATGCAGGCGCTGAAAGCAGCGCGGGTAAATCCAGTGAAGAGCTTACGGGCGGAGTAAGAAGTCTGAGCCATTGGGCACCGGAGTGATGCGCATTGCGTCATCCGGCGCCCGTGTGATAAAAAAAATTGCCGGAGGCTAAGCCTCCGGCTTGGTTATGGGGGATCTGCAGACAGATTTTAGTGTGCAATAAATTCTTTGTTCAGCTCATCGTAGAGATAAAGCATCGAATTTGCCTTCCCGTCCTTTTCAAAGATATGCTCCCAGGTATTCAGCGGCTCCCAGATACAAGTACCCTTTGCATGACCATTAGGAACGGCGAAAGCGATATTATTAACCTCCTGCTTCCGCTCGGTATATTCCACCACGATCACGTCTTTATCATACTGGCGGGCGAGATCATCGACATTATATTTGAGATCGGACAAGCTGCCATGCCAGCGGGGATAGTAAGAAAGACCGATCACATCAAAGGGGACCTGCCGCTGCAGCATATTGTCGAGGAAGAAATGCGACTCGTCATTCTGCCCGCCCAGCGCGATATGCAACATGATCGGGCAGCCCGCGTCCACGACCTTGACGCCACGGATCCCGGCATAGATCAAAGCCGCAAGATTATCGGGATTACGAATACTGCCTTCGGGCCAGATCATACCGTGGTTGATCTCATTGCCGACCTGTACCATATCGGGCAGCGTTCCCTGCGCCTTCAACGCTTCCATTACTTTACGTGTCCAGTCATAGACAGACTGCGTCAGTGTTGGAAAGTCCTGACCACGCCATGCGGCGGGTTTGAATTGCTTACCCGGATCTGCCCAGTAATCGCTGTAGTGGAAGTCCAGCAGCAGGCGAAGACCCGCAGCTTTTACACGTTTAGCCATCTGCAAGGTATGCGCCAGATCGCAGAACCCCTTCCCTGGGGAATAACCGCTGTCGGTAGATGGATCGTTGAAGATACGAAGCCGGATATAGTTGAAGCCATGATCTTTCAAAATAGCGATAGCGTCGCGCTGCCCTTTGTCGTCGGAGAATTTGATCCCCTTGTCTTCCAGCTCCGGCAGGAAGGAGATATCCGCACCCAGCATTTTTGTGACGGGACGGTGTGTGTACAACGCGGCAGTACCTTTAGGACCAGCTGCGGCCGCAGCCTGACGCCCGGATGCTGCCGCGGGATTCCTTCCCCCGACCACCGGACCGCGAACCGACGCAGCAGCCCCGGCAGGGTTCCAGCCGAGCACCGAATGCGGCTCACTACGGTTGATCAGCGTTATATCGGTGGAACCGGAATGGATGCCTTCGCTGCTTGCCTCAAAGTGATAAAAGCCGGCATGCCGGCCGGACCGGAGAATAACCTGACAATGCCCGTTAAAAAGATGCCGCTGAGCGACGCTGTCGCCGCCGCTATTGTCACCGTAACCCGCAGCGCCAGTCTTTTCGCCGCCGGCTGTGCCAGTCTTTTCGCCCCCGGCTGTGCCGCGGCTATCGTCACCGGTTGAAGCGTCAGCAGAAAACCCTGGCTTATCCGCCTCGTGACTACTCGGATCGCCGTTGCCTACGCCGATGATATGCAGGTCTCCACCAGCGTGAAAGGTGATAAGGCGATTATCATCGGGGATCTGCCGGCCTTGTTTGTCGACGACGGCAATATTGACGACGGTCACTTCAGTGCCATCGGCCAGCATAGTCGTTTTGTAAGGCACCACTTCTACTGCTTCTGCAGCGCCGGTCGTCTCGACGGCTGCGGTGAGCTTTCGTCCTTTTTTCCAGGCGACGGCCTGCAAGGTTCCGGGCTCATAAGCCACATTCCATTCGAGATGAAGGTTACGCGGCATTTGCTTTTTGCCCAGGCTTTTCCCATTGAGGAAAAGCTCGACCTCCTCCGCATTGGTATTAACCCAAACGGGGATGATCTGCCCTTCTCTCCCCTTCCAGTTCCAGTGCGGGGAAATATGAAGAACGTCCTCGTCGGTCCAACAGGATTTATAATAGTAGTAGAGATTTTTGGGGAAGCCGCAGACATCCATCACGCCAAAATGCGAGTTGATAGTGGGCCATTGGAAGGGCGTGGGTTCTCCTCGATAGTCGAAGCCGGTCCAGATAAATCCGCCCATCCACCAGCTGCGATCCGCGCAAAGAGGCCACCATTGTTCGGCAGTATTGGCCCACCAGGGAGCGGTGACGTCTTCGTCGGGAAGATAGCCATTTACGCTGTCGACGGCATAGATGCCGCGGGTGGTAACGGTGCTGCCCATTTCTGTACCCAGGATCGGCTGCCCGGGATGCTCTTTATGATAGGCCTCTACCGCAAAGACGCGGTAATTAAAACCGCGAACGGGTATGACGGTGTTAACACCCTGATAAACATTTGGCAGATCCGCGGCATAGGTGCAGACCCGGGTAGGATCCCACTGACGCTGTCGGCTGATGAGCGTAGAAGCGATGTTCCTGCCAACGGATTTTGTTTGTACATAGCCTTCTTCATTGCCGATGCTCCACAGAAATACGGATGCCCGGCTTCTGTCGCGAAGGATCTGACGATGGAACTGCTCTGAAAACTCTGGGCTGCTGTTGAGCAGACGATTCTCGTCAAGAACGAGGAGCCCAAGGCTGTCACAGGCGTCGAGCCATTCCGGCGTTGGCGGGTTATGGCTTGTGCGAACGGCGTTACATCCCATCTCCTTTAGCAGCCGTGCCCTGTAATAATGAAGATAGTCGGGCATGGCAGCGCCTACGCCGGCATGATCCTGGTGGTTGTTAGTTCCTTTTATTTTGGTGTAATGGCCGTTGAGATAAAGACCGGAAGAGTCGATCCGGATGGTGCGGATACCCACGCGGAGCTGTTGGGCATCCAGCGTCGACAAGACCGGGGCACGCTGCGCAGTCTCGGCGATGGCATTCGCTCCAGTCGCTTCAAGCTTTACCTCAGCACGATAGAGATAAGGTTCATCCGGCGACCAGAGGCGAGGATGAGCGACGACGACCGTCTGGCAAATCGTCGATTGTGCATGCGGCGCCAATGCCACTGGCTGTGCGGCAGCGCGGCCCACCACGCGGCCATCCCGATCGGTAAGCCAGGCTGCGGCTTTAGTTGTTGCCGCCTTATCACTTTCGTTGACGATGGTCGTTTCTATGGCAACGGCGGCAGCTGCGGAGGAAGCAGAGACGGTATAGAAAAACAATCCATTCTCTGCGATATGAACCGGAGCGTATTCGTCGAGCCATACATGACGGTAAATACCCGCACCCTCATAATACCAGCCTTCGTATTGCGAAGCGTCTACGCGGACAACGACGACATTCTCGTGTCCATAGCGCAGATAGTCGGTGATATCGCAGGAGAACCCGCTATATCCGCTGAGGTTCCCGGCCAGATAAAAGCCGTTGATCCAGACTTTGCTATCGCGATAAACACCATCGAAGTGGATCACACAGCGGCGGCCGGAGTCTGACGGCAATACCGTAAAATGTTTGCGGTACCAGCCGATGCTGGTAGCAGGATAGTGCCCGCCAACAGGCTTGTAACCGTGTCCCATGACAGTAGAGTCGGGTGAGTTCACAAATGGCAGTTCGACGACCCAGTCATGAGGCAGCGAAAGACTGCGCCAGTTGTGGTCGTCGAAGTCCGGAGCGATGGCCGTATTGTCGCCTTTACCGGATTTGACAAATGCGGAACTATTAGCATAGTTAAAATCAAGCGCGGGATCAGCAGCGTTACCAAAATGGAATTTCCAGCCGGCATCGAAATTCAGATGCTGGCGAGGCACATCCGGCAAGCCGGCATCAGCGCGGGAAGAGGTCTGTCTTGCAGACAAGATGGGTTGAGCCCGACGCTGCGCGGATAGCATTATCGGGACGAACAACAGTAACAGGGATAGCGTTTTCAAACCAATCGATTTTAAAGCGGAGAATAATAAAAGCGCCCATCACCCGGAGGGTTGGAGCGTGCTGACAAGCAACGCCTCCGGGTTGGACGCCATAAAGTGACCGGTTAATAACCGGGATTCTGCGTAAGGTTCTGGTTAGCCGAGATATCGGTGCTGGGAATTGGGAACAGGTTATAGTTGCTCGAAACGCTTGTTCCTCCCACTACACCGCCCTTCCAAGCCCAGAGATAGTCAGCCGTGGTGAACTTGCCAAAACGAATCAGGTCGGTACGGCGGATCGCCTCATAATACATCTCGCGGGCGCGTTCGTCGAGGATAAAATTGAGGGTCAGATCGCCGGATGCAATCCTGCCGGCGGTATTGATATTGCCGCTGGCATCGGTATAAGCGCGATCACGAAGCTTATTGATATAACTAAGCGCTGTAGCCAGGTCTCCGCCCGAGCCACCGCGCAGGACGGCTTCAGCATAGTTCAGATAGACTTCGCCAAAACGGAAAAGCGGGAAGTCGATATCGGAATAATTACCCGCGGCATCCGCATCGGGAGCTGCAGCGCCCGTATGGGTCAGGTTGTGAAATTTGAAAGTAGAATACCCATTGGTTGACGTATACAGGCCCGTCATATCCAGCGTCTGACCGGAGGTCCAGAACTGCGCACGATGATCGGTATTTCCGCTGTAGTCAGCAAACTTTGTAATAAAGTCCTGCGTCATGCGCAAACCACCCCAGGAACCGTTGCTGCCCGAAACCGTAGAAGGAACGCCCGCAGGGCCGTGCATCAGGTAAGTCGTACCGCCGTAGTTCTGCGTATGCAGCCCATCGTAGTTGATGGTGAAGATATTTTCATCCGTATTGATATTATTATCCGCGCAGGTAAGGTCGGGATAGTAGGTATGAAGACCATAACCGGCAGCGATGATCTTATTGCAATAAGTGATCACGTCGGTAGAACGGTCGACGCCGGTGTATACGCTGGCGTTCATGTACATCCTGGCCAGCAGCGCCCATTCGGCGGCCTGATCAGCCCGGCCGTATTCGTTGGTCTTGGGGGCCATCAGCGTACTGTCTGCGCCCTTCAGATCGGATTCAATGTAGTTAAACAGGTCGGCCCGTTTGATTTGCTTGGGGATATAAGCCCCTACAACCTGGGCATCCGTTACAAAAGGCGGGTCGCCAAAGAGATCCATCAGTACCCAGTATTGATAAGCACGCAGGAAGCGAGCTTCTGCCTTGAAGATCCTTATCGAATCTGCGCTGGCGCCAGTCAGGTTACGGCTGGCCAGGTTGGCATCGGAACACTGGCTGATAAAATCGTTGGCCAGGACGATCTGGAACCAGGAACGATAGTACAACCCATTTATAATGGAGTTGGTCGATCCCCAGGACATCTCATGGAGGCCCTGGATACCTGCATCACCTTCCCACGACCAGGCCGCTTCATCGGTTGAAAGTTCCTGCATGTTGAAATAAAGCCGCAGAAAATCGGAGTTGCCTTCATCGGCGATGACCTGCGTAGAAAGATCGGGATCGCCGGTACCACCATTATTACCTGTCAGCGCAAAGGCGGCATAGACCTTGGCGAGCGAGGACTTGTAACCCGCTACGGAAGTATAAAGTTGCGCCGCCGTCGTACCCGTCTGTGGCTTCTGATCCAGCTTTTTGGTACAGGACGCTGCCAGCAGCGTAAGTATGAAAAGGGAATATTTTGCGTATTTCATTGTAGTCTGTTTTTGAATGATGCGATTAGAAATCCAGGTTCAGCCCAAGGTTATAGGTGCGGGGACGGGGATAAACGTTGTTGTCGATACCGGGATTTCCAGGTGTAGTATTCCCTGCCGAAATTTCGGGATCCAGTCCTTTATAACCGGTGATCACAAAGACGTTTTGAACGCTGGCGTTCAATCGTAAGCGGGCATCCATATGCGGCAGTTTACCCACATTATACCCAAGAGTAAGATTATCCATCCGGACAAAAGAGGCGTTGTGAATGTAGTAATCGCTCAGCAGTTCGATCGAAGAATTGCTTCCGGAAAAACCCGTCGTAAGATAATTGGTAGAAGCATTCGACAAGGTGACATTATTGAGGATCTGCGCCTTGTTACCGGTCTGGCTCCAGGTATTGTTGTACGCATACATACCCAGGCTGGAACGAAGCACAGTTCCCAGGCTCCATTTCTTATAGTTGACATTGGTCGAAAAGCCAAGGTAGGTCTGAGGATCTGCAGGCTTCGTTCTATAGCGGTCATTCTGATTGATGACCCCATCTCCATTCTTGTCTGCAACAGAACCATCGATGGGTTTACCCTCGGCGTTATATTTCTGATGGTAGAGATAAAATGTATTCTTGCTGTATCCCACCGAATTGATCTCCGCGTACTGCCCGCCGATACCTCCGGCAATAGCGCCGCTGGCAAATCCGGGATAGCTGGTATCACCAGGATTTACGGTCAGACGAGTGATCTTGTTCTTATTATATGTAACGTTGAAGCCGACATCCCAGGACCAGTCCTTTGTCTGGACAACAGTGGCATTGACATTGAACTCAATCCCCTTGTTGGTCATATCGCCGACATTCTCCGTGAAATAGGCAGCAAAATTACTTCCCGCCGCGAGCGCCAGGGTATTGAGAAGATGGTTGGTCTTTTTCTCATATACGTCGATCGTACCGGTGATGCGGTTGTTAAAGAAGCCATAGTCGAAACCGGCGTTATAGGTCGTCGTCTGCTCCCATTTGATATTGGGATCATAACCTGTGGGACGATAACCGGGGTAAAAGTTATTGCCGAACTGATAAGAGGCACTACCCTGGCTTTGGTAATAAGTGGTATAGTACAGATAGTCGCCGATCCCATCCTGCTGACCAGTGACACCATAACCTAACCGCAGCTTGAGGTCGGAAAGAACGTTCGAATTCTTAAGGAAAGACTCCTGGTTGATCTTCCAGGCAAAAGCGACAGAAGGAAAGGTCCCCCATCTGTTAGCTGGCGCAAAACGGGAAGAGCCATCCCGCCTTACGGTAGCCGTCAATAAATATTTATCATCAAAAGTATAGTTTGCCCGGCCGAAGTAAGAAATGAGCACATGCTCAAATGGAACCACGGGATAGGCGGGCTTGGTGCCGTCGATCTCTGTTCCGTCCGTATAGAATTGATAATAATTGTAGACCTTATTCACGTAATTATTATAGGAATAACCGGCCAGCACATTGAAATGACTCTTGATCCGGCTAAGATCCTTGTCGTAATTAAGATAGAATTCGCTGATGACATTGGTCTTGGTTGCCTTATAAGGGTTATTCCATCCGCTATGCGCGCCCGAAACATATTCTTCTGCCGCACTATCCAGGATATAGACTTTACCCGTACCTTTTGCTACGTCATAGCCCAGGTTGACGTTAGCATGGAGATCAGGCAGGAAATGAAATTTATAATCGACCTGGAGATTACCTATACTTCTTTCGGGTGTGGCAGTATTGAAGTGGTTGTAAAGCAGACCCAGCGGATTTTTGATCGCCTGCGTGTTGAGGCCCGTCGTAGAGGTAGGGTCCAGCCATTCGTAATATCCCAGAAATCGGGAGCTATTGGTATGTACCGGCTGGGTAGGATCAAAACCGATCGCAGCGCCGATCGCAGCCGTATTGGCAAAACGAGTCGACTCCCGGGTCGCCAGCAGGTTCAGATCGATCTTCAGGTGGTTATCCAGCAAAACAGGATTGAACGCAAAGCCAACCGAAGTCCGTTGCAGGTTGTCCGTTTTTAGGATACCATTCTGATCTCCATAGCCAAGAGAAATACGATAGGGCAGGTTTTTGACGCCGCCGTTGATGCTGATATTGTCTGTCGTTCCATAACCAGTGCTATAGATCTGGTCCTGCCAGTTGGTATTCGCGCTGCCCAATGCGGCAATCTGGCTGGCGCTTCCCTGGGACTCCACTACAGACCGGAATTGGGACGGAGAAAGAACGCTTGCTTTCTTGATAATGGTAGAAACGGAATTGGTCGAGTTGAAATTGACCTTCAACGGACCGCTCTTCCCCTTCTTTGTTGTTATAAGGATAACCCCATTGGCTGCCCGGCTTCCATAAATAGCGGCAGCGGAAGCGTCCTTCAACACGGTAAACGATTCTATTTCATTGGGGTTGATAAAACTCAACGGGCTGCCTGCACCCGCAACGGCAGAGGTCTGCAGCGGCTGTATTTCGTTGTCGATTGGCACGCCATTGATCACGATCAACGGGTCATTGCTGGCATTCAGGGAAGAACCGCCGCGGATACGGATGGTACTCCCGGAACCTGGTTGACCACCATTGGAGATGATCGATACGCCGGGAAGCTTGCCGGCGATCATCTGCTCAGGAGTCGTAATATTACCTTTTTGAAAGTCTTTTTCGCTAACGGTGGCAATAGCGCCGGTAAGGTCTGATTTTTTAGCCCGACCATACCCGATCACCACGATCTCATTCAGGTTGGCGCCGGTCGCATTCAGCGCTACGATTATCGGTTCGGCCGTAACAGACTGTTCAATGGTACCAAAGCCTACATAAGTAAACACAAGTGTCTTGACATTCTGTCCGACAGAAATGGTAAAGCGGCCATCTGACCCGGTAACTACACCCCCGGAAGTCACGCCTTTTGGCTGGACACTTACGCCTGCCAGGGGCGAACCATCCCTGGCGTCCGTTACCTTACCGGTTACCGCGGTTGTTTGGGCGAAAAGTGAAGTCGTAATGCATAGCAGGAAGGAAAGGATATGCATCCTCGCAAGCAATCGTTTTTTCATTCTTATTTAATTTTGATTGGAACGACCGATGAGCGGTCGTCAATTTATAACGGCAAATTAACGCGGGAGTACAGAATCGTTTTGTCTAAACGTTCATTTCTCTTGTCCTAATTGACAGATCCGCCATGGACGCGGGTTTTAAAACGCCAAAAGTGCGGCCGAGCCTTTAAATTTGAGGAATATGGGGTCATTTGCTATGCAGAAATTTGTAAGGGCCGGGGCGGTTCTTTTGATAACAGGAATATTATTCCGGACAGAGCTAAAAGCCCAAGGCCCCCGGCTGCGGTTTACCCATCTCTCCGGAGAACAGGGTCTATCCAACAGCACCATCGAAACCATCACCCAGGACGATCGGGGATTTATCTGGATCGGCACCCGGGATGGGCTAAACCGGTATGACGGACACGATATCCAGATCTACCGGAACGACCCAGCCGACACCAATACGATCAGCGACTCCTATATCCGGTGTATATATGAAGACCGGGCCAAAAAGCTTTGGATCGGAACGATCAACGGTCTCAACCTACTGGATCCCGCAACCGGTCATTTTGCCCGTTGGAAACATCACGAAGGAGAAAGCAACAGTCTTAGCAATAGTACGATCAGCTCCATTCTTGAGGACAAGGCTGGCAGATTATGGATAGGAACCGGTCATGGCCTCAACCTGCTGGACCGCAAAACAAGCCGGCTTTCTCATTTTGGAGAAGAACGCATCTTCTGTATCCTGGAAGACAACAACGGCAGTATCTGGGTAGGAACGCAGAACGGCCTGACCCTTTTTCATCCGGAAACGGGGAAATTTACGACACTCGTCAATCCGGCAATCACCAATCCCAGCGGAAACGCCATCCTTTCCCTACAAACCGACCGGCAGGGAAATATCTGGGCAGGCACCGAGAACGACGGGATCTTTTTGTACGACCGGCTGCAACAGACCTTTACCCGCTACGGACATTCCGATAAGACGCCTCAAAGTCTCGGGGATAATATGGTAAAGTGTATGCTGACCGACCACAAAGGACAGCTCTGGGCCGGCGGCATCAACGGCGGACTGAACCTTTTCCATGCTGCTTCGGGCGGCTTCTACCATTATTCCTACGAGCCAGGCAATGGCAATAGCCTTTCCCAGCGTACCATTTCCGCCCTGTACGAAGACCGACAGGGTAATCTTTGGGTAGGCACCCACCGCGGCGGCATCAATATTTATTCCCCCGACCTGGACAAGTTCAATTTATACCGGCCGGAACCTACGGGCAATAGCCTTAGTTATAATGACGTCAAGACCTTTTGTGAAGACAAAAGCGGCGACATATGGATCGGAACAGACGGCGGAGGCCTCAATCTTTTTTCCCGGAGCGAACAGATCTTCCGGTCCTATCATTACGACCCCTATAATAACAAGAGCCTTGGTTCGAATGCGGTGCTCGACGTGATGCAGGACCGCGAAGGAGAAGTATGGGTTTCGACCTGGGGCGGCGGTCTGAATCTATTGGATCGGAAGACCGGCAGCTTTACAAGATTCGTCAACAACCCGGCAGACAGCCATTCGATAAGTTCGAATTGCGTTCAAAAGACCTTCGAAGACTATGCGGGCAATATCTGGGTAGCCACCTATTACGGCGGGCTGAATATCTTCGACCGGAAGACAAAACTGTTTACCCGC
This sequence comes from Chitinophagales bacterium, assembly GCA_015654595.1. Classification (GTDB taxonomy): domain Bacteria; phylum Bacteroidota; class Bacteroidia; order Chitinophagales; family Chitinophagaceae; genus Puia. Next base: position 30,136 of record JAATGQ010000241.1, on the reverse strand, counting down.
GGACTGACCGATCCTACAGGCGCTACCCGGTTAACCGGAAAGAATATCGTTTCCCTGCTCGAAGACAAGGACGGACGCATTTGGATCGGAACGGATGACGAAGGCCTGAATTGCTATAACCCCAGCACCCGGCATTTTACGCATTACTTCAACCAGCAGGAAAGACGCCCGGATCTTCGCGTCCTCTTTACCGACAGCAAGGGCCGTATCTGGGTTGGACAAAAGGGACTGTATCTCTGGGATGCAGCAAAAGACAGCTTCCGGTTGTTTACCGATAAAGGCGGCCTTTCGAATGAGTTCATAAAAGGTATAACGGAAGACGATCAGTATCATCTGTGGATTGCTACCTCCAATGGACTCACCCAGCTGAACCCGGAGAACGGCGTTTTTACAAAATATAACACGGCAGATGGATTACAGGACCTCGAGTTCGAGGCCAACGCCTATCTGAAAACAAGGGATGGGGAAATGTTCTTTGGCGGCATCAACGGCTTTAACTGTTGGTATCCCGCAGCAATCAAACAGAATAGCTTTGTTCCTCCCGTCGTCATTACCGGTTTCCAGCTTTCCAACCGGCCTATGCTGCCTGGGGTAAATGGATCCCCGCTGCACGAAGACATCAGCCTCACACCGGAAATACGCCTTTCGTATCGCCAGTCGACGTTTTCGTTTACCTTCGCCGCACTGAACTATACCATTCCGCAAAATAATCGCTATGCCTATATGCTGGACGGGCTGGACAAGGATTGGAACGATGTGGGTAAGGATAACAAAGCGGTCTATACCAATCTCGATCCGGGAGAATATGTCTTCCGGGTCCGAGGATCGAACAATGACGGTGTTTGGAATGAGAAAGGCGCATCGATCAGGGTGATCATCACTCCCCCCTTCTGGCGGACGGGCTGGTTTATCGGGTTGCTGTTCTTGCTTGGAATGGCGGGTCTGTATTGGTTCTATAAGATAAGGACCCGGAACAAGCTGCGCGAGATGGACGCGTCTAAACGGGAAGAGATGCGGCAGATGCAGCTGCAGTTCTTCACAAATATCTCGCACGAGTTCAGGACTCCGTTATCACTGATCCTGGGACCATTGGAGAAGATGATGAAACAGGATGCACAGCCTGGCTTCCAGCGACATTTTCAAACGATGCACCGGAATGCGCAGCGGCTGCTAAGCCTTATCAACGAGTTGATGGATTTTGGCAAGTTGGAAAGCGGAGCGCTCAAACTGAGCGTTCAAAGAGGGAACCTGGGTTCCTTTATGGAAGAGATCGCGGAAGAGTTCAGGGATTGGGCGATGCAAAAGGATATTGGCTTCACCCTGCGGCAGCAGCCGATCAGCGGCGAGACCTGGTTTGACCGGCAATTACTGGAAAAGATAGTGCTCAACCTGCTGCACAGTTCTTTTAAATATACAAAGGTAGGCGGACATATCACCTTGGAGGTGCTCCCCTCCCTTGAAGCATTCAAACCATCCTTCGAGAATGAACTGATCATCCGCAATGAATACAAAGGACAGGAGTATGCGTACATCCGCGTTGCCGACAGCGGGATTGGGATCTCGGCTTCGTCGATCCAACATTTGTTCGAACGGTATTACCGGATCACGGACAGCCACCTTGGCTCCGGCGTCGGACTGGCTTTTGTCAAGAGCCTGGCTTTGCTGCACAAAGGAGATATCCTGGTGTATAGCCAGCGGCTAAAAGGGACAGAGATATTGATCGGTATCCCGATCCGGGAAGGCGACTATACAAAAGAGGAAAAACGCGGCGCGATCGGAGAAGGCGCGGTAAGACTGGAAGGAAGACCGCAGCCTGGCTGGAAAGAGGAAGAAGAAACAGAGGAAAGTGAAGAGCATAGCAAAAATCAAATTCCTGTAGAGCTGATACTACTGGTAGAAGACAACGATGAGCTGAGACATTTTCTAAAAGACAGCCTGAGCGAGCACTACCAGGTGATCGAGGCAGCTGATGGCCGGGAAGGTCTGACGCTGGCACAAGAGATGACCCCGACCCTGATCATCAGCGATGTGATCATGCCGGGAATGAATGGATTCGAACTATGCCGGGAGATAAAAAAGGATATCGATACCAGCCATATCCCCTTCGTGATGCTGACGGCAAGGGGAGCACCTGCAGCCCAGGCCGAAGGGTTGGACGCGGGAGCCGACTATTATTTTGCCAAACCCCTGAACACGGAGCTTCTGTTGCTCACGATAAGAAACCGGCTCGAACAGGACAGGAAATTAAAGGACCGGTATCTGCGGGATTCCCAGGTAGAAGCGATGGAACTGGCTCATTCTGAAAAAGACAAGGAGTTTATGAATAAGCTGTTGCAGATCATCGACCAGCATCTGCCCGACCCGGATTTCGATATCGAACAGCTTTGCCAGCAGATGGGCATGAGCCGTACGCGTTTATACCAAAAGATAAAGGGACTTAGCAAACAATCGATCGGCGATTTTATACGGGGTCTGCGGCTAAAAAAGGCTGTACATATTATGACGCATGAAGACGTAACGCTGACGGAAGTAATGGTAAGAGTCGGCATACAGACACAGTCTTATTTTACAAGGGCATTTAAGAAGGAGTTCGGAAAGACACCCACCCAGTATATGCAGGAAATAAAAAAGATATAGCAGCTGCGGGCAATCCGGCGAGTAGTAATGCGAACAACGATCCGCTTACGCAACGAACAAGCTTTAGCGGTTTTAGTAACTCAACGAGGCTGCTTTTCGGTCAGAAACTTCCAATAACGGCGGGGCATATGCTGAATATGGAGTTTGGTATTTTTACGGGCGCCAATATTGACACGATCAAAGTAAGTCTGCCACAATTGCTGGCAAAACACCTCGCAGGGATCTGTAACCGTGGTAATATGTCGGCCCGTATCTACCCCTTCGTTGAAGTCAATGGTGATGATGTCGGTTCGGTCCAGATTATAGAAAATACCGTATTTCCGGCGCAGATCATAGATGATCCACTGTTGATCTGCATAACGTTGTTCAAAGTGCTGGCGGATAAGAGGCAGAACGTTGAAATCGGGGCTGATGGAAGCATAATAGAGGGAAGCCGAACTGCTGGCAGCATGAAGACCGGGCGAAGCGGCAGCATCTGCTGTACTTAGCTGTTGTAGACGGACAAAGGCTTCCATCCTGTGTTTTTCCCGGCCAACTTTCTTTGCGATATTGCCAACGAACTGAACCGACGGATGGCTATAGTCGGATTCAATATTTTGTGGACTACGAAAGACGTATTGCACATACTGCAGCAGACGATCTTCCATTCCCGGATATTCTGATAGAAAGCTGCGATACAGATCTTCCAATGCCTGTTGTGAAAGACGTTTCTTAAGACCGGCCCAGACACGGAGCGCCTTTGCTTCGTCGGTTATAATAATACGAGCCTCACTAAACATCGTCACTTCAGGACGACACGCAGGAGTGATCGTCACCTGCGGCCATTTAAATTCGTACAGTTCAAATACAGCCGTCAGCCAGCCCGCAAAGCTTTCGTCATATATCAGGGTTTTCATCAGAAGAGGCTGATCTGTGGTGAAAAGTTGGGTTTATATTTACTATGCCCCTGCGACAAGAGGATCTGGCGGATCTGCTGAGGTTGAAGATCCTTCCGTTGATATTCGGGGCTGGCAGTAGTCAGAAAATAGCGCACTTTATTTACGGAGACCCCCATTTTTTTCAGATGATCCCAGGTCAGCCGGCTAAACCTTCTCGCGGACTCGATCTTTTTTACGGATTGAAGTCCAATCCCAGGAATCCGCTGTAAGAGCACGGGGTCGGCCACGTTGACGTCCAACGGAAAGACCTGCATATTCCGAAGCGCCCAGGCCAGTTTAGGATCGACTTCCATGTCCAGCAAAGGGGATTCAGGCGGAAGCAATTCGTCGACGGTAAACCCATAATTCCGAAGCAGCCAGTCTGCCTGATAGAGGCGGTTTTCCCTGACCATCGGGACAGGAGTTCCAATCGCAGGCAGCCGCTGATCGGGGCTGATGGGGACATAACCGGAGTAATAAACGCGGCGAAGCTGAAGCCGCTGATAGAATTGACTGGCCAGATGAAGAATGACCAGATCCGTCTCGGGAGTAGCCCCAATGACCATCTGGGTACTTTGCCCCGCAGGCGCAAATTGCGGCGCCTTGGAAAACCGCCTTTTCTCGTCAAGATTTTGCTCGATAGCACTTTTCAAATAACGCATCGGCTTTAGCATCTGCTCCCTGGATTTATCGGGAGCCAACAGCCTGAGAGAAGCTTCCGTTGGCATTTCTACGTTGACGCTAAGCCTGTCGGCATAAAGACCTGCCTGCCGGATAAGCTCATCACTGGCGCCAGGGATCGTCTTGAGATGGATATAACCGTGAAAATTATGCTCCGTCCTTAGCTTTTTTGCGATAAGCACCAGCCTTTCCATGGTGTAATCCGGATTGGTAAAGATGCCCGAACTAAGGAAAAGCCCTTCGATATAGTTACGCCGGTAAAAGGCGATCGTCAGATCGACGATCTCCGTGACGGTAAAGGCAGCACGTTCTATATCGTTGCTCTTTCTGCTGACACAGTAAGCACAATCATAGATACAGTGATTGGTCAGTAATATTTTCAACAGCGATATACAACGGCCATCTTCGGTATAGGCGTGACAGATCCCATTGCTGGCATTGCCAAGACCCTTGTTTTCATTCTTACGTTTGCTTCCGCTGGAAGCGCAGGACACGTCATACTTCGCCGCATCAGCCAGGATACCAAGCTTCTCTTTTATCCTCTCCCACATAGCCGTTTCTTTTCATGCAATTTACTAACTTATTTAGCAAACAGCCAAATAAATGTTCGCTTCGGCCGGCAGCCCTTATCGCACATTAATGGAATCATGGATGGGTGACACTCCTCCGTTGCCCAGCCATAAGATGGCGTCTTCGAAGAGACGGTTCTGTGTTTCATCAGACAGGATAAGATCGCCATGTCCCATATTCATGTACAGCATTTTATATCGCGTATTGGTCCATACGACAGGAATATCGCCGCAGCGTATAACGTCCTTTTTTCCCAGCGGATAGTTGGCCGTGTCGAGACTGACCAACACGCGCACGTCTTTATTTTGTCGGGGATTGGGCTGCCAGCCATACCATTCATTGATGGGCGCGGTATAACGAGCAGGCAGTCGATGAGTAGCAGGATGCGTCGTATCTTCCACGATCAGCTTAGCGGGGAGAGGCGGCCAGTTATTGTTATAGAAAACAGCGTCCCCAAAGAAGTGGACGAACCAGGGCCAATGGGTGTCCTTGTCATTATACCCCGCAACATGAAAGCCGAGCCACGCACCACCTTGTTCAATATACTGCTGGAACGCACTGCGCTGGTCTTCGGTATGCGGGAAGTCGTTTAACCAAAGCACGAGCTGGTACTGCGATAGTTGGGCGCTCGTATGATCCCAACTGGAGGTTGTGTCGAAGACAAAACCTTTTTGCGCAGCTAAAGTGGAATAACAGCGGATGATATCGCGTGCAAAAGCGCGGTGGTCCGGTTCGACCTGGTTGGAATAGAACGCCAGAGCGCGGAATCCCGGAACAACAGACGCATGGGCCGGTACATTCGCCCGCCGCGCAGCAGCCCAGAAAATAGAATTACTAAAAAGCCTTTTGTAGACAGCATCCTCAAACAAAATGGGATCATGCCCCATAAAAATATAAACATTACGGGCCGCAACTTTCTCGTTGCTCCAGATCACAGGATGATCGCCCATTTTCACAGATGTATCAGGAATATAAGAGCCTTCATCTACATGCGCCAACACATGCACCTCCGGCCGCGGACTTTTATCATACGTGTACCATTCTTCTTTTTGTACCACAAAGGAATCGGGAATACCTTTCAATACGGGATGCCGGTGATCTTCGATATGGACGGTCCCGCGGGCAAACCCTGCAATATAATTTTTCCAGCGAATGCCGCCCATAAATGAATCAAACCAGGGCCAGATGGGATAGCCGTCGAACTCGCCAAGCAGACTGGCGTGATGAAAACCGATCCAGCCCCCCTGGCCTTGACGGATATAATTTTCAAATGCGGTCATCGCGGCAGCCGGCCAGCCATAGGGAACATAATCCAGTTGGATGATCAGTTGATAACGGGACAGAAAGGCTTCATCGATTGGGTCTGTATGATTGATATAGGTGATAGTAAAACCGCTGTCCGCTGCAAGCTGATCAAGCCACTGGCGGGCACGCTGAGAATAGGCAATGTGATGACCACCATTCTCGTAGAGGACCAGTACGTTAAAGCGCGGAGTTGTCAGTGCTGCACTGGACGAGACGCGCGTCGCGAAAGGGGCTTGCGCACCGGCAACCCTCACACCCGTTCGCATCCCGGCAGGCGAGACTCCTGTGCCGGACGAGACTTGAGTACCAGCAGACAAAACTTTCGTACTGCCAGCCGAGGATCGCCTGCCAGCCGAGACTCGCCTGCCGGCCGAGACTCGCTCGCCAACCGCCCCCTGCGTGCCGTCGAACCCCGCTATACCGGCGTATGGATGAGCCGAAGGTGTTGCATCTGAAAGCGGCTGTTTAGCCAGCTGTTCCGGATGATCGAGGATGGTCTGGATCGTCGAATCAAATGCATCAAAGAGATGATGATCCTCTTCCCTCCATGGATGATTATGCCAGAGATCCCACCAGCGGTATTCAATCTTTGAATATTCATTCGTGACGCTTGGGTCGATACCCTTCTCATAAAAATGCCATAGACGGAGCAGGTATTTCCCATCTTTTTGCATAAGTGTCCAGTCATACTTTATATTAAATGCATGCTGTTGACGGGCGCTGACAGGAATAGTAAAGCCAGCCGTGCCGGATGTCAGCAACAAAGCCGGGCGGCCATTATAGGATCTCTGATAGTCGATCACGCCGTTGCGTAACGGCAGGGCCGGCGTAAGAGGCTGGCCCGCTGCAACAGCAAGAAGATACCAGGCGGTATGCGGCAGCCATTGCTCAGCCCAACGCCAATCATAATCTTTACCCGTAGCAGCATAAGGCAGATTGAAGTCGATATCATCTTCATCGGCCAACCCCGCCGTTATCCCATTGACGATCCCGCCGGGAGCATTGGTATATTCAAAAGTGCCAAAGAACCCGTAGGCCGGATTGTTGTAGCCCGTCCCCTGAAGCAGGCAGGCGTCATAAGGATTGAGACCGAGTATCCAGTTCAGCTGGTCAAGCGCAAAGGTCTGCAGCGAATCGGTAAAAGAAGGATCATCCGCAAAAAGCGGTATGGCCAGGCGGGCAGCAGCAGACATAGAAGCCAGTCTTGCGTCTTCCCCCTGCCACCAAGGCGACGCCTCGCTGCCTTGGGGGAAAAAGAATGCTTCCCGTCGATGACCAAGGGTATCCTGTACCAACTGACGGCTATAGCCAAAAGGGTTGACGACCTTATGGGTAATTGCCCATTCGTATTGCAGGGAGCGACGGGTCGCAGCCCGAATAGCTGACTGCGTCGATGAAGAGGCATAGGGATAATAATACAAAAGACTGACCAGCGGAAGACCCGCGTCGGAGGGATGAAAGAAAGGCCGGTCGACATCGTCGGCCCGCCACCAGCCTGCCGGTTGGAGACGACCCAATAGCTGTAACGCACGTTTCTCGGCGGCTGCCCGATACTCCTCCCGACGAGTAACCTTCAACAACTCAGCCGCAGCATTCAACGCACAATAGTCATCCAGGATATTTTCTTTCCCATCGTTGGTCAGCAGCCTATTTTCTTTTTCAAGAAAAGCAAAGGCTTCTTCGGCAGCCTGAAGATACTGCGCAGCCGTATAGTCTCCGCTCAGACCCGCTGCGGAAGCCATCGCGAGCGCGGCAATAGCCATTCCTCCACCAGAACGGTAGCTGGACTCGTAGCTGCGCCAGTCGTTAAGGACTCGGTCTCCGCCAAAGGATTGGTCTTTGGATTGCTTTATACGATAACTCTGCTGCTCAGGAGAAATGACTCGATCCTGAGGCGCCTTAGCCGCCCCGGGCGCTCCTACAGACCTATAGAAAGAACCGCCTTTTACGTGTACGCGATATAAATAATCGGCGCCATAAGCGGCTTCATCGTTAATACGACGCATAAACTGCCGGAAATCGGTTCCTGGCCTGCGCGCCAGCAATTCCTTGGATTTTATCAGACTCCACACCACCAGCGGGATCTGCTGTGGATTGAAGTAGGACGAAAAAGAAAGATGGGAAAGATGCTTGCCATAGTCGCCAGTGGCGTCATACCATCCGCCATGAAGATCGAGGGTATCGGAGGATGCGGGCTCAACGCCTGGGGGGCTTTGCAACGCAGCAGGCAGATAAAGGCGATGATCCGCCTTATCAATAAGGCCGGCACTACGCTGTCCTTTGAAATAATAGATGACATCGGAAAGCGTCGCTTTCTCGAGAATATTCTTACCGACAACAAACGGATGGGAAAAGACGGCGCCCTGCGGAAGATTAACCCTTAACCGGTAACGGCCAGGCTGACCAAAATCGCTGAAGTCAAGCGTCCGGAATATCCAATGCTTCCATTTTTGAACGGGTCCTGCATAGACCAGTTTTCCTTTATAAACTACTTTTCCGGAGGAATCATCGATCAACGAGAACGCGGGGCCAACGGCGGCTGGAGCATCCAATAGTACAGCGCGTTTTGGTTTATCGAACTCATATCCAACCTGGTTGGTGAGAAGAGCGGGCTTTTGGGCGTTCAGGACAAGCGATGCAAGAAGACAAGCTAACGAGATAAGGACTTTCATGTGCTGGCAATATTCCAGCAAAAGTTACTAAACTCTCTGCAAATCTACCAAATACAATGAACGATGATCGCTGCTAATACGCCCAGCAGAAAAGACGCGAGTAAACCGAGGACCGAAACGTTTTGCTCATTATTGATTGTTGCGACTAACTTTTTCATACAGGTGCTTTCCCTTGTAAAACAAGCGGTGTGCCAGCTGCATTTAATTGATTTTCAATCTTATTTTCCTGGAATGATTTCCCAAAATCAACTCCCTTTCCTTTTATGGGAATCATTTAGACAAAACGGCGGACGTTATGCCGTCCGCCGTTGTCAATTAGCTATGTTCACGGTCCCAGTGGCCAGGCTCGCACCTGCCGCAGGCTCCGGTCAGAACTTCGGATTGGAAACTGGCCGATCGGCCGGATCTGCCCCAAAGAGCACATTCGGATGACTGCCCATATAGAACCGGAGCGTCGAGCCCGCCTTTATTTGCTTGTAATTGATAAACGATTTCCGATAAGGTACTCCATTGAGGGTTACCCGTTGGATATAGATGTTCTTCTTGCTGAAGTCAACGGCTTCCATCGTAAAGCTTTTCCCTTCCCCAACTTTTATCACAGCGCGGCGGACAAGCGGTGTTCCAAAGACAAAGACGCCATTGGCAGGGTTCACGGGATAGAAACCCAGCGAAGACATGACATACCAGGCGCTCATCTGTCCGCAGTCATCGTTTCCGCAAAGACCATCGTTCTTGTCGGTATAGAATTCGTCGGTGATGCGCCTGATCTTTTCCGCCGTCTTCCATGGAGCGCCGGCAAAAGCGTACAAGTAAGGAATATGGTGGTTGGGTTCGTTGCCCATCGCATACATACCGATCAGACCGGAGATATCGGGGGAGGCTTTGTCACCCATGCTATGGTTGACAATAAACAGGCTGTCCAGTTTCGAAACAAAGGCCTTGTCGCCGCCTATCAGGCTAACCAGCGATTCGACATTCTGCGGTACGAGCCAGGTATACTGCCAGGCGTTGCCTTCTGTATAGTCGCCCCATTCATGGATGGATTGGAAGGGGTCGAAGGGCTCGCGGAAGGAGCCGTTGGCCAGGACAGGACGCATAAACTTCGTCACCGTGTCGAAGTAGCGGGTGTAAAGCCCTGCGCGGTGCGTATAGTATTTTTCGTCGTCCGTTCGTCCCATCTTTGCCGCCATACGGGCAATGCTCCAGTCGTCGATCGCATATTCAAGGGCTTTGGATACCGACTCTCTTTCGCTGTCGGCAGGAATATAGTCCCGTTCCTTGATGTATTTCATCCCATAGTCATCACGGGTAGAAGATACCTTCATAGCTTCCAGCGCGAGATTGGCGTCGAAGCCCGTAAAACCTTTCAAATAAGCATCTGCAATTACGGGGACGGCGCTGTAACCGACCATACAATCTGTTTCGCGTCCTTGCAGGTGCCAGATGGGCAGTTTACCCTGCTGCTGATAAATAGCCAGCATCGTATTGACCATGTCATTGACACGCTCGGGATGAATCACCGTCATCAGCGGGTCCAGCGTGCGGTAGGTATCCCACAGCGAAAAGATCGTATAATTATTATAGGGCGCGTTTTCGATGATCTTGCTGTCCGTGCCGCGGTAGCTGCTGTCATGATCGTTGTACAGCGCAGGAGCGATCATGCTGTGATACAGTGCAGTGTAGAATATCTTCCGGTGGATAGAATCGGCCGCGTCGATCCTGATCTTTCCAAGCGCATTTTCCCATTTCTGCGTACCGGCCCGAACAACCTGATCAAAGTTCCATCCGGGGATCTCGGCGCCAATGTTCGCCAGCGCTTTTTCACCGCTGATGTTGGAGACGCCGACCTTGAGCATTACGACAGCAGGTGTCGTTTTAAAAGAGATCACACCCTTTACAGAATCAGCCTCGACAGACATCGAAGTAGTAGGAGTGGTCCCGTTGATGATCGTAAAGTCCTTCAGCGGTACGCTGGTGCGGATCGCAAAATAGATCCTTCTGTTGTTGGCCCAGTAAGTGGAGTTGCGCCAGCCAATAAGCGTGGAATCGTTCAGCTTGAGCAGGTGCGCATAGAATTTGGGATGCTTGTCGCCTATATAATTGTTGGCCTGGAAGAGATCGATGATAACGTGTGCGGGCTTATTGTCCTTCGAAAAATGATAGCGATGGAAGGCCACCCGCTCAGTAGCGGTCAATTCTACTTTTATACGATAGTCTTTTAGCCAAACGGAGTAGTAGTCGGGATGAACGACTTCCTGTTTGTGGGAATAGTGGCTGGAATAGCCGCTGGTGGGGTCATCCTGCGTACCGGGCTCTGTGCGGACGGGACCTGTATAGGGCATGATCATGATATCGCCGAGATCGGGAATACCAGTACCGTTGAGATGATTTTGCGAAAACCCTTTGACGACGCTGTCCGTGTAGTGATAGCCGGAGCACCAGTCCCATCCTTTGTTAATATTATTAGGACCTGCCTGTACGGCGCCGAAGGGAACGCTGGCGCCAAGGAAAACGTGGCCATGGGCGCCGGTACCAATGTACGGATCTACATAATTGACAAGACGATTGGTTTGTGCGTCTGCCCCAAGAAATAGGAAAAGGGCAAGAACGGGAAGGAGCTGTTTCATGGGATAAAGATACGTCGGAATGCCATTAAGCAGGAATACGCCGTTTCTGCTAACGTGCTAAAACTTTTTTTAACAACTTCATTTTTTGATCGACCTTCAATAGAGAAAACTGCGATGACGATGAGAACCTGGATTCATAGGATACTGGTGGGGCTTTATGCGAGTGCAGTCGGACTTTTTTTTCTGATGATAGTAAGTCTTTCGGGAGTGCATATTGCCAATTTTGCCGGATGGGGGCTTGCGATTGCCTGGACGTTCTTCTGCTTCGCAAGCGGTTCCGTTATTTCAAAATGGCAGCTTTTCCGAAAACTCTCCTGCAGACTGCCTGCTACGGCAGAAGAAGAAAAACTGGCGCCAGTACTGCAGGAAGTATTGAAAAAAGCTAACTGCCAAAAACCTATCCGGGTCCTGATCGAAGAAGAAAGCGAATGGAATGCCTATGCCCTGGGCTGGCATACGATCGTCATCTCGAAGACGCTGCTGCAGGCAATTTCACAAGAAGAGCTGGCAGGTCTGCTGGCGCATGAGTTGGGACATTTGCTAAGCGGGGACACCCTCCTCGCATCGGCCTTTTTGACGGCGGGTATATTACCACGATCCCTTAAACCGGTGTTTCGATGGGCAAGATGGCTGATTCTTTTTTATCTCCTTTTCAAGATACCCCTGCTCTGGTCAGCGGTGATGCTGGCCTTGTTTGTTATTGTATTCAAAATAGCAGACCCGCTGATGAACTTCGTCGTACGGGGACTCGGCCGTCTGGCGGAATATGAGCAGGATAACTATGCCTCCCGGCTTGGGTATGGCGTTTTTCTGCGACAGCTGCTGGAACGCTTTGCCCGTAGCGGGAATCAAGAAGTAAATCCCTATTATATCATGATGAAAGGATCACATCCTGGGATTTACAATCGTATCAGAAGGCTGGAACAATTAGAGCGAAAGGCGGCTTGATGGCCACCTTTCGCTCTTTGCTATCTTATTATCATCACTCTTACTTTCGCTCGTCGTACACGCCGAATTCGGCAATCGCGGGCGGAGTATCGAACTGGTCGATAAGTATACGCACTTTCTCTCCCCAGACACGGTTAAAACGATGGATCTTTACCCGGTCTTTTTTATCTCCTTGTACAAGAAGATGCCAGGCGCCATTCTGGAAGTATTCGAGTCGGTAGCGGCCGATGTTGGCTTTTTCTTCGGTAATGACGATCGCATTGAAGGACTGGTCTTTTTCAAAAGAGACTTCATACCAGGGCTTCTTTACGGTCGGATTGGAGTTCCAGGTCGTATTGAAATTGTCGTCATTGCCAAAGTCGGAGATATTCATATCATCGCTCCAACTGCTGTTAGCGGGCTGCTTTTTGGCCAGGTTGGGCGAAATGATCGGAGCCTCGGTCGGCGGGACCTGTGCGACAGGACCATCGTTCTTCCAGAGTCTTCCGATCTCGTTCAACGCGGCAAGCGCATTGTCGTCGATCAGCCCATCCCGGTTCGGAGCGACGTTGAGGATAAAATTGTCATAGATCTTGTTGTATGGAACGATATCCTCATTGACAAGCATTTTCGGATCCTTTACCGGCGTAGTCGGAAAATCGCTTTTCCAAAACCAACTGGACTGCAGCGGCAGACAAGATAAAGCCGGCAGCTTATTCGTGGTCGTCGAGATATGCTGACCCGCTCCCTGCTCATAAGATTTGATATCGGTATAGAACAGCGCTTCTGCAGGGTATTTGGCAGAGTTCAGGTCCATCACGATACAGTTGGGCTGGAGCGACTTGATCAGGGTATAGATCTCTTCAAAAGGCACGACGTCATAAGCGATACGCGACCAGGGAGCATCCCAGCCATCGATGATCAGCGCGGTGATCTCGCCGTAATTGGTTAATAGTTCTGTCAGCTGAGCTTTGATCATCTCGATGTGCTGACGGGTGATATGCCCCGGACGCAACTGATGATGCGTATCCAATATGGAGTAGTAGAGACAGGTCTTCAACCCTTGCGCTCTGAAAGCGTTGACGTATTCCCGAACTACGTCCCGCTTTAACGGACTGTGCATCACATTGTAATCTGTCGTCCTGGTATCCCAGATACAAAATCCGCTGTGATGTTTGGTGGTCAGACAGCCATAGGACATATGCGCGGCCTTTGCTGCCTTTGCCCACTGATTACAATCGAGTTTACCCGGATTGAAGAGCGAGGGCGAAGCTTCGGGATCTGCCCAATCCTGGTCCATATAAGTTGGAATGTTGTAATGGATAAACATCCCAAACCGCAGATCGACAAATTTCTGCTGCAGGGCGGCAAGCCCCCCCGGAGCATTATACGTAACCTGGGCGCGGGCTGGACTTGTCAGCGCTGCGGCTGCCATGAGTCCTCCAAAAAGAAAAGATGCTACTTTCATGTTCGGGGCTATTTATAAGATAAAGAGACGGTTGGATTGGCGCTGTATTCCTGCCATAATTCGTCCACTGATTTGCCGGTCAGCTTATTCCACAATTCGGGTGTATAGGTTCCGGCACGGAGCGCCGCATCCAGTTTCTGAACAGCATGCTTATTCTTGTGCTCGCAGACCCATACCAGGAAACGGGCAGTGACCCGATAGGCGTTGGTATAGCTCTGAGAAGCTTTGTACTCGGGTAGTTTCCAGTTGGCCTTAACATTGTTGACACCGTCTTCGTAACGAACATAGTCGGCGATACCTTCTGTCAGCCATCCTGGGTTTTCATGTCGATAATCCTGTACGATATGCATGACCTCGTGCGTAACAACATCGACGTCTTCGGGGTTCTTCTTCAACCACCCGGGATTATAGCGGGCAACACCCGCGTCTGTTGCTGCCACGCCGTCATAGGCCTGATCGATGATAAACGTCACTTTAGTAAGGGTCTGTTTGTTATACTCCCTTGCTTCTTTGGGATAAACCTCAAAAAATGCGTCGATCATCTTCTGTTTGGTGACCGGAGAAAAGTCGGGCGCCTTATTGATGAATACAAGGGTATATTTTCCCTTTGTTATCGTTTCGGTCTGCTCAGTCTGCGCTACAGCAGTTGTTGCCGCGGATACGGAAAGGGAGAGCATGAGGATCCCTGCCAATGATTTCTTCATTGTCTTACAGTTAGTGTTATGTATTAAATGTGATTACTTGCCTTTTCCCAATAATGGATTTTCTTTGTCAGTAGAGAACGAGTAGGGATAAGCAGATGCGTCTGTACCCTTAGCCTTGTTGGGCGTTTCGCTCATGATAAGGTGGAACTCGCCGCCTTTCTGAATGGCTGTATGCTCAAGGTAGTTCTTTGTATATGGCTGTCCGTTGAGCGTAGCATTCTGAACATAGACTTTGGAGTCGCTATTGTTTGGTGCGCTGATCACGAAGTCCTTCCCGTTTTCCAGGTGCAGGGTCGTCTTGCGGAACAGCGGAGTACCCAATACATACTGGCCGCTGCCGGGGCAGACGGGATAGAAGCCAAGGGCGGAGAATACATACCAGGCAGAAGTCTGGCCGTTGTCTTCATCGCCGCAGTAGCCGTCGGGGGTAGCCAGGTAGAGTTTGCGCATCGCTTCTCTGACCCAGTATTGCGTTTTCCAGGGCTCGCCTGCATAGTTGTACAGGTAAAGCATGTGCTGGATAGGTTGGTTACCGTGTGCATACTGGCCCATACCCGCGATCTGCATTTCACGGATCTCGTGGATAGTAAACCCGTAATAGCTGTTATCAAAGGTCGGAGGCATGATAAAGATGGAGTCGAGCATGGTCACGAAATCCTTCTTACCGCCCATCAGATTGATCAAACCCTGGATATCATGGAAAACGCTCCAGCTATAGTGCCAGCTGTTGCCTTCGGTAAACGCATCACCCCATTTGAAGGGATTGAAAGGTGTCTCGAAAGTGCCATCCTGGTTCTTTCCGCGCATCAGCTTATGCTCGGGATCGTACAGGTTCTTGTAGTTCATAGCACGGGTGGCATACACTTTCAGCTCCTCGGCGGGACGTCCCAGCGCTTTACCCAAACGCCAGATGCTAAAATCATCAAAAGCGTATTCCAGCGTGCGGGCCGCATTTTCGTTGATATGCACGTCGTAGGGAACATAACCCAGCTTGTTATAATATTCGACACCATCACGGCCGACAGCAGAAACGGGACCTTCGTGGTTGGCATCTTTTATCAATGCTTCATAAAGGGCGTTGATATCATAGCCGCGGCTGCCTTTGAGGTAGGCGTCGGCAACGACGGATGCAGAGTTGTTACCAACCATGATGCTTTGGTAAGCCGGGTTCGACCATTCCGGAAGCCAGCCGCCTTCTTTATAGTCGCTGACCAATCCGCCCTGCATCTCCTTGTTGATCGAAGGATAGACCAGGTTCAGGAAAGGATACAACGCGCGAAAAGTATCCCAGAAACCAGTCCCGGCAAACAGATATCCTTCTTCCACTTTGCCATTGTAGGGGCTATAGTGAACGATCTTTCCGCTGGCGTCTTTCTCATATAATTTCAGCGGGAAGAAAAGCATGCGATATAGACAGGAATAGAAGGTGCGCATCTGGTCGATCGTACCGCCTTCTACAGCAACACGGCCAAGCAGCTCGTTCCACACATTACGGCCTTTTTCCTTTACGACGTCAAAATTATCATTGCCTATTTCCTTCAGGTTTTGCTCGGCTTGCCCGATGCTGATAAAAGAAGAAGCAACCCGGGCATTGATGACAGTTCCGCGAACCGGCGTGCTGAAACCAACGATAGCGCCGGCGTGGTTATCCTGCATTTCCAGCGCATCGCTCAACTCTTTTCCTTTCCAGGTGCGGGTATTGGAAAAGGGCTTGTCAAAAACGATGACGAAATAGTTCTTGAAATTGGAAGGAACGCTGCCGCTGTTGCGGGTCGTCCAACCGATAATTTTATTTTCAGAAGGAATGATCTTTACATAAGAGCCTTTATCATACGCGTCGATCACCACAAAAGAGCTGTCGTCCTTGCCAAAGGTAAAACGGAAGCTGGCGGCGCGCTCCGTGGGAGCAATCTCGGTAGTTACATTGTAGTCGGCGAGATATACGCTATAATAATAGGGCTTTACGACCTCTGTCTTATGAGAGAAGAATGAAGCGCGATCGTCTTCGGCAAACTTCAAATGACCGGATACAGGCATTATACTAAATTCCCCATAGTCATTCATCCAGGGAGAAGGCTGGTGCGTCTGCTTAAAACCCCTGATCTTTTCAGCGGTATAGGTATACTGCCATCCGTCGCCGTTCTTGCCCGTTTGAGGTGTCCAGAAGTTCATCCCCCAGGGCCTGGCGACAGCAGGGTAAGTGTTACCATTCGAAAGGCCGCCGGTAGACTGGGTGCCCATTAAAGGGTTCACATAGTCGACAGGGTTAGGAACTTTATCTACGAACTGGGCTTGGGCGCTAAAAAAAAACAAGCAAAGCGCACTAAAAAGAACTCGATACTTTAGCATGACTGATCTGGTATAAAACATAAAGTGAACAGGTTAAAGGTATTCAGCTACCCGGGTTGACGGTGTCAACGGATGTCAAATAAATTGTTAACAAATATTAAATTATTTCACGATAAGGTAGAAATAGTGCCAGAGCGCCAATTTACGCCTTTAAAAGCAGCTAAGTATGCTAAAATTGGATACCTTGGCACTACTTATATTACAACAACTGCTAAAATTGACGGGAGTGAGGTATTCGATCACCACACACAAAGTTATTGCCATTGTCAGCTTCCTGATCCTATCCTCGGTACAATTCTTTTTGTTGTACAATACTTATGAGCTGGAGGATGAGCATTACTTTCTGACGGAGCGGGCTTATTTCAATGAGGTGTATACAAAAGCCATTACGGACGATAAGGTCATGCCCGGCGGTCAGGCCATCCTGGACAAATACCTGGAAGGCAATATCCATTCACTGGAAAAGCTGTACATCACCGACAGGAGAGCCTTCGACAGCGTAGCACAGCGCTGCTGCGACAGCGCGTTCCGAACCTTGCAAAAGGCCAACAACATAGACAGCGTTATGAGCAGGACGATCGACAAATACCATCTTACCCGCCATTATACTTATGCTTTATTAATCGAACAGATCGATCTTGCCTTTAAAAAACAGGAATATGTCCCTTTGTATGCGATAGGGCATCATTATAAATTTATCGATCCTGTTTTTCAAAGCCCGGATGGCATTCGGATCGGCGGGACCTTAAAACATATAACGACACGAAATAAGGCAACGGCTTTAACGGTCAGTGACCAGATGGCGTATTCCAGCAGACTCCGGTTCAGTTTCCATGTCGACATCCCCAACCGAAGGTCGACGATCATCCTGCACATGCTGCCTACTTTCATGCTGTCGCTGTTCTCGATCCTGTCGGTAGTGATGATCTTCTTTATAACCTTCCGCAATTGGCTGAAACAAAAGAAGTTATCGGAAATGAAATCGGATTTTATCAACAGCATCACACACGAGTTCCATACCCCCCTGTCGGCCATTATTGTAGCCAATAAGACGATGCAAAAAGAAAAGATCCTGTCCAATAAGGAAAGCCTGCGCCCACTTACCGAGGTAGTGCAGCGGCAGGCCGAGCGTCTGAAGGTATTGATAAGCCAGGTCCTCGATATCACAACGCTGAACAAGATCCCGCTAAAAAGGGAAGACTATTCTTTGCACCACCTGCTCGACGAGATACTTTTTGATTACCGGCTAAAACTGATCGGCAATTCGGTTCGGTTTAGCCTCCACAAAGAGGCCGAGGGGGACACGGTTTCTCTCGACCGGTTCTGGTTTACCACCATCCTGCAAAATATTTTCGACAATGCGATAAAATACAATAACAGTACTTTTAAAGAGATAACTGTTACTACCTTTGATGACAAGAAATTTATTTATCTCTCGATCCGGGACAATGGTATTGGGATGAAGGAAGAAACAAAGAAGCAGGTATTCGAGAAGTTTTACCGGCACCTTCATCCGGCTGAGACGTCCATCAAAGGACTAGGACTGGGGTTGTTCTATGTGAAGCAGGCGGTGGATGCGCACAATTGGAAGATCGAGATCATAAGTATAGAAGGCCAGGGCAGCACCTTTGTTATCAGTATTCCTATTTAAGAAAATTACGATGGAAAAACCCAGGATATTATTAGTAGAAGATGAGACGGATCTCGGAAATGTGGTCAAACAGTATTTGGAGATCTCCGACTTTGAGGTCAAGTGGCTGATTAACGGCAGAGAGGCTTATGATCATTTACGGGAAGAGAGTTCGGACTACCAGATCGCCCTGTTGGATGTGGCCATGCCGGAGATGGATGGCTTTCAGCTGGCCGACAAGATCGTACAGCTGGGACTAAAACTGCCCTTCCTTTTTCTTACGGCGCGCAACGAGAAGAGCGACCGCCTCTATGGACTGAAGCTGGGGGCAGACGATTATATCAGCAAACCCTTTGACGTCGACGAGCTGGTGCTGCGGATACGGAATATCATCAAACGCAACGCAGGTTCACAGCCGGCAGCCGGGCCAATGCCGCTGGTCCGGGAAGAAGACGTCGCCTTTTCAAAAGATACGCTAAAGCTGACCATTGGCGGGAAGAAAGAAGTGGTCCTTACTCCCCGCGAGGCTGAGCTGTTGAACTTCCTCTTCCAGAATCAGAATCGCATCCTGAAGCGGGAGGAGATCCTTAGCCAGTTATGGGGGGAGAACGATTATTTCCTTGGCAGAAGCCTCGACGTATTTATTTCGCGGCTGCGCAAGCATCTGAGCGCCTCTGCCTTTATCAGTATCGATAACGTGTATGGGGTCGGGTTCGTGTTTAATGTTCGGAAGAAATAGTCGCATCACCGCCAGCGTCCGGCACACTGGAACGGAAATTGCGTATAAGGGTTGGACCGGCTAAATTGCCGATATTCGTCCACAAATCTCAACTACATGATTGGAGCTATCCGGGCGCGGATCGGGCAAGTCAGAGCAAACCTACGTCTGATGCGGACGTTAAGGCTCGTTTGGTCGATCGCCAAGGGATGGACTCTCCTCACGATACTCACCATCTTCACGGAAAGCGGTCTTTATTTAGCCCTGCTTTATATCTTTAAACGACTGGTGAACGAGGTTGCCAGCGCTACTCCATTTGATACAACAAAAGAACACAGAGTAGGGTTCTATCTCCTCCTCGTCGCATCGGGTACCATTATCTATGTATTGGTTAAAGCGCTGTCTTCTTTAGTGACAGAGATGCAGGCCACACAGGTAAAGGAAAAGATCGATGAAAAGATACACGCCTGCGCCGTGGACCTCGATCTGGCCTTCTATGAAAGTCCTGCTTATTTCGATACGATGAAAAGAGCAAAGGATGCAGGCCCCGATCAACCGGCTGCCATTGTGATGAACCTGGTCGATATCGCCAAGAACGGGATGACCCTTATTGCGATCGGCTATGTGATCTGGTCGATCAGCTGGGTCTTGCTGCCATTGCTGGCTTTGTTCGTCGCTCCGACCTTACTGGTGCGGATCAACTTCGCCGACCGCATGTACAAGTGGCGAAGAAAGCAGACGCCGATGGAGCGGAAAGCAGCCTATCTCAGCTCGCTGATCACCGAAGACGGGCCAGCCAAGGAAGTGCGGGGCTATGGCCTGGGCAATCATATCCGGGGACTGTATACAGCTATCCGCCTTACACTGAATGCCGAACGGCTGAAGATGACCCGGCGCAATACTTTAAAGGAGTTGCTGACGAATGTGCTGGCGACACTGGGCCTCTACGCCTGTATCGGGTGGCTGTGTTTCAGCGTGCTTCGCGGCCGGACCAGTGTCGGCGACATCACGCTCTTCCTGGTGGTTTTCCCGCAGTCGTTCGCTATCCTGCAAGGCATGTCCGGCGGCATCTCCGCGCTTTACCAGAATAATATCTTTATCAATAATATCTTCGAACTGTTCGATCTCCGCGCCACATTGAAAGAGCCGGAGAAGCCGTTGGCTATACCGGCCGCGCACCAGAGGTCCGGTCTCGAAAACCTTGCCGCAGACGGACGTCCCGCCACTACCGAGCTCCTGCGCTTTGACGGACATCCCGCCGCTACCGCCCCCCAGCGCGTTGACGAACATCCCTCCACTACCGACCCTCTGCGCGTTGACGGACGTCCTGCCGAGGCATTCGCCGCCGGCAGCCTTTCCACTGACGAACCATCACCAAACGGGCGCATCCCCTTTCACGGGCTCGAGGTCGATAATATCAGCTTCACTTATCCGCACGCCAAAGAGCCCGCCCTGCAGCACGTTTCACTACAAGTGCCCGCTGGAAAGATCATCGCGATCGTAGGTTTGAATGGCGCGGGTAAAACAACCCTGATCAAACTGCTGTGCCGGTTATACGATCCTGTCTCCGGGGAGATCCGGATGGATGGAACGGATATCCGTCTTTTCCGCAGCACGGATTATAGGAAGCAGATCAGCGCAGTGTTCCAGGACTTTGGCCGGTTCAATATCCCTGCCGGAGAAAATATCCGTTGGGGGGATGTAGATGGAAACCGGGATCCGGCAGAGATCGCAGAGGCTGCAGCCAAATCCGGCGCCAATGCCTATATAGAAAAATGGCCAGATGGCTACGATACGATGATGGGCCGGTTATTCGACAACGGACGAGAGGTGAGCATTGGCCAGTGGCAGAAGCTCGCTATCGCCCGTGCCTTCTATAGCAAGAGCAGGTTCGTGATCTTCGACGAAGCGACAAGTGCATTGGACGCCATCTCCGAAGAAGAGCTGTTCCTGTCTTTCCGCGAACGCATAGGAGACCGGGCCGCATTGATCATCAGCCATCGGCTTTCCGCAGTTAGACACGCGGATCAAATTTATGTGATGGGTGACGGCAAAGTACAGCAACATGGGACACATGAAGAATTGATCGTACAGCCGGGAACTTATTCAAGACTCTTTCTCAAACAGCCGGTGGGGGGGCCAAAACGTGTCTAAAATTGCTATTATCACCAAATGCTGGGACGAGTGGGGCGGAAGCGAAGAGCTTTGGGCCAGGAGTATACCTGCGCTGCGGGCAGCAGGAGTCGACATAATTGTCTATAAAGAAAAGATCGATACCGATCACCCTCGATGGCAGCAGTTATTGGCGCAGAGGGTGACGTTGAAAGAACTGCGGCAGGCAACGCCCGCTCCAGAGGACCAATCACTGAGACAACGTTTCAACAACCGGTTACGCCGAAAGAAGCCGCCGGTCCCCGCCGACGGCGAACAAACGTTGATCGATCGCTTCGGCGACTTCTTACAAACCGACAAACCCAACCTGGTCATAGTCGCACAGGGGATCAATTTCGACGGACTGGCATACGCCTACCGATGCCTTACTGCTGGTATCCCCTATGTGGTCATCGCACAGAAAGCCGTCGAGTTCTACTGGCCACGGCAGGAAGACCGGCCTGGTATGACAACAGCGCTTCGACAGGCAAAACGCTGCTTCTTTGTGTCGAGGCATAATCAAATAGTAACCGAAGAGCAGTTTGGCATCCGGCTAAATAATGCAGAAGTCATTTTAAATCCGGTCGAAGCAGGCACAGAAGGCGTGCCCTATCCATCTACCGAAGTCGGCTTTCGCCTGGCTTGCATCGGCAGGTTATTCATCCTCGATAAGGGCCAGGATATTTTGTTGAAAGTTCTAAGCCGGTCCAAGTGGAGACAACGACCTTTATCCGTTACGTTCGTAGGCACAGGCATCGACGAACAAGGCATCAAAGGGCTCGCGGCACTACTTGAATTGAAGTCAGTCCGCTTTCTTGGTCACGTGGAAAATGTACATGCGCTTTGGAAAGACTACCACGGCCTGGTCCTGCCCTCACGAAGCGAAGGATTATCATTGGTCTTACTCGAAGCGATGGCAGCGGCAAGAGTCGCCATTACAACGAGGGCCGGCGGGTGCGAGGAGATGGTAGAGGAAGGGCATACCGGTTTTATCGGAGACGCGGCGGAAGAAGCGTTTGACCAGGCGATGGAAAAGGCCTGGGAAGCACGTGAGCATTGGAAGGAGATGGGATTACAGGGGCGAGAACGCTTATTGCAACTGTTGCCCTCTACACCGCCGGAAATAACAATTGCTCAAACTTTAATCTCATTGTTACATGACCGATAAGCCGTTAGTGTCGGTGATCATCCCTACGTATAATCGTGCGACGCTGTTGCCTCGGGCACTGGATAGCGCGCTTGCGCAAACCTATCCTAATGTTCAGATCATTGTCGTCGATGACGGTTCGACCGACAACACAGCGGAAGTAATGAAAGCTTACCCGGGAGTATTATACGTCAAACGGCTCAATGGCGGACAGGCAGCCGCCCGAAGCACAGGACTGGAACACGCTGCCGGCGTCTATATCGCTTCCCTCGATTCCGACGATATCTGGGAGCCCCTGTTTTTAGAACGCTGTATCGATGCGATGGAGACACATCAGCTGGATTTTGTCTTTGCCAATTGGCACCAGCAATGGGGCGATGGCAGGATCAGCGATTACTTTTCCGAATTTGTTTTTTTGCAGCCTTACTTAAAGGGCAAGGGCGAGTCCCTGGTGCTGCTTTCCTATCCCGAGCTTAGAAGCTTGTATATCGATTGCTGCCCCTCTCCTTCTTCAGCCGTAGTCGTCCGCCGCAGCTCATTCGTTTCGGCGTGGAATGACAAAATGCATATTGCCGATGACTGGTGTTTGTTGTTGGATATCGTATTGTCGAAGGAGGCAAGGGCAGGTATGATACAAGACAAGTTATGGCATAAATTTATCAATGCCGACAATATATACGATGGCCGCAACTACTATGAGGTGTTGCAGCTGATGTATGTTGAAGACACTTACGAGATGCTCCGACGAATGAAGCACAGGCTGACAACGGCCGAACTGCGGGTGGCGCAGGCGCGCATCGTAACAAACACCTTGAAAATGGCCAGGTATACCATGGCTACGCGGAAGTATGTCGGAGAAAGCTGCAGAAAAGTGATGCGGGCTTTATGGTTGAATCCAGGAATGTTCTTCCGATACGGATGGGATAAGATCAAATGAGCATATTCAAAACGATACGGGCTTCGGAGTGGTGGGGCTACAAGCTGGCGCCCTTGCTGGCGGTAGGCTATGCTACCATTCTTCATGGCGGCGGTTCACTGGCTGCTTCCAGCTTTTACCTGCTGTATGTGTTACTCGCGCTGGCGCTCGGCGCCGCTTATGTAAGCGTGATCAACGATATCACCGACATGGAAGAGGACCTGGCCATCGGAAAACACAACAGGATGGCGTCGGTCCCAGCTTCGCGGCGATGGATCTTTCCCGCATTGGCCTTGCTGGCCGGGGCTTGTTACATCGCGAGCTTTTACCCGCACATTTTTGTGATGGCGCTGGCCTGTATGCCCTGGATCGCGTTTAGTTGTTATTCATTTGAACCGATCCGGCTAAAGCGCCGCGGAATTTTGGGTGTGCTGGCCGACGCATCCGGCGCTCATCTGTTCACCAGTCTTTTTATCGTGGCGGCGATGAGTTATTATACCCATCAGTCGATCGACTGGTGGTGGTTTGGCGGTGTCGGTTTTTGGGCCCTGGGTTATGGACTCAGAGGCATTTTATGGCATCAGTTCATGGACCGGGAGAATGACCTGGCTTCGGGGACAAAGACCTTCGCAACCAGGATAAGTCCGGCGGCGTTCAGGATCCCCGGTCGGTTGATCCTTTTATTGGAGATGCTTGGGCTTGCCGTGATGTTGTGGAGGCTGGATAGGTGGTGGCCGATAATTGGTCTCGGACTCTATGGAGTGTTTGCGGCAGTCTGCGCAGGACGGCTTCGGATCAGGCTTATCGCGATACAGATGCCGCCAGGTCAGGACTTTCGGATCTTTCTATTCGATTACTATATGGTATTCCTGCCGCTGGCGCTGCTTGTGCCCGCGGCGCTGGCCTATCCCTATGACTGGATCGTGCTGGTCCTGCATGCAGGTTTGTTCTTCGGGCCTATCCGCAGTGTGCTGGCGCTTGCCGCGCGGGCGCTGCGCTGATCTCCCTGCGGCGCCCACCCGTCGCCCGCGGCCTCACCGGATATACCCGGTCAAATCCATATCCGCACGGTCAACCCCTTGCTGCACATCCTGGTATTTGATCCGCAAAAAAACTCTCCCATCCGATCTTGCAGGCAGGCCGGCATCCACTTCTATGACCCGGGCTGTTATCTGATTGCTTTGCAGGGTAGCCTGTACATCCGTCCGTTCGAGCCGCCAGACAAACCCATGCCACTGCCCAAAAGGTGAAGAAGGCGGCGCATCCATTTCGCCGACAAAGTTCAACGTGTCGCCGGCGAAGATGATTTTTCGGGCCTTGGTATAAATTTCGAGGTAGTTTAAGATCCTGGCGCTGCTGTCGCCTTCGAGTTGTATATGATCCTGCTGGCGGTGAAGAGCAACCCGCTGGCTGTCCAATACGATCATCCTCGGCGGGAATTGCTCCAAATGCTGTACGCGGGCATACTCGGCGCGCGTGATACCAAAATGTTCATCGTAAGGCAGCGGCCCCTGCCCGCCGTTGGCTTCTTTGAATTGCAAAAACCACTGCCGGTTGGCAGAGATCGCGTTATTAAACCGGATAAGCACAGACTGCAGGTCCGCCGGAATATCCGGCTCAGCCGTCAAAAAAGCGCATTCCGGGCGGTTGAAGACCGAGTCCAAAAAACTGAATGCCCGCGAACTGTCCCCGCCGCCGATCGCTCCCGTTACCTTCACCGGACCGACACCCGGTCCCACTACCTTCTCCGGGCCGCCAGTCACAACACCAGCAATCCCGCCGGGGTCTACCCCGCCCCCACCCGTCACCACAGGCCGTACCTCAACCGAAAAAGACGAAATTGTAAGCGCTGCGGCCAATATCAGAAGCTGAGTTTTCATTTTCAAAACCAAAAGCGGCAATTTATTTGGCAAATAAAACTAAAATTACTTAATTTTGCCGTCCCATTGCCTGATAGTATAATGGTAGTACGACAGTTTCTGGATCTGTTTGTCTTGGTTCGAATCCAGGTCGGGCAACAACAAACCCGCAGCACAAGCTGCGGGTTTTGTTTTCCTATACCATACCTAAACCACTTTCTTCCCCGTCGTTGGGTCGCACCGGCCGGAAGTATTTCCCGGCCTTTCCCTATCCGGATATCAATGCCGTCTGGCTGAATATCGGTCCGCGCGACAGCCCCACCCATGATGCCAAAATGACACAAGCTGGAATTGGCACATTTCTCGCACCGACCCGGGTAATACAAAGCATTATGAATACAGAAAAAGCCATTCTTGCAGGCGGTTGTTTCTGGGGCGTAGAAGAACTCCTCCGGAGCCAACCTGGCGTTATTAATACAGTCGTTGGATATACAGGAGGGGACGTGCCCAATGCTACGTATCGCAATCACGGTACGCACGCTGAAGCGATTCGCATCGAGTTCGATCCTTCCAAAACGACTTACCGGAAATTATTGGAATTTTTCTTCCAGCTGCATGACCCCACCACGCGTAATCGTCAGGGTAATGACATCGGGACGTCCTATCGGTCTGCTATCTTTTATCTCAACGAAGAACAAAAGGCGACGGCTCTTCAGCTGATCGACGAGCTAACGGCCGCTCATATTTACTCCCGGCCTATCGTTACCGAAGTGGTTCCGGCTACAGAATTCTGGGATGCGGAAGAAGAACACCAGGACTATCTTCAAAAACATCCTAACGGCTATACCTGTCACTGGGTTCGTCCAGACTGGGTATTGCCCAAAGAGGCCGCTAAATAAAACAGCTAAATAAATAGCATGCCCCGCACAACCTGCGGGGTTTTTTATTTTTTAATCTGTCCTTAATAGTCCTTCTTAGGTGGTGATTTACCGGTCGTTAGAGGGCTTTCCCTACTCAGCTACACCGTGTTTTATGACGATTTACATGGATTTCTACTAAGTGTAGTAAAATAAAAGTCTTATTTCCCTGTTATTATTGTCATCCTTTATGTACTCGTAAAATTTTTGTTCCCTATGAGAACGCGCAAAATCCAATTATCGCGGGTCTTTCAGACCTTGCTGGCGCTCCTGTTGTCCGGATCGCCGACACTCATGCCCTCGATGCTATACGCTCAATGTACCGCCGGCAATATCGCCCAGACGATCACCTACAGCACTACTATTTCGGGCAGCGGCAGCGGAGCCTACGATCTTACTTCGTCCCTGCCAAAATTCACCCCTTCTACCGGGACCCTTATCGCAGCAGTCATAAACTCCAGGGTAACCACCAACATGACGCTCAAACTGACCAATACCGGCAGCAGCGCAGTCTCTTTTGTTCCTGGGATCAGCCGGGCGGATTATATCAAGCTTGACAACGCCTTTCTGGCCTATGGAAGCGCCAATTACAATTACAGCTTTACCACCCTTGGCGCGGCCGGTGCTGCCAACGATCACATCACCTACGGCCCATCCTATGTATTCAACAACGTGGAGCTGTTCCGCGATTCTGTGACCACTGCCGACACAGCCCTGACCGGAGGTTTTGAGGGAGCGGGCTATATCAACCTGCAATACAATGCAAGTACATCCCTGACAGCGCCTGTTGCGGTCGTATCCACTCCAACCATCAATGACGCAGTCACTGTTTCGGTCACGTATTACTATTGTACGCCCTCCATCCTTTCTTCGAATATTCTGACTTTTACAGCAACCCGCCAGGATGAACAAACGATAGCGCTCAACTGGATCACGACAAATGAAACGGCAGGACGCACTTACTTCATCGAAGTCAGCCACGACGGAAAGTCTTTCTCGACAATCGGCAGCCGCGCCTCCGAACCGCTTCTCTCCGACGCTTCTTACATATACGACTATACGATCCAGTCCTCGGATGCAGGCACCCTGTATTTTCGCCTGCGCCAGGTGGAGTCTGACGGCAAAGTGTCTTATTCTCCCATTCGTTCCGTCCAGCTGGATGGCGGCTCGGGAAGCGATTTCTCCATCTATCCAAATCCGGCAACCGACTTTATCAACGTAACATTGCCCGGAGGATATACCGACTGGCAACTCGATATTATTGCAGCCGACGGAAGCCTGGTACAACGCAATTTTGCCGTCACCTCGGCGATCCGCATCCTCTTCCACCAGCGGCTTGCAGCAGGAACATATTTTGTTCGGGCAACGAGCGTGCAAGGCGGAAAGACGCATGCCGGGTCATTTGTATTACATTAACATTGCCAGAAACAGCGCCCGGGCTTGTGTCTGAGGCGCTGTTTTTTGATTTGTAAGGATTTTACCATTTGGTTAGATTTGGTATTGCCAAATCAACGCGTGTATGAAAAAGATGAAGCGTGCCGGCACAGAGTGGAAGATCGTGCAGGCAGCTATGGAAATAATTGTGGAAAAGGGACTGGCGTCAGTATCCATGGCCATGATCGCACGTCGTGCAAGAACGGGAATGGGAGCTATATATCACCACTTCCCCACCAAAGAAGAACTGATTAATAACATCTATACAAAGATCCGGGATCTGCAGAACCCTGTTAAAGTAAATGACCCGGTAGATCAAAAAACCGAAGACTTTTTTCTCTCTTTCTCCAATCACTATCTAAGCTTTTTCATTCACCGCCCACGTGAATTTTTTCTCTTCATGGATCAGTGTGAACAATCCCCGATCATTTCCGACAACTCAAAACAATTAGACGAAAGATCTTTCTGGCCCCTGGTAGAAGTCCTGGCAAAAGGGCAAAGAGAAAAGCTCATCAAGAATGATCTGCCTGCGACAGCCTTGGCTTATTTTGTAAAGGGCGCCCTGGATGGCTTCTTAAGATGGTTTTTCACCAGGTATAAAGACGAATACGTAATCAGCCCCTTAGAACTTACAAGAACAATTTGGGACGGAATAAAATGCCCACTCGAAATCGGTCAGTAGAGGACAGGCAAAATGGAGGATTTTCGGAAATAGTACTCGATTTGAAAAATTCAGACTTTGGAATAAACATTCCAAAGTAAAGGTTAATTGCCTGCCAATCATTTTTTTATACGCTCAAGAAATCATTCCAATTCATAACATATTGAATAGCAGCAGTTAGAGACCGAGTTTGGAATGTTTATTCCAACGTCCCAAAATTTCAAAAATACCATATGCTCTCCTTTCATCACCACGGCTGGTCCTACACCAGTTCCTTGATAGCCGCGCAGTTAGAAAAAGCGATTTTGGACTTCCAACCTACCCATTCCAGCGGCGGTAAAAAAACCCAAACAAAACACAAAAAACAACCCGTGGACCAGAACGGTCGCACGGGTTTGAACGCGTGGAGATACAGGTACGTTCTTTATTAAGGGGTACGAAAAACCATCTTCCTGCTTTGTACCGGCAGCCCATCGATGACAAGCGAACAGATATAAATACCTGCAGCATTGAATCCATGATTGACCACCATCTGATTGATCCCCTTTACGAGATGAAGTGGCATACGGGTAATCACACGGCCGTCCATAGACGTGATCTGGATCATCGTTCGGTCCGCAAAAATGTCGGTGCCCGAAGTAACAGTGATCAGCGTCGATTCATCAAAAGGGTTGGGCCGATTGGACAAAAGCTGAATACCATAGTATGAAGGATCATTCAGCGGCGGAATCCGCCCGGTATCAGGCGGCAAAGCCAGGATAACCTGCGTAGTAGTCAGTGTATATTCCGAAGAGAACTGGCTCTCGGTCATGTTGGCGTCATCAGCCGCAGCACTGATATAAAAAAGAGTGTTACTACCATAAGGAACGGTGATCGTATCGACGGCATCGCCGGTCTTGGAATCGATCGCAGGACTCAAAATGGTAAAGACGGAATCCCAGTCATTGGACAGCGAACGCACAGCAACACGATAAGCCGGAGCCCCTGCCGGTTTCAGCAGCACGCGGACACGATTGGCCGTGATCAGTGAAGGGATAAGTGTGATCGTATCAGGCCCCAAAGCTACCATCGCCAGGGAATTCCCATTGACCAGGGTATTGCGGCCCAGGTAATCGAGGTTGATATAAAAGGAATCGATTTTACCATCTCCATTTTTGTCTCTCCCAAGACTATCCCGGATATTGTGCTGACGATCCGTATATCCGGAACCGTTACTGCCATCGCCATCTTCATTGGCCTGGGTAAACCTGACGGCGGTATAGCCGATAGCTGAGAACGCCTGGTGATCGCCTCCCCTTTGCGATCGGTCCTCGAGCTCCATAATATTGATATTTACCGGCACTTTAGCGAAAGGAAGCTGCATTTCTTTATATTCCAGTTTGATATAGCGCGCCCACTGTTTATATGCAGAGTTCACATCGTCTTTCGAAAAGATACGCAGGTCCAGGCTGTCGATATTGCCATAGAAAGGACAGCCCGGTCCGGAAGCGGTATGGCCGCAGAAGACGCCGCCGGATACGTCGTTGTTGTTGACCGCCTTTATCCTGACCTTCTTTGACTTGAGATAATTGGCTAACGCCTTTGCACCGATAAGCCCCTGCTCTTCACCGGTGTTGACAGAAAAGACGATCGTACTGCGAAAGGTGTATTTACTCAGGATACGCGCCAGCTCCATCACAAGCGCAGTACCCGTAGCGTTGTCCCCGATCCCGGGTGCACTGCCGGAGATATCGCAGTCGCTGTTGTTGCGGCTGTCCATATGTCCTTCGATGATGATCAACGATGGATTGTTCGTCTGGCTGCCAGGCAATACAGCCATAACATCCGCATGATGGGAGATCGTCGC
>JAATGQ010000204.1 GCA_015654595.1 Chitinophagales bacterium | reverse complement strand
CGTCCTGTTTCTCCTTCAACTTCTATTGTAAACGCAAAGCCTGCGTCGATCGTGCCAGCAGGTAACAAGGCTGTTCTGACGTTGGCAGACGGTCGTCAGATCGTGCTGGACAGCGCTGCTGAAGGCAGCCTTGCGGTTCAGGGCGCCAGCCAGGTCGTGAAGCTGGCCAGCGGCCAGATCGCTTATAAGACGGCCGGGAGGGGCGATGCGAATAAGCCTATGGCGGTCTCTTACAACACGATGACGACGCCTCGAGGCGGTTTATATCAGCTTACCCTGCCTGATGGTTCGAGGGTTTGGCTGGATGCGTCTTCTTCTTTAACCTATCCTGTCGCTTTTACGGGAAAGCAGCGGGTGGTTGCTCTTACGGGGGAGGCATATTTTGAGATTGCTCCTGATGCGAATCAGCCTTTCTCTGTCTCTACGGGGGGAGCTACTGTGCATGTGCTCGGGACAGAATTCAATATGAATGCTTATCCGGATGAAGAGGCTGTCTCTACGACCCTTGTCAGTGGTTCGGTGCGGGTGGCCAGCACTGTCCGTCAGCAGGAGATCCATCCTGGGCAGCA
The DNA here is from genome assembly GCA_015654595.1 of Chitinophagales bacterium. Classification (GTDB taxonomy): domain Bacteria; phylum Bacteroidota; class Bacteroidia; order Chitinophagales; family Chitinophagaceae; genus Puia. Next base: position 26,261 of record JAATGQ010000204.1, on the reverse strand, counting down.
AGCCAGTCTGTTGAAGGATGGCAAGCTCAGCTTATCCACGCCTGATCTACGGGAAGTGCTGGCCTGGAAGCAGGGGCAGTTCCGGTTCAAGGATCAGCCGATCCGGGCTATTATGCGGCAGGTATCGCGTTGGTATGATGTGGACGTAAAATTTGCCGGACCTGAGCCTCAGACGAAGTTCAGCGGGGTCATCTCCCGTAAGCAGGATGTGACCGAGCTGTTGGAGGCGTTGAAGGAAACCGGGGATTTCAGCTTTACTATCCGGGACAGGACCATTATCGTGAAATAAACCAAACACATTCTTCACCAAAACAATTGCTTATGCCTGCCGATCCTTAAAAAATTGCCGGGGAGCCTCATAAAAAAACCGGAAGTGAAAGTAGAAGCCTCACTCCCGGCGACGATCTGGGGTCCTTGTATCACCATTCTGACATGACGATTTAGTTTACCCCAAAACTTACCAAAAGTATGAAATTGTCCTTAACCGGCCGTTCCCGTGCCGGTAAAATCATTCTGGTAATGAGACTTACGATTGCATTGCTGCTGATTGTCACCTTCCAGGCCGGCGCCGCCACCCATGCACAGGATATTACGCTCAGCGGAAAAAGCATTACACTATTACAGTTATTCGATTCTATCAAACAACAGTCTGGCTATGACTTCATGTATGCCAGTCATTTATTGGAGAATACGCGTCCGGTGACGGTCAGTTACCGTAAGACGCCGCTCCGCCAGGTGCTGGATGACTGTCTTCGCCAGCAGGGGCTTAGTTATGTACTTTCCAATAAGGTCATTATCATCCGGCGAATGCCGGTTGTTGCTGAAAGTGCTGTAGCAGCCAATGCGCCCGATACCGGCGCCCTGAATGTCATCGAGGTCAAAGGGACCATTGTCAACGAGAAGGGCGACCCGCTCGAAGGCGCCAATGTCAAAGTAAAAGGCTCTGTCATCAGCACCCAGACGTCCCTGGATGGAAGTTATCATATCAAGGCGTCCCGGAATGCCACGCTGGTGGTGACTTTTATCGGATTTGAGCAAAAAGAGGTTCCGGTAAGCGGCGCTTCCACTGTCAATATCCAGCTGCATGTGGCCAATAAGTCCCTGGCGGATATCGTGATCATCGGCTATGGGCAGCAGAACAAGTCGCACGTGACCAGTGCCGTTACGACGGTCAAGGCCGAGGATTTTGTCAGCGGGCCGGTGACGGATGCCGGCGAACTGCTGAAAGGGAAGGTCGCTGGTCTGTCGGTCTCCAACCCTTCGGGGGATCCGAATGCGCAATCTCAGATCATTCTACGCGGTACGAATACGATCGGCGGCGCCAACACGGGTGTGCTGGTGATTGTAGACGGCGTGCCGGGCGATCTGCTGACCGTTGCGCCTGAAGACATCGCCGAAGTCAGCGTGCTGAAGGACGCTTCTGCTACCGCTATCTATGGCGTCAACGGCGCCAACGGCGTTATCATCATCACCACCAAACACGCGGGCAGCGGGGTGATCAACCAGCTGGATTACAATGGCAATGTCAGCACGAGCCAGGAGACAAGGATTCCAAAACTGTTGACTGCGGCAGACTATCGAAAACAGATTGCGGCCGGATCAAGACTGTCCACCTATGATCTTGGACATTCTACGGACTGGATAAAAGCGATGAGCAACAACTTGCCCATATCGACGATCCAGAATGCTACTTTCCGCGGAGGCACCAGTCAGACCAATTACCTGGCCTCCCTTAATTACCGGGCGTTGAATGGGATCTTCCAGCGAAACAACCACAAGCAGGTGACGGGTCGTGTAGACATCAATCACAGCATGCTTGACGGGAAGCTAAAGTTCAACCTGGGTATTTTGCAGACGAACTTCAATGACCTGCCTTTCAACCAATACGATTATGAACAGGCGTTGAAAATGAATCCGACCGCCCCGGTCAGGGAGGCGGATGGGAGCTATTACCAGGAGCCAAGCAACTTTGAGTATCAGAACCCGCTTTCTGACATTTACAATACCGATCAACCGCAGTCGGCTTATCGCAGCAAGTACAACGCTTCGATCATCGTAACGCCGATCTCCGGTTTGCGCATCGTCGGTACCGGGTCCTATACCAAGAGCGGCTATCTGAACCAGTACTTTGCCAACTTCCAGAATATCTCTACCATCCGGGATAACCAGGATGGCGTGGCTAATACGAGCAGCGGACAGTCCATCGACCGTTACCTGAACTTTAATGCAGAATACTCCCGGGCCTTTGGCGATCATCACCTGGCTCTGCTGGCGGGTTATGAATACCAGGACCACGATATCTTTACATCGAGCATTACGAACCATGACTTCCCGACGGATATTGCCACGTTTGGGTATAACCTGATCGGGTTAGGTACGGCGCAAAAGAACGGACAGGATGTGATCGGCAGCAGCCGTACCCAGACGAACCTGATCAGTTACTTTGCCCGCCTTACCTATAATTACAAAGAGAAATACATGTTGCTCGCCAGCTTGCGTATCGACGGCGCGAGCCAGTTCTATGGCGCGAGCCAGCCTTATGGAAAATTCCCTTCGGTTCAGGCCGGATGGCGGATCACGAAGGAATCATTTATGGATGGCCAGAATGTCTTTGATGACCTCAAGCTGAGAGCAGGTTATGGCGTTACCGGTAATCCGCCGGCTGCGGGTTTCCTGGGCGTGGGACTTTTAGGGTATGGAAACTATATCCTTTACAATGGGCAATGGATACAGACACTGGGGCCGAGTCAGAATGCCAACCCCAGTCTTAAGTGGGAGCAGAAGCATGAGACAAATATCGGGCTTGACTATAGTATCCTGAAAGGGCTTGTTACGGGTACCGTTGATTTTTATGACAACAGGATCTCAGGATTATTATACAACTACAACGTGCCCAGTCCGCCCAATCTTTATCCCAACACCGAGGCCAACGTAGGCACGATGGAGAATAAGGGTATTGAAGTAGCGGTCAATGTCAATCCTATCCGGAAAAAGGAGTTTACCTGGACGAGCAGCGTTACATTTTCTACGAACAGCAACAAGCTGACGAGTCTTTCGAACCAGCTCTACCAGGCGACGGTTCCTTACTTTACGACGGGCACCACCTTCGATCCGATCACGACCTTTACCAATATAGTGCAGGTCGGTCATCCGGTCGGCGATTTCTATGGCTTTAAGGTGCTCGGAGTATCTTCTGATGGCAGCTGGATCTACAAGGAGCCGAATGGTAAGGTAGTGCCCTACGCTCAGTTCAATCATGCCTTTACCGACAAACAGGTGATTGGCAATGGTCTTCCGAAGTACTATGCCGGCTGGAATAATACCTTCAGGTACAAGAACTGGGACCTGGGTATTACGATGAGAGGCGCTTTCAAATTCCAGGTGCTCAACATGCAGCGGATGTATTTTGAAAATACATCGGTGGCGAACTATAACCGTCTTGCTTCCTCGCAGAATAAGATCGGGGGTGTAGCTGTGCTGAGCTCGAAAATGCCGGAAGAGTTCAATAGCCATTATGTTGAGAACGGCAACTATTGGAAGATCGACAACATCAACCTGGGCTATAATTTCAGGAATATACATACCAGGTATTTCCGGAATCTGCGGGCTTATGCTTCCGTGTTGAATGCGTTGCTGATCACCGGGTATAAGGGAACCGATCCCGAAGTTCCGCTGGTTGGAGCGACGGCTGCCGGCATGAATACCACCGGCAACAGCTATGGAAGCGCGGGGTTAGCGCCGGGTGTAGACAGCCGGGATACCTATCCCACTACCAGAACGTATACGGTAGGGGTATCGGTTACTTTTTAAAAGCATATCAATCTTAAGACAATGAAGACGAAATATATTGTTATCATAGGCGGGTTATTGCTCCTTTTAGGAGGGATCGCCTGTACCAAACTGAATGATAAAGACTATGCGACTATCGTGTCGAGCCAGTTCAACCCCGGGCCTGCGGATGTGGCTGCGCTGGTGGGGGTGCCTTATACCAACTGGCGTACCCTTGAGTTGGGCAGAAGCGCCAATGCGATCTGGCGCACCAACGAGATCTCTGCAGATGAGACCGTTATTCCTGAGCGGCCGAACGGCTGGGTAGACGGGGGGATTTATCAGCGGATGCACTATCATACCTGGACGCCCGACGAAGACAATTGCTATCAGATCTGGACGAATGCTTACCAGGGGATCACCAACTGCAATCGCCTGCTTTATCAGATCAACAACAATCTGATCCCCATCGATACCGGAAAGGTGGCGCTGGTGGCCGAGTTGAAAGTGCTGCGCGCTTCCTTTTACTATGCGCTTTGCGATTTTTTCGGCAACGTTCCGATCGATACAAGTTTCAATGTGCCGGCGAATTACCAGCCGACGCAGAGCAAGCGTGCCGATGTATACACCTTTATCATTTCTGAACTGACGACCAATGTTCCCTTACTCAATCCTGCGAATGACGGGACAACCTATGGACGGTTCAATCGTTGGGCAGGGTATGCGCTGCTGGCAAAAATGTATCTGAATGCCGGCGTATATTCCGGCACTCCTGATTGGGCGGATTGTATTACGGCCTGCGGCCAGGTGATCAATTCCGGGCTATATAGCCTGGAAGCCGTTCAGGCCAACGCTTTTGCGACCAACAATTCCGGTTCGAAAGAGATCGTGTTCTCCATTCCTTTTGACCAGGTCTATACAGCGGACGGCAGTACCGCGTGGACGCTTCATATGGAGACCCTGGAGCCCGAAAACCAGGCTACCTATAACTTTCAGAATTCACCCTGGGGAGGTATCTGTGCCATTCCCCAGTTCATCAATACCTTCGATCCCGAAGACAACCGGCTGACGGAAAACTGGATCCAGGGACAGCAGTACACTTCTGCCGGCGCCATACTGATGGGCCAGCTTGGCGCTTATACCGGTAAGCCATTGGCTTATATCAATGAGCTGCCTGGTGTCGATTCATCGGAAGAAGTACATGGGTTCAGGCTTGGTAAGTACCAGATACAGCAAGGCGAACTGGTGGGGATGAGCAATGATTTTCCTCTGTTCCGGTATGCAGACGTGTTGATGATGGCAGCGGAAGCCGAGCTTCGGTCGGGTAATGCCGATTCGGCAGCAAAGCTGGTGACGCAGGTCCGGCAAAGAGATTTTACAACAGACCCTTCCAAGGCGACCGTTCTTGGCTCCGATCTGAGCAAACCCACCGTGTATAGTTATGGGCTTCGCAATCATCTTCAGACGACTTATGACGATGTCAGCGATATTCAGTATGGTCGTATGCTGGATGAGTTGGGATGGGAGTTTGCACAGGAGGGACGACGAAGGCAGGATCTGATCCGCTTCGGTGTCTTTACTTCCAAGTCCTGGCTTTCACATGCGCCGAATGGCGCTTATCGCAGTCTGCTGCCGATCCCGACGACTGCATTACAGACAAATGTGAATCTGAAACAAAACCCTGGGTATTGATATGAAAAAGATATTGGCTGCAGGCCTTATCCTGGCGAATAGTGTTTGTTATGGGCAGTCATCGGGCCCGGCGAGGGATTATCCGATACAGCCTGTTGGATTTACGCAGGTGCGGTTGACCGATGCGTTCTGGTCGCCGAGGATCGAAAAGAATCGGACGGTGACTATTCCTGCGTCGTTTGCCCGTTGCGAAAGTACAGGGCGCGTCAGCAACTTCGTGATGGCTGCCCATCGTCAGGGTAAGTTCTGTACCAAATTTCCTTTTGACGATACTGATATTTACAAGACGATCGAAGGGGCTTCGTATTCGCTGGCTGTGCATCCCGATCCGGAATTGAGTGCGTATGTCGACCGGTTGATCGACACGGTGGCGAGGGCGCAGGAACCCGACGGTTATTTGTATACTGCACGTACGATCGATTCCCTGCATCCCCACCCCTGGTCGGGTATGGATCGGTGGATCGAAGAACATAATATGAGTCATGAATTGTATAACTCAGGCCATTTGTTTGAAGCGGCGAGTGCGCATTATCTGGCAACGGGTCAGCGGAACCTGCTGGATGTCGCGTTGAAGAATGCTGATCTGCTCGTTCGGACGTTTGGGCCGGGACGGCTTTGGGTGGCGCATGGTCATGAGATAGTGGAGATGGGACTTGTCCGGCTTTATCGTATCACCGGGAAAAGAGAATACCTGGACCTGGCAAAGTTCTTTATCGAAGCCCGTGGTCATCGGCAGTACGATACTGCGAGCAGCAATGAATTCAAGAATGGCCAATACTGGCAGGACGACAAGCCTGTTGTAGACCAGGATGAAGCAGAAGGGCATGCCGTCAGAGCGATGTATTTGTATTCCGGGATGGCGGACGTGGCGGCTTTGACGGGCGATAAGGCCTTTGTCGATGCGATCGACCGGATCTGGGATGATATGTCGGCTAAGAAAGTTTATGTACAGGGGAGTATCGGCGCTGTTCCGGACGGGGAGCGTTTTGGCAAGGACTATGAGTTGCCCAATATTACCGCTTATAACGAGACCTGCGCGGCTATTGGCGAAGTATTCTGGAATGAGCGGATGTTCTTACTGCATGGCGATTCCAGGTATATCGATCTGCTGGAGAAAGTTCTTTATAACGGAATGCTTTCCGGGGTAGGCCTCGACGGGAAGAGTTTCTTTTATACAAATGCGATGCAGGTGATCGATGGCGTGACTCATCCTGCGTTGGAAGCACAGCGGTCGGGCTGGTTTGAATGTTCTTGTTGTCCGACGAATATGCTGAGGCTGTTACCTTCTTTGCCAGGATATGTCTATGCCCAGAAAGGGCGGGAGCTTTTTATCAATCTTTTTGTCAGCGACAGCGCGAGACTTACGTTGGATGGACATGTGCTGCAGGTGGTGCAGAAGAATAATTATCCCTGGGATGGGAGGATGTCTTTTACTATCCTTCCGGAGGAGGAGCTGTCTTTTGCGTTGAAGCTGCGGATCCCGGGTTGGGCGAGGGGAGAGGCTATTCCTGGAGGACTCTATCATTATGAAGGAGGAGGGGCTTCAGCCGGTTCGCCCGGCGCGGCTTCGGCGGGTTTGCCAGCGGGAGCATCTGCTTTTACCCCGGTCGTTGTTCGGGTGAATGGCGTTGAGGTTTCGTATAGGATGGATAAAGGTTATGCTGTTGTCGATCGCCCGTGGAAGAAGGGTGATAAAGTGACGATGGAATTGCCGATGCGCATACAAAGAGTGGTAGCCAGCGGGAAGCTGCCGGAGGACAGCGGCAAGGTGGCGATCCAGCGCGGGCCATTGATATATTGTGCGGAGGGTGTCGACAATTCCGGGAAACTTTCAGCCTTGACCTTACCGAAGAGCCAGCGGTTGACGGCTGCTTTTCATCCGCAGGTATTGGATGGAGTTGAAATGCTCGAAGGGCGGGTTAAGCTTATTCCGTATTATGCCTGGGCCAATCGCGGGAAGTCGGAAATGACGGTCTGGATAAATGAATCGGCCGGGACAGGTCAATAATAGTACGCTCATGGGAAAGACTGTCGCTCGTAAATTGAGTCGTCGCCGGAGGTTTGGCTTTACTGTCGTGGCCATCGCGTTGCCTTTTGTGCTGCTGCTGTTGCTGGAAGGTGCGCTGCGTCTTTTTGGCTATGGTCATTCCGTGTCTTTGTTTGTAAAGGACCCGGACAATCCGGGATATTATGTGATGAACCCCGATGCTTCCCTGATTTATTTTTCAGATTCGGCAAATGCAACAAGAGGAAATATCGAACGGTTCGCGGTTCATAAGTCGCCGGGAAGTCTTCGCATTTTTGTTCTTGGCGAGTCGACTACGGCGGGATATCCTTATATGCATAATGTCGCTTTTCACCGGTGGCTTCAATATCGGCTGATGCATACTTACCCGGACAGGGATATCGAGATTGTAAATGTTGCGCTAACGGCTGTCAATTCTTATACCGTTCTGAACTTTGGTAAGGAGGTATTGGATTATCAGCCGGATGCCGTGCTGGTGTATACGGGGCATAACGAATATTATGGGGCTTTGGGTGTGGGGTCCACCAGCAGGATTGTGGGAAACAGATCGCTTGTAGAGGCGATGGTTTTCTTGCGGCGTTTTCGGCTTGTTCAATTGCTGGATGCGACGATCCGATTTATTCGAGGTCGTTCTGCCGCTATAGATACAAAGGAGAACCTGATGCAGCGGATGGCTGAAAAGCAGGAAATCCCTTTTGGGTCGGCGCTGTTTTTTAATGGGGTGAAGCAGTTTCAGGAGAACATGAGGGACCTTTGTCGAATATATAGCGAGCACCGGACGCCTCTTTTTTTGAGTACGCTGGTCAGTAACGAGAAGGATCAGCCGCCATTGATCAGTGCCCCAGGAAGTGATACTTCAGTTGCTGCGGGTCAGTTTAAGCTTGGTGATTCCGCTTTGCATGCGGGTAATATGGTGTTAGCCAAGCACGCGTTTTGTCGGGCGAGTGAGCTGGATCTGTTGCGGTTTCGGGCGCCGGATACGATGAATGGGATTATCCGCAGGCTTTGCGGGGAATTTTCTTTGGATGTTCATTTGGTGGATACGCGGGGTGTTTTTGAAGCCGTTTCTCCGGGTGGAATCCTGGGGAAGGAAACTTTGTTGGAGCATGTGCATCCGAACATTTATGGGTATGCGTTGATGTCTGAGGCGTTTTATGATGTGATGAAGGGGGCAGGCATGTTTCGGACGATGGATGTCCCGGCACGTCCGGCGGCCGGGGTTTCGGGTGGTTCCACGGTGGCGGGATGGGTTACGCCGGTTGCTTCGGCTGCAGCGACTGCGGCGTTGGGCGTGCCGGTTGAGATGTCGATGGACAGCCTCTTGCGGCAGATGCCGGTCACGGCTGTCGATTCCCTTTTTGGCGCTTATCAGATCATGATGTTAAAGACCCGGTGGCCTTTTCACGAGTCTATCCCGGCTGGTTATGTCCGGGGGAGTTCGCTCGAGGAAGAGTTGGCGGGCGCTTTGGCCGTGGGAAGGATCAGTTGGCTGGATGCGATGGATCAGTTGTTTAAGATGGCGTTAAAGACAAATGATACAAAGGCAGCCTTGAAGGCCGCGGAGGCGGTAATGCTGGAGCACCCGGAGAACGCAAGTTATCTGGCTTTTTGCGGGCGGCTTAGTTTTGAGGCGGGGTATCCACGTAATGGCGTGACTTATTTTAAAAAATTATACCGGCTGGCGCCGACGGCTGATAATGAGAGGAGTCTTTCGCTGGCATTGTATAAATTGAAGTATGGGTTGAGGTAGGGATGAAATTTAAGAATCAAAAAGGGGCTGGCGGATCTTTTGGATCTGCCAGCCCCTGTCCTGAGCAATAGATGTTTAATTTAGCCGGCTTTTTGCGGCCTGTTTTTGGGGTCGATGGGGGTTGAGGAGAGATTCCCATTTTCATCGACATAGGCTAGCATGCTATCCAGATCATTATGTTGGCCTCTGTTGGCCGATCTTCTCTCCTGCAGCTTTTCTTGCTTAGCCTGTTTTTTTTGTCTTTTCTTTCGTTCACGTTCTCTTTTGTTCCATGTTTCAGCCATTTAATTCTCCTTTTTGTTTAATGGCCTCTGGAATGTTTTCGGTTGCCAGGCCGGATAATAATCCCAGAAACCTTCTTATAGTCATCAAAATGCTTACCAGTTAGGGCGGGGGTTTAAATCGTATTGATTATCAATGCCTGATTCAGTTCGCTTGAAATATAATTCTGCCAAACAGGCTGCGAAGAGACAATAGGACGCAGTTTTTAGGCTCCGACTGGCTAAATGTCAGGGTTGACCGGACCCAGCGGGATTTTGCTGGATTCAGTAGGACGAGGCGAGGCGCAGCCTTTTGATTAGCCTGGATTGCAGGCTTTTGTCTTACGAAATATTTCGTATTTTGTCCATAATTAGACAAATATAGACAAATATGAACAGAATAACGCTTTATGCGATGCTTTTGTTGTGGACGGGCAATATATGGGGCCAAACAAGCCCTGGGCAATCAAGGCTGATGGCACATTATGGTTGTGGACGGGCAATTTATGGGGGCAAAAGAAGCCTGGAGGCATTGATACGACGGTGCGGGTTTTGATCGGCGGGATACAGCAGGTTATCTGGCTGAAGGGAGCAGACAGCTCGAAGCCGTTATTGCTTTATTTGCACGGGGCTTAGCGAGCATATTATAAAGCGCTGCAGGCGCCAAAGAAAGAGTTGTTTTGGTTTGAAGCATCTGCGCATGGGATGCCGAATACTGAACCGGAGAAGATGCAGGAGTTGATTTTGAAAATTTCGGGTGAGGATTTCAGATAGAGGCAGCGGACATCCCGCTGGCTATGCCGGGTGATAAGAATTAATTACCTTTAGTATACTATGTTTTTTCATTTCCGGGATAGGTATCCTCAGCTGAACGTTTTTTGGGAAAAGTATCAGCCTTTTTTACGCAGGATGGAGCTGCCGGCGAAAAAGGTCTTGCTGGAAGAAGGCAAAAGATCGCAGCAGTACATTATGATCGAAGAGGGCTGTGTACGGGCATTCTTCAACAGCAACGGAGAAGAAAAAACAGTGCAGTTCTTTTTCGAGAAACAGGGTTTGTCTTCGATCGACAGCTTTTTAAACAATGTGCCCAGTCCCTTTGCAATCGAGACCATCGAGCCGTCAGTGGTCAGTCTGCTGCATAAGAAATATGTCATTCAGCTCATGGACGAGATGGGACAGGACCCGCAGTCGATGAAGATGCTGTTGCAGATGGCCGCCCGCAGGCAGCAGCATTATATCAATGAGCTGATGTCTTTCGTAAGGGACACTCCGGAGCAGCGCTATTCCAATCTTTTAAAGGATCGCCCGCATATCATCCAGCGCGTGCCCCAGCACTATATTGCATCCTATCTGGGGGTAAGCGCGGTGCATCTCAGTCGTATAAAAGCCAAACTGGCAAAAGGAAACCCTCATTTTTAAGCCGCCGCAGTTTGATAACATATGTTATCGCCCGGCGCTGCCGGATGGTCTAGCTTTGTTTCAACAAAAAACAAACAGATGAAAGCAGCAGTATTATATCCTGGCGAGGGGCTGCCTCGTTATATTGATTTTGCAGAACCGACCGTTCAGGGAGAAGACGAACTTCTTGTCTCCGTCAAAGCGGTAGCCATAAAAAATCTCGATAAGGGCCGGGCCTCCGGCAGTCATTACTCGAGCGAGGCGCCGCAGAAAGGAGGGCGTGTGGTTGGCGGTGACGGGATTTGTTTGCTGGCCGATGGCTCCCGGGTATACGGGATGAGCGCAAGCGGTATGCTGGCAGAAAAGGCGGCGATCGATAAGGACCGGATCGTAAGCGTCCCGGATGGTCTTGATGATGTAACAGCGGCGGCGCTCCCCAATGCGGTTATCGGTTCGGCGATGGGATTGAAATTCAAAGCGGATATCCAGCCCGGGGATGTTGTTCTGATCAATGGCGCTACGGGTTTTACGGGAATCGTGGCGGTTCAGATCGCCAAACATTACGGAGCCGGAAAGGTGATCGTCACCGGACGAAACCAGCAGTCCTTGAAAGAGCTGCTGACCCTTGGAGCTGACGAAACGGTTTCAGTCCTGCTCTCGGATGAAGCTTTTACAACGCAGATAAAGAGGATCCACCAGGAGACGCCCATCGATATTATTGTCGACTATCTATGGGGGCATACGGCTGAAATGATCCTGGCCTGCTTAAAAGGGAATGGCTCCTTTACAAACAGGATCCGTTATGTATCGATCGGCGCCATAACAGGCGATCTTATCCGGTTATCTGCGGCTAACCTGCGGAGCGTCGACCTGCAGTTGACGGGTTCTGGTCTGGGCGCCTGGTCAAGGGCACAGGTTGGACAGCTCTTCCGGGAGATCTTGCCGGAAATGTTCCAACTGGCGGCAGAAGGTAAACTAAAGGTCAGGACGATTGCGGTGAAGCTGGAAGATATCGGCGAGCTATGGCATACGGAAGTGGCCGATGGGCAGCGGCTGGTCGTGGTGATATAGATTAAGAAAATCAAACAGCGCATGAACGGGGCCGAATAGGCGATGGGCCTCGGACAGCATGGACATGGGAATGTTGACAGCAAGGCGCGCTCTAAGCCGTAGCCAGTCGTGCAGCAGATGGCGTAACGCCGGTGAGCCTTTTAAAGTAGTTGTTGAAATAGGTCGGATAATCGAAACCGAGGGAGAAGGCGATGTCGGAGACGGGCCAGTCGGTGTGAAGCAGAAGCGCCTTGGCCTCGCTGATGATCCGGTCGGCGATATGCGAAGTGGTTGGCTTGCCGGTGACGTCTTTTACGGCCCGGTTAAGATGATTGACGTGGATGGAAAGGCGATTCGCATAATCCTGGGCTGTCTTCAGCTGTAGCGGCTGGTTTGCGCTTTCGACGGGGAACTGCCTTTCGAGCAGCTCAAAAAACAGAGAGGTGATACGCGTATGGGCGTTCCTGGGTTTTATGATATTGCTGCTGGGCTGCATTTTTAGCGCCTCATGGATGATCAGTTGGATATAGGTGCGGATCAGGTCGTCTTTAAAGGCGTAGTCGCTGTCCTGTTCGGCGATCATTTTTTGAAAAACAGCGGCAAGGGTATCGCGCTGGGTCTGGTCCAGATTAAAGATGGGCGAGCCTCCGATCTTGAAAAAAGGAGATTCCTGCAGGCTTTCGCTGCGGTCATGACCTTTTAGAAAGGACTCCGTGAAGAGGCATGCATAGCCCGTCTGGTTTTCCGAAAGGACATCCCAGGAGTAGGGGATATGCGGGGTGCCGAAGAAAAGGGAACAACCGTCGATGTTGAAGCTGCGGTCGGCGTAAGAGACAAAACTTTTGCCGCTCAACAGGCAGATCTTATAGAAATCTTTTCTGCTGTAGACGAGGGCGGGTGCGGGGTTGCTGTCTGCCGTATAAGCCTTGAATCCTTTTAGCTTGAGCTCTTCGTTGAAGGGAGAAATGATGGTTTTTTGCCGGCGATCCATTCCGCAAAGTTAAGAAAATGAAACAATTTTTGACAAAGCGGAACAGCTACTCTTTTTCTTCCGCTGCCGGCGGGAGGCAGAGGGTAAAAGTGGCGCCTTTACCTTCGCCGGAACTGTGAGCGGACAAATCTCCCTGGTATTGGCGGATAAGTTTGCGGTTGAAATGCAGCCCCAGGCTATTGTAACGGTCAAAAAGACTCTCTTCCCATTCTGGTCTGAAACCAATACCGGTATCGGCAATATCGATCAGGATCGCGCCCCATTGACGACGGACGCCGATCGTTACGGTAGAGTCGGGGTTGGAAAACTTTACCGCGTTGCTGAGCAGATTATTCATTACCTGTCGGAGAAGCTGGGAGGGCATCTCGGTGAAGCCTTCGTATTGGACATTCTTTTCGAAATGGATGGATTTGGCTTTGGCGAGGGATGCAACGGCTTCCACGGATTCTTCGATCAGGGTTGTCAGCGACATCGGGTAGGCCCCTCCCTGTTGAAAATCATCGATACGGAGAATGTTCAGCGCGTGCTCGAGGATGTAATGCTGTTCCTCTGCGGAAGCAAATATGTTTGCGGCGATTTCTTTGATCTGCTGTTCTGATAGGAGTTGTTTTCCCAGGATTTCTGCAAAAGTCTGGATATTGCGTATGGGCGTACGCAAATCATGTGATAGAAGAGCATAAAGATCTTTTCGCCAATCATCGATCGGATGCATGGGTAGGGGTTTGTTTTCTATGGGTTAGGACAAACAAATATACTCTGCTCCATCGGTTTGTCTAAGTACTAACCCCTAATTTAACCTCTTTTTAAAGCGGACACGCCTCTAACCTATAGATTATCAGCACCGCCGGCAAAAAATAAGGCTATACCCCTAACGGAGCATAGCCCTTGGTCGAATGCCTATTCCTTTTATTTTTTACCCGATGAGTGTTGGCTTATCTGGTAATTGTTTAGCAGGAAATCACCATTCGCATCTGTATATGGTACTTAAAATGCCGTGCCAGGTATGCTCCGCCTGAAAAGGCCGCCTCCAGGCTCCTCCAACAGGGAATAGAAGCCCCAAACGACCCCTTTTCGGGGCATCATATGTTACATATGTTCCCAGGCGCATGCTGGCATGATTTTCGGCGGCCCCAACAGCCTTTACAAAGGCGCCCCTTTCTCAAATTCGTCGGTACGCCGCTGGCATGGAGGAGCCGCGGCTCATCCCATTGTTTTTTAAGAAGCCCGCCGCAAGGGATCTGGAGGTTGGCGGAATTGTCATGGTGATGGCTTGTACGGTTATAAATTGAATGCCCAAGGGTATCTAATAAGATGCCGTAAGTCAATGTGTTGGAGATGAAGAAACTATAATTGGAAAAGAACCTGCTCTTGACGAATGAACGCTAATTTTTGAACGCCGGTGGCGATATAACGTAAAACGTATGGGCAATGCGTTTTCGGCTAAAAAGAATAATCTGTACCTTTAATGTTGAATTATAGATAGTTATAAAATATACGACGATGAAAAAACTAACACAATTTGAAGTAGAAGGTATCAGGGGGGAATTGTTTCATATGGTCTTGTTCTCGATGGCTTGGGTACTGATAGGAGAGTACATTTATCGTTTTCAGGACTATGCCATCGGCATGGGACTGATCCTTGCGATAGCGGTTGGACTGGCTATTTATTCTATCCGGCTTTACTCGCTGGAAGATGGGCTGCAGCCTGGCGGACCTTCCAAGGATGATGTGCAAGGGATGGCAAGAGAATGGAAAAGAGACCAGCTTTACGCGTTGATCGTGGTCATAGAAGGGCTTGCGGCATTTCTTACCTGGACATTTTTGTTGCGGGAGGGCTTTGCAACCTGGCAGGTGGCGGCTTTCGCGGTGATTGCAGGGCTGCACTTTTTCCCTTTGGCCTGGGTGACGGGCGTAAAAAGTTATTGGACTTTAGGCGTCTGGATAACCGCTTTGGGCGTTTGGGGGTATTATATGTATACTTCAAAAGGAATGGATGACCGTTACGCCAATACTATCGTATGTTATGGCTGCGCGCTTGGCGCTTCGCTCAACGGGATTGTCGCCAGCGTAATGGCCAGTCAGCGATTGAAATAAGCCGTCCCTGTTTTGAGCGGCGGCGCCTTTCATTTTTCACCAGATTACCCTGAGAAGTTCTGTCGTCCATTGCCTATGCGATTGTCGTAAAGGAGTGGAGATTTTGTAGTACAAATTCCTGTTTAGTGATGGTTAAAGACCTATTTTACCCGTTATATAAGTGTATTAAACGTTCTTTGAGCAGGATTTAAGAGACATTTTTAAGGAAATAAATACCCTTATTCGGCTGAAGTTCAAAATATTACACTTTTGTCTATAAATAAATTCAAAAAAAACTCTATTTTGTAGTTACAAAACTACACGCCATTAGTACTAATTTATATAAGATGGACGTTATAGTGCAGTCGGTGACTAAAAAGACAATTTCGGGCTCATTACTACATAACAGTTGAACTCAGAACGTATTCAACTTTTGCGACAGGTTGTTTTAAGGGTAATAGACGACTCCATTTTTGGAGTCGTCTTCATTTAGGCCTGGCCTTAATGGCCAGGCCTTTTTTTGCGCTTATAAAAACAAAAGCGTCAAATCCTTGCGGGATTTGACGCGTAAAGGTGTTTAGGTCAGCGAAGTAATTTTATTTCTTAGCGCTGCTATAGATCTCCCATCCGAAGCCGTTGGAGCGAAGGACGGTTTTTGTTTCTGCGTTTTCGATCGTTGCATAATACGTATTCTGATTGTCGGCCTTGATTTCGAACAGCTCGGTAAGCCATGCTTTATCCTGGTGTTTTTTCAGGCTGTTGAACAGCGAGATGGGCAGTGTTGTAGATACGATATTACGGCTTACGGCCAACAGTTCGCCATTCTCGGAGTAGAAGGCTGTCAGGACATTGCCGTCCATTTTAAAAGTCAGTTTGGAAAAGTTCTTAGAAATATCGGTGCTCATCAATTGTGCGTTCTGGAAGTCCTGACGGAAGGAGTTCATGATTTGTCCATTGACATTTTCAGCAGGAGCGGCGAAAGCTGTGTTCATACTAACGGCAAGGACTAATGTCATTACGATGGCGGCGGCTTTGATTAACTTTTTCATAAAAGTATTTTTTTAAGTTTTTTGGTTTTTTGTTTTTGTCCGGGCGTCCCCGGGTATGCCAGAGAGTATTCCAGCCGGATGCCAACTTTTTTTCTTCATTGAAAACCAATTCATTAAATTTTTGAGGCCATTGACCAGTGTACGGTCCTGATATAAAAAGTGTCCGGTTTTGATAGGTAAAGGCCGCTGCTGGACAAGCGCTTTGAATTGCTTAACTTTCTTTACATGAATAGAGGGCGCCGGTATTTACCGGCTTTGTTTTGAGACGGGAACATACTTTAAGGGGAACCCTTTTTCCCTTCCATAGAGATCTGTTTTGAGCTGCGGATGGAGGCGCAATATCATTCCGGCACGATTCATCATTGTTTTACCATGACGATGATAGCGATAATGAGTATGAGGACTGCGATGATGGTGAATGCGATCTTGGCAGCGCTATAAGGCCGTTCGCCGACTACTTCCCCGGTACAGGCATTGACGGTAAAGTGATAAAGCTTGTTGTTGTATTTGTAGGTGCTGATCCATGCGGGCAGCAGGATATATTTCAGGCCAATATCCTTACAGGTAGTATTGAAGCCATCGATGGTTTGTTCATCGCCTCCGATATCGGCGCGTATTTCTTCCCTGATGATGGGTTCCATTTTTTTCTGGGCCGCTTGAAAAGCCGCTTCGGCGTCGATCTGGTAAATTTCAGATCTGAAGCCGCTGACGTATTGCTCGTTGTAGTGGACGAGCTTTTCGAGGGCCCAGGGCTCGAGCCGGTTCGCAACATCCTGGGGCAGGGAGTTGCTGGCTGAAATGAGCAGATCTGTAAAATCGTATTCTACTCTGCCGCTGATGTGTGTCCAGGAGGTATAGCGAACTTCTTCGGTGCGGGTTACTTCCTGTCCATCCACCGTTTCGGTATAGGTCTCGGTGACATAGTAGTAGTCTCCCCGGCTGCCGGAATAATCGGTAACGGTTTGCGTATCGAAACTCCAGTGGGGGATATAGATGCCTTTGAATTGACGGGCGTCGCCGCTGACGAGCTTTGTCAGGTCGTTGGGCGCCCACCAAAGTTTTTTCAACCAGTTGCGAAAGCTGTCGAGTGCCTGTGCCTGTGCTACCAGGAAGGGCAGTACATAGTGTGGACGAACCAGCTGTCTGCTCTGGGCGTCGGCTATGACCAGCGGGCTGGCGCAGAAGGCACAGTTGTCGGAGTTGACTTCCGGCGGCAGCGTCGTCGATGCGCCGCAATTCTTGCAGGATACGACACTTGCGGACAATGAGGGCGCTGAGCCGTTGTTGCCCGCAATAAAATCGAGATAGTCGAAGGAGACGATGGGGGCTGTTGACGTCTCCTGGATCTCGTTGGTTTCTCCGCAATAGGAGCACTGCAGATGATGTGTCCCCGGTGCAAAATGAAGAGTGGCGCCGCAGCTGCTGCACTGCAAAGAATTATTCAGAGCAACGGGTTGTTCTTGTTCTGTAGAAGGCATAAGGCAATATGGTTGACTATGCGCCGGGAATAGGCGGAGGCATATTGTTAAAAATATCGGACAGCTCTGTTATCGTGCTGGCGGCCGCCCAGTTAGGCATACCTTTTTTCCAGAGCTGGCTTTGAGCGTTGATGGTACCGGCGCTGACCAGCTGTGACAGCTGTTCAATGGTATAAGGGCCGGCTTGTTTGCCGTCGATCGCGGCAAAATAGGCGGTGGCTGCCGGTAATGGGGGAGGGCCGTCGTTGGCTCCGGCAGCACCCTGGTATGCCTGGCCCTGAGGCGCATTGGGGTTGCCCTGGACGTAGTTCGGCTGAAAGATATTACCCATCTGTCCGCCTACGGCCATGCCGAGACCCGCGCCAAGGCCTGCGCCGGCGAGTCCGCCAGCAGGGTTGGCTGCAGCTTGTTCCATGGCATTTGCTGCCTGATATTGTGCGTATGCCCCCAGGTTGCCAACGATCCCCATGCTGCTGCGTTTGTCCAGCGCTGCCTCGACTTCCTGTGGCAGAGAGATATTTTCGATTAAGAACTTCGTCAGCTCGAGCCCGAGTTCATTGAACTCGGCTTTTATCTTGTCAGTAATCTTAAGAGATACTTCATCGTAATTAGCGGCGAGGTCCAGCACAGGGATCCTGGCTTCGGCGATGGCGTCCATACCACGCGATACAGCGAGATTACGCAGTTGTTCGTTGACGGCATCCACCGAAAACTCCGGATTGGTAGCGGCAACTTCTTTAATAAAGACGCCGGGATCTTTAACCCGGAAGGCAAACGACCCAAAGGCACGGATGCGGATCGGACCGAACTCGGCGTCACGAAGCATTATCGGGTTACGCGTACCCCATTTCTGATTGATGAACTGACGCATGCTGACGAAGAACACGTCTGCTTTGAAGGGGCTGTTAAAGCCATATTTCCATCCCTTGAGCGTGGTCATCAATGGCATGTTCTGCGTCGTAAGCGTATACATTCCCGGGGTGAAAATGTCGGCAATGGTCCCTTCATTCATGAACACGGCCCTCTGTGATTCGCGTACAGTGAGCTTGCTGTTCATTTTTATTTCATTCTGATAGCGTGGAAATTTCCAGACAATGGTATCCGTGGAGGAATCGACCCATTCGATGATGTCGATAAATTCGTTTCTGATCTTATCAAAAAGTCCCATAAATTGGTTTTTATGATGGGATGAAAATAGGAGAAAGACGACAGATATAAAATACCAGTCGTCATAAATATGTGTTACTTTTTACAAATCAATTAGTTATGCTTTCGCCGGCCCTGAGGTTACTGGGTAGAAAATGATCAGGTATTCCATAATGTCGTTGAGGACAGCTGTATGTTATGTTCGGCCAGGAACGAATCTATCCTTGGGCGTAGGAATTCGGCTTTTAGTTTTTCCCAGGTAGTACGCGGCGTTTCGGCATCTTTGGCGAAGTGGAGGTCGAAGCGCTGGGAGCCGTCCTGGTTGTTCATTTTTTGAGTCACCATGCGGATCAGGTTGGCGTCTTCCAGCAGACCGATGAATTGCTCCATGACGGTTTTTCTTTCGTCTATGTCTACGCGTGGG
Organism: Chitinophagales bacterium; assembly: GCA_015654595.1. Classification (GTDB taxonomy): domain Bacteria; phylum Bacteroidota; class Bacteroidia; order Chitinophagales; family Chitinophagaceae; genus Puia. Next base: position 7,156 of record JAATGQ010000204.1, on the reverse strand, counting down.
ATGGTGAGGATGGAGACATCCTTTTTTTCCTGGCGCAGGATCTTATCTGCCAGCTGTGCGATCACCTCTTTTGAGTAGGCTGACTTCGCCGATTTGTTTGGCGTAAGGTCATCGTTCAGTAGCAGATAGTCTGAAAAGCGGACAGTATAGAACTTACTGTCCTTCTGGTCGTAGAAATGGGATTCTTTGAGACTGGTGAGGGGTTGTGAGAAGGCCATCTCCAGCCAGTGGTAAACTTTTTCCATCAGGTGTATTGGGTCCATTTGCAGCACCAAAATAAATATCCATTTCTATAAACCCAAGGTATCGGATGAAATACTTTATTGTGTTGGAAAGGTGTTAATATTTGGTTTGAAAGAGGTTAAAAATCAGCGTAATGATATGTGATGTTAACATTAGATTTGAGAAAAAGAAAATATGTACGCTGTTTGGCAGGGTATTTTAGTGGAGCAAAAGATCGAGGGATATTCGGAGAACGGGATGCTGGAGGAGGGACGAAAGGTTTGGGCCGGGGTGGATGCGGGGGTGGACGGATTTGTTTTGACGGGACGGTGGGATACTGAAAATGGGCCGCAGCTGCTGGCTACTGCGCTGGAGCAGGTAGGCGGCATGGTTCCGGTGATTGTCGGTATTGCCGGCAGGGATGCGACGGATGCGGTTGCCCAGGCAAAAATGGCGGAGCAATACGACGTAGACGGGCTGATCGTTTCTTTGCCAGCGCATTTATCGGGTGAGGCGGCAGCTTTTTTCAAAACCGTTGCGGCAGCGACGAATTTGCCGATCATGATCGATAATAGAGAAGGGGTAGGAACGCATTTATTGGAGGAGTTGTTTTCGTGTAAGACGATTCAGGCGGTAAAAGGATATACGGGGGATATGACAGCAATGGCCGATCGATGGGCCAATCGATACAGGGTATTGTGCGGCGATGACAGGGTTGCGCTGGAAGGTTTGATGACTGGCGCCTTGGGATGGATTGTCGGGGCGGTGGGGATGTTTCCCGCGGAAGCAGTAGCTGTTTATCGGCTGATATGTGCGGGCAGGAGATCGGAAGCGATGGAAATTTATCAGTGGCTGATGGAAATGGGCAGGCTGTTGGAGCGAAGACCGGAGCTGCCGGATTATCTTGCCCTGGCCGGGGCTGTGGCATAGCAGCCGGCTAAGCCTATTGCCGCAGAAGCTGAATATGCCTGTAGTCGCCGCTAGCCGTAGAAGCTGGCCGGCCGTATACCCCAACGATTCCGAAAACATTGCGATCCTCGATGCAGATTTCAGTAAATTACGTGCATATATATTTGAATTATGCACGGAAGAGGTATTCTGGAATTTTTTGTTATAATAGGTTGGCTGGGATTGTTATTTGACTGGGCTGTATTCAGCGGGTTGTCGACATTGTCGGCCAAATGGAAATCGAGGCGGTTAAGACAGATTGTGAGGTGGGGTTATCTGGTGATCTCCATTGGGATAACGGTGACTTTTTTTGTTATGGCCGCAAGCTTCCGGACGGCCAGAGGAATGACGCCTTTTCATGAGTGGGTGCTAAGTCTTTTCCTCACGTTATTTGTAACCAGGTTGATTTTTTCGGTGGTATTGTTCCTGGGAGATCTGGGCCGGGTGATCTTTGGCTTGGGAAGAAGGGTCATCACCAAAGACGATCGAAAGCCATTGATCCCCTCGCGGCGGAAATTCATCAGTGAAGCCGCGGTATTGCTGGCCGCAGTACCATTCACCGGTTTTTTGTATGCGATGATAAAGGGTAAGTATGATTACCGGGTGCATCGTGCGACGTTGACGTTTCCGGATTTGCCGGAAGCGTTTGATGGGTTTACGATTACGCAGCTTTCCGATATTCATTCGGGTAGTTTTGACAATACGTCGGCTGTCCAGCGAGGGGTTGATCTGGCCAAAGAACAGCGCAGCGACCTGTTTGTTTTTACCGGCGACCTGGTTAACAATGCCGCGTGGGAGATAGAACCTTATCTGCATCGCTTTGGGGCCATCAAAGCGCCGATGGGGCAATATTCGATCCTGGGAAATCATGATTATGGCGAGTATATCGAATGGGCGAGCGATGAAGAAAGGGAGAACAACCTTGAAACCCTGAAGCAGCATCACAGGGAGATGGGATATCGCTTGATGCTTAATGAGCACATAGTACTGGAAAAGGATGGACAGAAGATCGTGCTGCTCGGAGTAGAGAACTGGGGAAAAGGGTTTATTCAGAAAGGGGACCTGGACAAAGCATTGGCAGGAGTGGATCCGGCCGCGTTCAAGATCTGTTTCTCGCATGATCCTTCGCATTGGGAAGAAATTATAAAACATCATCCGGCAAATGTGCACCTTACCTTGTCCGGGCATACGCATGGAGCGCAGTTTGGAGTGGAGTCGGATAAATTCCGCTGGAGTCCGGTGCAATACCGGTATAAGGATTGGGCTGGCCTGGCGAATGAGGGCGGACGGTATCTCTACGTAAACAGAGGGTTTGGGTTCCTCGCTTTTTCGGGACGATTAGGGATATGGCCCGAGGTAACGGTGTTGACCCTGAAGAGGGGATAAGTCTCGCTTCCCCTTTATACTGACTTGAGGGGCCATATTGGCCCCTCAAGTTATTTATTTGAGCGTAATCCAGGTCGGCGCATGATCACTTGTCTTCTCCCAGGAGCGAACCTCGCGGTCGACACCGGCGGCGGTGAGGCGGGATTTGAGGTCGGGGCTGACAAGGAAGTGGTCGATACGGAGACCCGCGTTCCGGCCAAAGGCATTGCGGAAGTAGTCCCAGAAAGTATAGATGGTCTCGGTAGGATGGAGATAGCGGACAGCATCGGTCCAGCCCTGGGCGACGAGGGTATGGAAGGCCGCTCGGGTTTCAGGACGGAAAAGGGCGTCGTCGACCCAGCTTTCGGGTTTGTAGACGTCCTTCTCGGTGGGCATCACGTTATAGTCGCCGGTGAGGATAACGGGTTTGCCGCTCCCGAGGAGCGTGGCCGCGTGTATCGTTAGCCTTTCGAACCAACGGAGCTTGTAGTCGTATTTCGGACCGGGTGCGGGATTGCCATTGGGCAGGTAAAGACAGCCGATGGTGATGCCGTGGACGGTTGCTTCGATATAACGGCTGTGGAGATCTTCTTCGTCGCCGGGGAGGCCTCGGCGGGTCTCTTGCGGAGCTTCGCCGCGGGCAAGGATGGCGACGCCGTTCCAGCTCTTTTGCCCGTGCCATATCGCGTGGTACCCGGCATCTTTTATCGCCTGTACCGGAAACTTTTCTTGCGGAGCCTTGAGCTCCTGTAGGCAGGCAACATCCGGCTTTGATTCTTCCAACCAGCGGAGGAGGACGGGTAAGTGGCCGTTGACCCCATTGACGTTGTAAGTGGCGATTTTCATGCGATAAAGATAAAGCTTTGTCGCATGAAAATCGCGGACGATCCATCATTCCGCAGCCAGCAGCGGTTCGTCGACGGCAGAGGCTGCGACGGACTTGGGGGCAGCGTGTTTCGACTGAATATACCGGTCGACGTAATACATCATTATGGAAGTGAAGACAAGCGCGACAACGGTAATATATCCAACAGAGTCATAGTGAATGAGCTGGCCTTTGGCGCTCTGGTGGATGATCAGACCGCCGACGGCCGAAGCGACACCGCCGCCAAGCTGTTGGACAGAAGCGTTGATGCTCATAAAGGCGCCGCGGTCTTTTGGATCGGGAACACCGGAGATGAGCGCCTGGCTGGGAATAAGCCGGGAGTTAACCGCTGTATACATGATGGTGTTCAGGACAATGACTTCCCAGAGCGGGGTGATCCCAAGATGGGTGATAATGGGAACCATGATCATGGAGAGGATGGTTCCAAAAAGAAAGACCTTGTACTTGCCCGCCTTGTCGCTCCAGCGTCCGATAATCGGTCCGGTAAAGAGACCCATTGCTCCGGCAGCAACGAATACGACGGGAAGGACCTTTTCGCTGATCCCTACATTGTTGACCAGGAAGGCGCTGGAATAGGGCATCAGCAGGAACCCTCCTGTCGAAATAAAGACGGTGGTCAGAAAGGCGCGCAGATAACGTTTCTGAGAAGCGGTATTCACCAGATGCGTAAAGAACCTGTGGCTGGTCTTATGCTGGAGGTGATCGTTTATGGGCTTCATCCAGCGGACAATAGCGGCATAGATGACCAGACAAAGCACGACGATCATCAAAAACGGCGTATGCCAGCCAAAATTATTGGCGAGCAGAAGTCCCACAGGGATACCCGCCGCCTGGCTAACGCCAAAGGCCATCTGCACATAACCCATGACCCGGCCTCTTTTTTCAAGCGGGAACAGATCGGCGATGATGGCCATATTGATGGAAGCCATAACGCCGCCGAACAGACCGGTGACGATGCGGGCAAGCAGAAGCGATACATAGTCCGTAGCGATACCGCAAAGGGCGGTACCGACTATAAAGCCGGTATAAAAAAAGAGCAGCATTTTTTTCCGGTCGAAGCGGTCTGCGAAACCGGCAGCAATGATCCCGGATATGCCGGCACTAAACGCATAGCCGGATACGACCCAGCCGAAGTGGCCAGGCTCCAGATGCAGTATTTTCAATAGCAGCGCTCCCAGTGGCGCCATGACCATGAAGTCCAGGATAACGGTAAATTGCAAAAGGGAAATGACGGCAATTATAAATGCCTCATAACGGTTGAAGACTTTGGGTTTTATCTGTTGGTTCATAGCTGTCTGTTTTATCAGGGCTTCAGCGCTTTTAAAACCAGTGCCAGGGCCTGGTCCATTACTGTGTCGGTCAGCTCGAACTTTTCTCCCATCGTATTCCTGCCCATCTGGTGCCAGCGCAGCAGGTTATACAGCGGACTAAAGGCAATCGACCAGTAGAGCTCATGGGACATTTCGATCAATTCCTTATTGCGGATGGCATTGCTCACGAACTGCCTCATGCACTGCGCGATGCGCGGATCTTTCATTTTAATAGCCTTGACATGCAAGGGCGTAAAAGAAAAGTGTTCCAGGAAATGCGCTTCATCCGGGTGATGGAGAATATAATGAACCATGTTCTTCCATTGTACTTTGAGTCCGGTGGCCAGGTCCATATTCGGGTCGAAATCCTGGAGGATATAGTCAAAATGTTTGGTGTGCTCCCGGAGAAAAAGCTGTAATATAAGATCGTCCCGGTCCTTGAAATAAATGTAGATAGTGGCGGGAGATACTCCGGCCGCCTTTGCCAGCTTCTGCATGCTGAGACCGTCAAAGCCGGTCTTGACGATCATTTTGAGCGCATGCTTCATCAAAGCCTCTACCTTATTATCGTCTCTTGGGCGCATTACCGCAAAGATAAGTGAATGTTCATTCATTTGTGAGCGATAAAGTTAATTTTTTATTTAGCTGAAAAAGAGGATGGGGGCGGGTTATCGCTTTTGCGTACTTTTAACCCTGGAGGAGCATTCTTTTTGATACGGCATAAGTTTTCATCTTATTATTTCGTTATAAGTCTGCCGAAGGAAGCGTACACACTAAAAACCTCCTGAGAATATCCTTGTACAGTCTATTTTCAAAATATAAAAGGCTCTGTTTTCGATACTTATGCTTTTCTTTTTTGGCAGCCTGCGGCAGTCATCCCCACCGCTATCCTGATCATATCAGCTGGGCAGACAGCATTTCCGATCAGGCGAATAACCGCATGAATGATTCTGTTCCCACGCGGGCTCTGTCCTATCTCGATTCTGTTTACCGTATAACGCCGGAGCGTGGGATTGCCGATTACTGGCGAAAGTATAATGTAGAGGTGAATTATTACTCCAACTACGACCGGAATCTGGATCAGCGGTCGCACTACATCGACAGCATGTTCATGGTCTTGAAAGGGTATGAAAATCGTTATGCTTTTGAGTATTCGCACACGCTATTCGAGAAGGCCAGCCTTTTACGCGCTCAACGGCAGTATGAGCAGGCATTTCAATATTATTACGACGGAAGAAGTTTTGCGCAGACGCACCTGGACAGCTGCAGCCTGATCGATTTCAGCAATGCGCTTGGAGTGATTTGTTATCAGCAAGGCCAATTCCTGAAGGCAGTCCCTTATCTGCGCCAGGCGTTTATCGAAGCCATCAGCTGCAGGCCCGATGCCAGGTTCTATTATGGTTTTGTACTCCCCCAGGCAGTACTCAATACGATGGGTATCTGTTTTGAAAAGGCAGGAATGCTGGACAGCTCGCTTGCCGTCTATCGGCAGGCCTTGGATTATATCAATGAACGGGCAGACCGTTATCCACAGAAGCAGACCTTTGTCAATTCGGCCAGGGGGGTAGTGGAAGGCAACCTGGGCGGCACTTTTTCTTTATTAGGCCGATATAACGAAGCCGAGACGCATTTGAAGAATAGCATCCGTATCAATGACAGGTTTGGATATGCGATAGAAGATGCACAAACAGCCAAAATAAAACTGGCTGACCTTTATTTCAAACAAGGCCGGACCTCCGAGGCCCACGAATTACTGGAGCAGGTATATACCGATCTGTCATCTGGCAGGGGTAGGAGTGACGCCAACGACGAAGTATGGCGGGAGTGGTATTATCTGACATGGCATATATACGAAGAAGCGCATAACTTTCCCGAAGCGTATCGCTATATGCAGCGGTATTACGCCTTCAACGATTCGGTAGACAGGGTGAACAATGGCTTGAAGTACACGGATATCGATCAAAGTCTAAAAGAACGGGAACAGCAGTTTAAGCTTACCCTTCTGCAAAAGAACGATGAAGTGAAGACCGCGTATCTGATCGCGGTGATTGTATTCCTGGTACTGGCCTCTTTCCTTGCTTTTTTTATATGGAATAACCTCAAACGCAGCAAGCGGCATGTACAGAAGCTGACGGGACTGAATAAACAGCTGCGGGGTACGCTGGCCGCTTTGAAGCAAAGCCAGGAGGATAATACGCGAATGATGAAGATCGCTGCGCATGACCTGCGCAGCCCGATCAGCGGCATGGTTTCCGTCGCTTCGATCCTGATGCAGGAGCCGGGCCGAACGGAAAAAGACCGCACCCTGCTGCAGATGATGAAGGTTTCGGGAGAGAATTCGCTTTCTTTGGTCAACTCGCTGCTGCAAGTCAATACGCAGGTCAACGAGCAGGAAAAGGAACCGGTCGATCTGCAGGACCTGCTG
>JAATGQ010000086.1 GCA_015654595.1 Chitinophagales bacterium | reverse complement strand
CGGGCCATTTCCCTCAGCCTTTCTTGATAAGAGATGTTGTAAGAACTATGGCAAAGATAGTATCGCAAATTTCATATTTCCAAAAAAATCTTTTCTTTTTCGCAAACGATTGCGTTAACGAGTTGATAACAAACCATTATTCCTTCCATTTCGTATACCCCATCGCCCGAATCGCGTACCCATACCGGGGTCCCCGCCGAGGATCGTCGATTGCTCGTCAAATGGAAGGAATGGCTGAATCATAGTCGGCAATAAATTACCCTTATAACAGTTAAAAAGAGAAATTTGCCAGGCTTTATGTACGATTTGAAGAAGCTGCTGCGCTATGCAATAGGTTTGCTGGCTATCGCTTTGCTTTGTAATATTTCCGGCTACTTTTATGTTCATTACCAGGCAAAGGCGAGAAATCGGCAGGAAGAAAGCGAACGGCTTACTACTAATCTTCAAACGCTTAGTCAGCAAGTCACCAAGGACATGCTTTTCCTGCTGATCGATTCCAATCAGCAGTTTCGTTCCCTCGGACTTATCGATGAGCTTCGTTCTACGCTGTCTGCTTTTGAATCGCAGCAGTCTCTTTTGTATCATACGATCCATCACTCGGATGTCAGGCCGGGCAGTCCGTTATGGGCGTTGCCCGATCTTTTTGAGCATCTTAACCCCGCCTATAAGCAGATAGATTCCCTTGCGCACCGGCTCCTTGACAATCGCGGTTTCTCTGAAAGCGATATACTGCTCGCGGTCCGGGTCCGGTCTGCAGAGGCTGCCTATCTTGATGGTATGCAGGATATCACCCAGGCCTACGTGGATATACATGGCGATCATCTGGACAGGATCTTTATCGTCAATACGGGTATATTGACTTCGCTGATCTTTGCGATCCTCGTAATGGCCGTGTTTATCATCGTCCCTGTCATTAAACAAGGAGACGCCAACTATCGTGAATTGAAAGCGTCTCTTCATAAGGTCCGGCAATCCGAGGCTGCGCTTCGCCGGCGGGACAATCAGCTCCAGACGCTGGGAGCAGCCACTCACAGTCTGATCGGCAGCTCCGATCTCAGACCGGCGATGAAGGCCGCTGTTGCGCTGCTAGGCGAACAGATCGACACCGACCGGATCAGCATTTATGAGTTAAAGCCTTCGCTACCCAATGAACCCTGGCGTCTCGAAAGGGTAGTGCACTGGAACAAGGTGGATAAGGACATTTATCCGGCAGGTCTGAGTCATTTCTCCGTCACGTCGATGACGGGTATCGTCGAGACCCTTTATAGGAACGAGATCTTTACCGGTAACGCCGATTCTGATATCGCTCCCGAGCTAAAAGCCTGGCTGAACCGCACGCAGACCGCTTCCTTTATCGCGGTGCCGATCTTTGCCAATGGCAAACTATGGGGGCATCTGGGATTGTCGAACTGTCGGGCAGATCTGCAATGGACGCCTGTCGACTATTCCATATTACGTTCTTTTGCCGGCAGTCTTGGCTCTGCGATCGAAAGAGCGCGGATGGAAGAGCAGCTGGTGCTGTCAAAAGAAGAGGCCGAAGCCGGCAATAGGGCCCGCAGCGAATTCATGGCCAATATCAGTCATGAATTGCGGACGCCGATGAATGGTATCATCGGGTTCTCCGATCTGTTACTGACAACCCCTTTGCACGAAGTCCAAAAAGAGTATGTCCAGCATGTCAGCAAGTCGGCCTACAGTCTGCTGGAGATCATCAACGATATCCTGGACTTTTCCAAGATCGAAGCCGGCAAGTTTTTCTTTGAACATTCAACGTTTGATCTGTATGAGCTGGTAGGGGATGCGGTAGATTTGCTTTCTATCCGCGCGTATGAGAAGCAGATCGAGCTGCTGTGCGATATCCCGCCCGGTCTTCCTGCTTCCCTCTGGGGAGACCCGCTTCGGCTTCGGCAAATCATTGTCAACCTGCTGGGTAATGCCGTCAAGTTTACCAGTAAGGGAGAAGTAAGCATCGTCGTTCGGACGGATGGTCCTGTCGTACAAAAAGGCGATAAAGACTATCTTAGTTTGTCCATTAACGTTAAAGATACCGGCATCGGAATACCCAGGGAAAAGATCGGTCATATCTTCGATAGCTTTACGCAGGCAGACTCTTCTACAACGCGGAAGTTTGGCGGTACGGGGCTTGGACTCACCATCTCCAGGAGTCTGGCCGAGATGATGGGCGGCAGTCTAACGGCTGAAAGCGAACCAGGTAAAGGGAGCGTATTTACGTTGAGGCTGCAGCTGGAAGTAGCCGTCAATACTCCGATAGAAGAGCCGTTGCAAAAGGCGCCCTTGCAAAGGGTGCTGGTTGTCGATGACAATCCCGCCAATTGCAGCCTGATGAAGGGTATCTTCCATTACTTCGATATCGACTGTACCGTCAGCTATACGGGTGAAGCGGCACTGAAACAGATCGATGAGGCGAGAGCCGGTCATAAATTCTTTGACCTTATTATTACAGATCACCAGATGCCGGGAATGGACGGCATTACGCTGGTAAAAAATATCCGGGAGGTATTGAAGGACCAGTCCGATCCTTTTATTCTCATGCTTTCTTCTCTCGATAAGGCGCAGCACAGATTTCAGGCTACGGAGGCCGGCATACACCGGTTCCTGCCAAAGCCCGTCAAACTGCGGGAGCTCAATGCCCTGATCGGGTCAATTTTTCAGCAGACAGGTGAAGAGGATAGGGCAGCGGCTGTCCGTCCCGTGTTTGATCTATCGGTCGCGGGTTCCAAGGTACTTGTCGTTGAAGACGAACCCGTTAACATGATGCTGATTGCTGAAGTACTCAGGAACATGGGCGTGGTAGTGCTTCGTGCAGCCAATGGAAAGGAAGCGCTCAGTGTTCTTGATTCCGCAACACCCGATCTTATCTTAATGGATGTCAATATGCCTGAGATGGATGGTTATACAGCGACCCGTCTGATCCGCCGGCTTTCCGCGCCGGTGGCGGGTTTGCCGATCATCGCGCTTACCGCGGACGCGACGCAGGACGATCGCGAGAAGTGTTTGCAGGCAGGAATGGATAACTTTATTTCGAAGCCATTCCGGATGGAAGAGATCGCTATCATGTTGAAGAAATATTTGCGGTAGTTTTTTGGCAGGGTTTTTGGAAAATCGAGGGGTACAGGATGAAGAAGCTTTACCTATAAAACTACAATTATGAAAACGGTAACCAAATGGCTTGTAGGCACTGCCAGTGCCTCAGCCTTGCTTGTCTTCTTCGCCTGTAACAAAAGCGGGTCTTCTTCCACCAACATTCCCGCAGGTAAATCTCAAATGTCTGTCTATATGATGGACGACCCCATTGAGTTCACAAAAGTTCTTATTGACATCCGACAAGTAACCGTAGAAATCGACACCGCCTCTAAACAATCAGACCCCGACTACTCAGACCAATGGGACAACAACTATTGCGGACACGGCCGCACTCAGGCCAACAAGTCTGTTATCTGGGATACGCTTTCTATTGCGCCGGGCGTTTACGATCTGTTGTCTCTTCGCAACGGCACGGATACCCTGCTTGCATCCGGTCTTTACAGTTCGGGCAAGATCCTGAAACTGCAGATAACGCTTGGTTCAGACAATAGCGTCTATACCGATAGCACCACTTCTTATCCATTGGAAGTGTTTGGACCCAATCCTTATTTCACCGTCAATGTCAGCAGGACCGATGTGGCTGATGTGACGAACAACCAGTTTAAATTATGGATGGACTTCAATCTGTCTAAATCCATTTTCTTCTGGAGCGGCGAATATCTGCTCAAGCCGAACATTACCGTCTTCAATGATGTCGTGACGGCAAAGGTTCAGGGGACGGTTAAGCCTGGCAACTCCACAGCGTTGATCACCGCTTATAATGCTGCGGATACGCTCTACGCCGTACCGTTCCGGGGCGGTCAATATCAGTTCCGCGGAGTTCCGGTCGGCAACTATACGCTCAACTTTAAGGGCCGCAACGGTTACCAGGACACCACCTTCAGCATCGCGGTAGACTCGATGAAGGTGGTGAATATTCCGACTATTACTTTGCATAAATAATTGAACCATAGGTTCTTACACTTGTCGAGAGCCCCCTTGCACTGCAAGGGGGCTCTTTTTGTAAACTATCGCTGCATTCCGATTGTTAATAGTACCTTAGCTTACTAATTTTTTTATCAGATTTAAGAAAGGAGCAATTTGCCTATGGCGACCTCAGTGAAAAAGGGAAAAGCCGGTTTACAGACGGAAAAGGCCGTCCCCATGACCGGTGAAGAGTCAATAGAAGTATCCGGTGCCCGGGTACATAACCTGAAAAACATCGATATCCGTATTCCAAAGAATCAGTTGGTGGTCATCACAGGCATCAGCGGAAGCGGTAAATCCTCCCTGGCCTTCGATACCATTTACGCTGAAGGACAGCGTAGGTATATGGAGAGTTTTGGGGCTTATGCCCGACAGTTCATCGGCGATATGGAGCGTCCGGATGTCGACAAGATCACTGGTCTTAGCCCGGTGATTTCCATCGAGCAGAAGACGACCAATAAAAATCCGCGTAGTACTGTCGGAACCGTCACGGAGATCTATGACTTCCTGCGTCTGCTGTATGCGCGTATCGGCGAAGCCCATTCTTATCATACCGGTAAGCGGATGATCAAGT
>JAATGQ010000029.1 GCA_015654595.1 Chitinophagales bacterium | reverse complement strand
CATGCCCCGTCTGAGCGGTCTTGACATGCTGCGGACGCTGAAAAAATATCCAGCGATCATTATTACCTCGGCCTATCCGGAGTATGCGCTGGAGGGGTTTGAGTTGTCGGTTACAGATTATTTGCTTAAGCCGTTGGGGTTCCCAAGGTTTGTCCAGGCGACGGAAAAAGTCCTCCATCAAAACCAGCCGCAGGCCCATCCGCAAGCCCAGCCCGTTGCTGAACGGGACGATTTTCTGATGGTCAGGTCGGACAAGAAGCTGACCAAGATCTTCTTCAACGACATTAGCCACGTGGAAGCCTACGGCAACTATATCTTTATCCATTGCGGGAAGGAGCGGATCATGTCCAAGCAGACGCTTACACAGTTCGAATCCCAGCTGCCTGGCAGCAACTTTCTGCGTATCCATAAGTCTTTTATTGCTTCGCTGAAGGCGGTGAAATTCTTCGAAGCCAACGAATTGACGGTGGGGGATAAGAAGCTGCCGGTGGGTAAGGTCTACCGGAACGAAGTCCTGAAAAGGCTGAATAAATAAGGGCTGCGGCCGAACACTTTCAGCTGCCGGATGTTACTATTTCATATATATCACCCCTGATATGGAAAAGAAAGCGATCCGCGACACATACATCAACTATTGGCTGGAAAATGGTCGTAGACCCGTTTCGGTCCACACCTTTTGTAAACAGCTCGACCTGCCCGAAGCCGAGTTTTACTATTTCTACGCCTCCTTTGACGCTCTCGAAAGGGATATCTGGCTGGCCATCTTCCAGGAAACCCTCCAAAAGCTAAAGGAAGACGAAACCTACCGCAGCTATTCGGTCAGAGAAAAGCTGTTGGCTTTTTACTTCTTATGGGTTCAGCACCTCCGCGAATACCGCAGTTATATCCTGCTGCAGAAGGAAAAGCATTTTGCGCCAGGCCTGCACCTCGACAAACTGGAGTCCCTCCGGCTTGCCTTCTTCGACTATATCCGGGACCTGATCAAGGAAGCCCATCAGACGGGTGAGATAAAGGAGCGGAAGTTCATCTCGGATACCTATGTGCACGGTTTCTGGGTTCAGGCGCTTTTTGTGCTCCGGTATTGGATCAACGACAACAGCGACCGCTTCGAGCTGACCGATGCCGCCATCGAAAAAGCTGTAAACCTGAGCTTTCAGCTGATCAGCAGCAATACGCTCGACAGCATCCTGGACTTCGGGAAATTCATCTTTACAAGGAAATAGCAGAGAACAGCGATCATGAAAGAGCAAACCAATATCCCTACCGGGAAAGTGGAAAGAGCCGGCAAATTCGTTACCACCGGCCTGAAGGTAGGCGCCAATTATATCAAACACTATACAAAGAAGCTGATCGACCCTTCTGTCAGCAGAGACGAACTCCACGCCGACAATGCGGAAGACATTTACGACACCCTCAGCAACCTCAAAGGCAGCGCGCTGAAAGTAGCGCAGATGCTGAGTATGGATAAGGGCATGCTGCCAAAAGCCTATTCCGACCGGTTTGCGATGTCCCAGTACAGCGCTCCGCCCCTTTCAGGGCCGCTGGTGGTCAATACGTTTATGAAGACGCTTGGAAAGACCCCCACCCAGCTATACGATAAGTTTGAGATGCAGGCTTCAAATGCCGCGTCCATCGGGCAAGTCCATAAGGCGGAGAAAGGGGGGAAGGAGCTGGCGGTAAAGATCCAGTATCCTGGGGTGGCGAGTAGCGTGAAGAGCGATTTGGCGATCGTTAAGCCCTTTGCTGTGCGTCTTGTAGGAATGAGTGAAGTCGATATGGACAAGTATTTCGACGAGATCGAAGGCAAGCTGCTCGAAGAAACAGATTACCGCCTCGAACTCCGTCGGAGCATAGAAGCCGCTGCCAGCTGCGCGCATATCCCGAACCTGGTGTTTCCAACCTATTATCCCGAATTGTCCAGCGATAGGATCATCACGATGGATTGGCTGAAGGGACTGCATCTGAAAGAGTTCCTGGCGCAGCATCCGTCCAAGGAAGTACGCAACGGGATAGGCCAGGCGCTATGGGACTTTTATCAGTTCCAGGTACATGCGTTGAAGAAAGTTCACGCCGATCCTCACCCGGGGAATTTCCTGATGCGCGAAGATGGCACTGTCGGAGTCTTTGACTTTGGGTGTATCAAGGAGATCCCCGAGGACTTCTATACCAATTATTTTTTGCTGGTGGATAAAGAGGTTTTAAAAGACGAGGCTCGTCGTAGAGCCATCTATACCAACCTGGAGATGATCCATCCCAGCGATAGCGAAAAAGAGGTCGAATTCTTTTCCGGGCTCTTCCAGAAGATGATAGACATGCTCACCTTGCCATTTACCGTCGAGGAATTCGATTTCGGCGACGAGTCTTATTTCGAAGGTATCTACGAATATATGGACTATGTGTCCAACCTAAAGGAGGTGAAAGAGTCAAAGGTGGCCCGGGGCTCGCGACATTCGCTTTATGTGAACCGGACCTATTTCGGACTTTATTCCATCTTGAGCGATCTCAGGGCAAAAGTGCAGACGGGCGCGGGACGAATGGAGGCATTGCGCAAATTTTAGCGGCAACCTGTCGTACCTTCATGAACTTACCCTTCCATTCTTCTTTGAAGGAAATAATACTGCACAGATACTGGCGTTATACGCTGCGGCAAAATTCATAGGACCCTTCGTGCTTGCACTGGCGACGTTTTGGGACATTCGGGCGGCGAATTGAGCCTGGGGAGATTCCGGCTTCCAAACCCCACGTTGTACGGAAACGGCATTTCCGCGCCGTGACCTGCTGCTGGCCAATGGGCTGCCCCTCAGTTAAACGACTTCCGAAACTGCAAGGGCGTCTGCTGCGTCTTGGCTTTGAAAAACTTATTGAAGGATTGCGGATGCTCAAAGCCGAGTTCATAAGCCACCTCGCTGACCGAAAGTTCAGTAAGCGACAACTTCTCCTTTGCCCGCTGGATCAGCTTCTCGTGGATGTGCTGTTGCGTGCTTAGACCGGTAAGAGATTTTAGCAGACCGCCGAGGTAGGTAGGGGAGATGTTCAATGCTGCGGCAATATCGACAACGGCAGGCAGGCCCTGGCGGATCTTCTGGTCATCGTTGAAATAGTCGTCGAGCCATCGGTCGAGTCTTTCGAGAACCTGGTGATTCGCGATCTTACGAGTGATGAATTGACGATTGTAGAACCGCTCGGAATAGTTCAGCAATAGCTCCAGCTGGGAGATGATGATATCCTGGCTATACTTATCGATATTGGAGCCGTATTCCTGTTCCATGTTGCGGATAAGACGCGTGACCATAGCCTCTTCCCTTTTCGATAGAAAAAGCGCTTCATTGATCGCATAGTCGAAGAACTCATACTTCCGGATATTCTTTCCGAGGTTAGTGTTCCAAAGAAAATCAGGATGGATCAACAAGGTCCATCCTGATTGTTTGATTGGTTTTTTGCCGGCTTCAAGACCGAAGACCTGTCCGGGCGCCATAAAGAACATAACGCCTTCGTCAAAGTCATAATGCTGCTGGCCATATTTGTACTTGACGTTGCTGCCTCTCTTCAGAGAGATGGTGTAGAAGTCAAGGGCATACGTTCCCAGCACAGCTTCCGGCGTTATCCTGATGTTCTTCAGGTTCAGAATGCTGATCAATGGGTGTTGTGGCTTCGGTAGACCACGCTGCGCGTGGAACTCCGTAATCGTTCGTATCCTCCTCAGGTGCTCCGGCATACTACAAGTTATTGATTTTGCCCGAATGCGGCGGCAAAGGATTTCGCAAATTCGGCAAGCTTTGTCTTGCCCAGTACCGGTCTGTGCCGGAAATAGTCTTCATAGAGACTGCCATCGCGTCTGCCTACGTTCATTTCTACATATCCTTTGGCCGTCTCGGGATTCATCCCGGCCGAGAGAAGCCTCGAGAGCATTTGTTCGTCGCTGATTTCAACCCATTTCAGGTCAGGCTTTCCGATCGCGCTGCCAAGCAAGGCCGCAAGCTCATTTGGCGAAACTTCGTCGCTGGCAATGTAGCGGATTGTCCTGCCGGCAAAAGGAGTTTCTACCTCTTCAGCGATAACGGCTGCGATATCATCTGTCGATACCCAAGGCTCCTTGCGGTCGCCGCCGGCGTTGGTGAAAATCGCGCCCTGCTGTTTGATCATCGGGATGAACTGATAGAGCACGTAGTAGAAGCCAACGGGCCGCATAAACTTGATGGCGACGTCTTCGGGCAGTTCGCGCAGGATGTTCTCTACATTGTAATGGAACCTGAGCAGCCCCGGCCCTTTATCTGCGCCGATACTACTGAGGTGTATCACCTTCCTGACACCCGAGCGTTCGATGGCCTGTTTATAATTACGGCCGATCTGGGTGATCGTCCCGATAACGTCAACGCTATGATCGAAAAAGGCCTGAGGACCCTTGCCGAGCGTTTCCATTACATACACGATATCTGCGCCCTTAAAAGCGGCGGCGAGAAAATCAACGTCTTCCATCGTGCCGATGGCGGCTTTTGCGCCGAGCGCCTCGATGTCTTTTTGCCTTTCCCCGCTGCTGCTGATCACCGTTACATCAAGCCCTTTTGCGATCAATGCTGACGTCAGCGGCTTACTGATATGGCCAATAGAGCCGGTTACTACTATTTTCATTATTCCTGCGTTTTAAGGATACAAACGTAGAACAATGCAACGTCAATAGAGTAGCCGGATCAACTGTAATTGTAGCCAAAAATTAATTTGCTAATCTATCACAATACTTTCCACCCCCCTTTCAAAGGCGGTCTCTTTTATACCTGGAAGTCTCAGCCCTTCCGCGCGGACAAAAGAGATATCCGTAATCCCCAGAAATCCAAGCATAAAGGTCAGATAAGGGCTGACATAGTCCCAGGACTGCGTCGGTCCTTGGGTGTACACTCCGCTGGACGCCGTAGCGATATAAGCCTTTTTATTTTTAAAGGCGCCTTCCGGTTGTCCCTGCTCGTTGAATCTAAAAGTAAGCCCGGGTCTTGTAATATGATCCAGGTAGGCTTTTAGCGTAGATGGAATGGCAAAATTATAGAAAGGGGCGCCGATCACATAAATGTCGGCCTCATGCATTTCTGCAACAGCATCGTCGGAGAGTTTTATCGCTGCGGCTTGTTCTGCAGAACGATTTTCCGCGGGCGTAAACCAGGAACCTATCTGAAACCCATCCAGGTGCGGGAAACTTTCTTCCGCCAGATTGCGCTCCTTCACAATACTGTCCGGATATTTTTCCTGGATCTTTTCGATGATAACATTTCCGAGCTTTTTGGTCACGGACGTTTCAAGCTGGGGGCTTGAGATCAGATGCAATACTTTTTTTGCCATAACTTTATTTTGTGAAACAAAATTATGTACACTTGCTATATATTTGTTAGTAGTAAACAAATGGTTAGTAGTAACCTTTTTATTAGTCTATGAGTATACCAACAACGACGAAGATGACCTATACCGATACGCAGTGCGGCAAGAACCTGTCTGCTGTGGAAGACGCGTTGTATGTCGTCGGTGGGAAATGGACACTCCGGATCGTGATCGCGTTATTGAGCGGTCATTACCGGTTTAATGATCTGCAGCGAACGATCAAAGGTATTTCCGCGCGAGTGCTTTCGGCCGAGTTAAAAGACCTCGAGATCAATGGCCTCGTGACACGGGTCGTATTGGCCGACGAGAAGCCTGTCGTAACGGAATACCGGCCGGCTGAGTACAGCAAGACGTTGCGGTCTGTCATTACTGCTCTCGCCGATTGGGGGCAGAACCACAGGAAAAAGATAAAAGGGCTCCTGTAAGAGAGCCTTTTGCCGTTAGGCTTATTGTACGAACTCTCGCAGGCGTTCTTCATTGATGACCTGGTTGCCCCAATAAAACGGGTCTTTTGATTCGAGCCGGGAAAGGCTGGCGTCAGACTGGCGTGCCAGCCAATCGACAAAGGATTTTTTATTATCCCAGTAAAGGTCTGGCTCGTTCATTATTCCGTCCCAAAGCTCACCATAGCGGTAGGTGTCGTTGCTTAGTTCCAGGCCCATTCCGCAGTAGTCGCGATGGCCATAACCTATACTGGATTCCTTTAACCGTATAGCTACTTGTTCGGCTAGTTCCGTTCCGTATGGCTGGGTCCGCCTCTCCAATGTCTGGCGCGTGGTCTGCAGCTCCTGCCGCTGTTCTTCTTCTCTTTCACGTTGTTGTTGAGCGGCCTCTCTTTTCATGTCATTGACGAAAAGCGGGTGATACTCAAAGCGGCCTTCTTCCAGATCGATATCGATTGTCAGCCCGCCCCAGGTCGGCTCCTTGCCAACATATTGCGATAGCTGAAAGCCCAGCTGCGGCCCGCTCAGCCAGATCAGCACCGGCTTTTCATCGGCCCGGATCCCATTGAGCGAAAGTACCGACGGCGGTTGATAGCGCAGCCGCCCCTTGACGCAATGATATTTCTCGAGCTGCTGGCGGATGAGGTCGTTGATTGCTGTTTTCATTTTAACTTCTACTTCAAATTTGCCTCCATGTCCGCAGGGATCTGCACCCCCTCCTTCTTGCAAATCTCCATATACTTCTTCGCAAGCGGCTTATTCTGTAAATTATAATATGCTGCAAATATGAGATAATGGCAGTCCGGCAGCGAAGGACTGTTTTGTTTTGTATACAACTTTTCGGCTTCCTGTGCGTTTCATCCACTAAAAGTAGTAGTTTTTGAGATATTTGCTTACTTTTCCTTAGCAGATCCTCGGTAGCTGCTCCCCAGGCAAATACCCGACTATTCTCCTCCCGCCCACCCGGCTGCGCAGCACTACCTTGCCTCTATATTCCTCACCCACCTCTCCGATGATGGCAGCATGCCGTCCCGTACTTTCTGCCTGCAACATCGCGGCAAACTCCTCCGCAATTTCTTTGTCGACAACAGCAAGAAAGATCCCTTCATTGGCAACATATAAAGGGTCGAGTCCCAGCATCTCGCAGGCCCCTTCTACCTGGTCATCTATCGGTATACTATCCTGCCGGATGAAATACCCATAGGCTGTTAACTCCGCGATCTCGTTGAGCACGGAGGCCAGCCCTCCTCTGGTAGGGTCACGCATAAATTTGATATGCGTTCCCCATTTGTCCAGAAGCTTCGATACCGTTGCTCCAAGCGCTACGGTATCACTGCAGACAGCAGTCTCGAATTCGAGTCCCTTTCGGACGCTGAGTATGGCCGTGCCATGCGCAGCGAGCCTGCCGCTCAGGACGAGGCGATCTCCCGGACGGATGCGCCGGTGATGGATCTCCGCGCGTGGATGGATAGAACCGATGCCCGAGGTATTGATAAAGAGTTTGTCACCCTTGCCCCGTTGGACAACCTTTGTATCGCCGGTCACGATCTGAACGTGCGCCAGTGTGGCAGCACGACGGATAGACTGGATGACCCGCTGAAGCTCTGCTATGGACAGCCCCTCTTCAATGATAAAACTCAACGAAAGATAGCGGGCCATGGCACCGCACATAGCCAGGTCATTGACGGTTCCATTGACGGCAAGCTCGCCGATATCACCGCCGGGAAAAAACAGGGGGTCCACGACATAGCTATCGGTGGAGAAGGCGGTACGCCCATAGAGTTCAAAGCTTGCGCCGTCATGTTGTTGATCTAAATAGGGATTCGTCAATTCTGCAAACACGCCGTTATGGAGCAATTGATGGGTTAACAGGCCGCCGCCGCCATGACCAAGCGTAATGACGTCTTTTGAAAGATCGGGCAGGGGACATATAATAGGCATATCGATAAATTTGATTATTCGGAAATAGCGGACTCTGCCGCATATTGGAAGTAAGCGGCGCAGGCCCCCTCACTACTTACCATCGGTGCTCCCATCGGGTGTTCGGGTTTGCAGGAAGTTCCAAAAAAAGGACACTGTCTGGGCTTCTTAAGTCCTTTCATGATCTGACCGCTGATACAACCGCCGTCATTTT
This sequence comes from Chitinophagales bacterium, assembly GCA_015654595.1. Classification (GTDB taxonomy): domain Bacteria; phylum Bacteroidota; class Bacteroidia; order Chitinophagales; family Chitinophagaceae; genus Puia. The sequence continues at coordinate 25,716 of JAATGQ010000029.1, read as the reverse complement.
CGACCGCCGTCGTAGAAAGTCCAAACCGCAAACGGGCGTTGTAGGCAGCATACTGTTCTTTGACCTCATGGCCGCTGTTGGGGATAAGGCCAAGCCCGCGCCAGCTTCTGTCGCTGACAGTAAAGACTTCGCGAATGGAGCCCATCGCCATAGTGTTTCCCGTTCGCTGTACGCTTCTGGCGTATTGATTCTCTACCCGATGTTCTCCTTTCTCCAGCTGCGCGACGGTCATATAGATGCCCTGCACGAGATCCAGGGGTTCAAAGCCGGTAACGACAATGGGTACGCGGTATTTTTCGGCAATGGGGCCGTATTCGTCAGTACCCATAATGGCGCAGACATGCCCTGCTGCCAGGAAACCATCGACGACACAGTCGGGGTCGGCCAGGATCGCTTCCATAGCCGGTGGAACCAACACGTGCGAAGCCAGGATGCTATAGTTGGAAATCCCAAGCTTGCTGGCCTGAATCACGCTTAAGGCATTGGCAGGCGCAGTAGTCTCAAATCCTACCGCCAGAAAGACAACCTGCCTGGAAGGATTTTCAACAGCCAGGCGGACTGCCTCCAACGGTGAATAGAGAATACGGACATCTGCGCCTTCTGCCTTCGCCTGCAACAGACTTTTTTCCGTCCCGGGTACGCGAAGCATATCTCCAAAGGAACAAAGGATCACATCAGGACGCATTGCCAGCGCAACGGCTTCATCCAGGATCGACGCCGGTGTCACACACACGGGACAGCCGGGACCATGTACCATCGTAATCCGGGATGGCAGCATGTCCAACAGACCATTCCGAACGAGGCTGTGGGTCTGCCCTCCGCATACTTCCATCAGCGTCCATTCCCGCGTGACGATCGACGCCAGCTGCTTCAATACTTCGCTCACCTGTTGTGGATCACGATATTCAGTCAGGTATTTCATTGGCTACCTCTCCCATTTGTTGTAAATAATAAAATGTCCGTTCGGCCTCCTCTTCGTCGATAACACTGATGGCGACGCCCACATGAACCAACACATAGTCGCCGACACGGGCTTCCGGAACAAGGAAGAGGTTTACTTCCTTGACGACGCCGCCGAAAGAGACCTTGCCCTGGCGAAAGGTGTCGTCCAGTTGAACGGTTATAGAAATCAGCTTTCCCGGTATGGCCAGGCACATATAAGTACATTTAAGTGGTCAGAAAATAGTAGGCGATCTGCCCAAAACCAATGCATTCGTCATTAGGGCTTAATTGCCGGTGAAACAACAGCTGGTATTTATTTTCCAGTTCCCGGACCATCAATTCCACCAGCAAGCGGTTCTGGAAAACGCCTCCGCTAAAGGCAAGAACCGAAATCGAATGCTGGGAAGCCACAACGTCAATCAGGTGAACCAACGTATGAAAGATCTTTAAAGCGATCTCGTTTCGGTTGAGATGCTGCTGCAGATCGTCCAATACGCCTTTTATGATGCCCTGCCAGTAATAGCGGCCACCCAGAACTGTTATAGGGTAGGCTGCCGCCTCTGTCTTACTACAGCTCATCGCCAGATGTTCCAGCTTCATCGCCGCCTCCCCTTCGTAACTATTCAATTCCGTTATCCCCAACAGATATGCAATACCATCCAGCAGCCGGCCCATGCTGCTGGTCTGTAGCCCGGGACGGAGCAGCCAGCTGGCATAGAACTGTTGCTGTAGCTTTGTAAGCCTGTGCAGGAGCGTCTTTTTTTCATCGGGAAAATCTTTCAATAAAACCAGTGCCGACAGTCTTGGCTCATGGCTCATCATATCGCCCGGCAACTGTGGAAAATAATCCAGGTGACCGATTCGGGTCATTTTTTTATTGTCGAACAGCAGGGTTTCGCTGCCCCAGATATTGCCATCATCGCCATAGCCAGTTCCATCCCAGATAAAGCCCAATACGGGGCGTTGGGAATCGTGGCCGTGGGACTCCTGCGCTCCCCCGGAATCAGCGTGCCATCCATTCTCCGCCAGTACCGCAGCAAAATGGGCCCTGTGGTGCTGCACCTTCATCAGCTCTGCGCCCAGCTCTTCCGCCATCCGCAAACCCAATTGGGTTGTCGCATAACCGGGATGGGCATCTACAAGGATGCGTTTTACTCTCACCTCCAATAGCCTTTGCCAATGATCCAGACATCGCTGATACTCTTCCTGGGCATCCAGCACCCCCTGATCGCCAAGATTCTGACTGACATAAAGCCGATAGTTCTCCTGCAAGGCAAAAGTTCCCTTCAGGTCTGCGCCGAGCCCTATCGTCGTCACTATCGCCGGCCCCAGGGAATGGGGAAAATAATTGGGAGCCCAGCCGCGGCTTCTTCGCAATACAATGGGCATATTGGTATCGGTCAGCTGCAGTACGCTGTCATCCTGTGGCGTAACGATATCCCGTTCGTAGACAAGGATATGATCGGCCAGGCTTTGCAGCGAGCTCAGGGCATCTTTATCCCGGTAGAGGATGGGAGCGCCGCTGATGTTGGCGCTTGTTGCGACTAGCGGTCTGCCATAGTCGCTGACCAGCAGCTGTAGTAAGGGTGTGCAAGGCAGCATCGCTCCCAGACTTTGAAGCCCAGGGGCTATCCATTCTCCAAACCGGCCGCCCGCGGCATCCTTTTTAAGACGGGCGACCACAATCGGCCCTGCCGGGCTGACAAGTGCCGCCGCCTCTGCATCGGTGAGGTCAAGATCTCTGCGGATCGCGGAGGTGTCCTTGTATAATAGGGCGAAGGGTTTTTCCTGCCGCAGTTTGCGCTTCCTGAGGAGTCGAACCGCCGCTTCTTCGTATGCATCACAAAGCAACAGATAGCCGCCCATTCCCTTTACGGCCACGATGGCCCCATCGGACAGCGCCGTCCAGATCTTCGCGTAGATCGTCCCGGGGTCGCTGCTGATCAATTTCGCGTTGCTGTCGTAAAGGTGTAACGGAATGGTGCAGTCGCTGCAGGAATTGGTCTGACTGTAAAAACGTCTGTCAGCGGCATTGGTATATTCTGCAGCACAGGCGGCACACATCACGAACGGCGCCATCGTAGTATGCGGCCGATCGTAAGGAAGATGCTGCATAATGCTGTAACGTGGACCACAGTCAGTACAGGTCGTAAATGGATACCGATATCTCCGGTTGGCCGGATCGGCTAATTCGACGCGACAACGATCGCAGCAGGAGATATCGGGAGCCGGTAACAGGTCGGCGGGACCGATGAGCTGGCTTTCCACGATTTCGAACGCCTTGAATGGAAGGTCCTGCACCGGGCCAATATGATGCCGGGCGATACGCGCTGCTATCGGCGGATGCTCCAGCAATGTATGATAAAAAAGGCTGGCGCCATCGCTCGAAGCATTGAAAAAGATATGTACGCCGTCCGGGGTGTTACTGACCTGGCCGGAAATTTTCATCTGCTGTGCCAGGCGGTAGACATGCGGTCGGAAACCGACGCCCTGTACAATTCCGGTAATATGGATGTGATAGGTTTTCATTTTGATAATAGCCATTCATACCAGACGTTTAGCCCCTCCCCGCTGAGACAACTCAATTCGATGATCGGGAGATCGGCTTTTACCTTATGTACATTGGACCTGGCTTTTTCGATATCGAAAGGAACATAAGGAAGCAGATCGGTCTTGTTGATGATGCAGAGTGTCGAAGAGTAGAACATATCAGGATACTTCAGCGGCTTGTCATCACCCTCTGTTACGCTCATCACCACCACACGCTGTTTTTCCCCGAGGTCAAACATCGCGGGACAGACGAGGTTGCCGACATTCTCTATAAACAGGATGCTTTCTCCCGGCGGCCGCATGCCTTCCAGCGCATGATGGATCATATGGGCATCGAGATGACATCCCTTGCCCGTATTGATCTGCGTAACCTTTGTGCCGGTGGCATGGATCCGGTCCGCGTCATTGGTCGTCTGCTGGTCGCCTTCGATGACGGCAAAGGTGCACTGTCCTTTCATATCCGTGAGAGTTCGCTCCAGGAGCGTCGTTTTCCCCGATCCGGGCGAACTGACCAGGTTGATCGCCAGAATATCTTTGGCCAAAAAGTATCCCCGGTTTCGCTCCGCCAGCAGATTATTTTCATGGAGTACGTCGCGTTCGACCTCCACTACCTGCCGGCTGGCTTTTTTTGTCGTTACGGTATCGCATCCACATGTAGCACACATATATTATAAAAGGTTAGGTTAGGAAATAGTCAGCGCTCGAACGCTTAGCTGTCGGCCTTCTTCTATCGCGATCCAATGACTGCCACAGCCGGTACAGGCATCATAAACCTGTTGCAGTCCGAAGACCGTGTCGCAGTCAAGACAACGTGCCCTTCCTTCGATACGGTTGACGATTCGGGTACAGCCTTCCAGGAGAGTTCCCTTTATCGCCTGCCGCCAGGCGAAGTCAAAGGCAGTCATCTCTATTGTCGTCAGGCAGCCGATGTCGAGCTCGATGGCTTCGATCATATCGGCGTGGGCCTTCTCTGCCTCCCGGAGCGCGATGTCAATAATCCCCGTTACGATCGACAATTCGTGCATGCTCAGGGTGTTTTGTTATATAGGCTTGCTTTTGCTCACGGCGATAAAGGTGACGGAAGTACAACGTTATTCCGACGACTGCGCCCCACATCAGAAAGGCGTGCGGCAGCGTCGTAAAGTAATGGATAATGGTATAGCCGTTGTCGCCGTCGTGCCCCCCGTGACCGGGGTGTGCCCAGCTGCCCAATGGCGCCATTGCGGATAGGATATACAGCATGGTGATCTTCTTCATCTGTCGGTAATTTTTATCAATATTACTTGCGGCAGGATTTTTCCGCCATGATCAAAATCACCCAAAAAGGTGAAATAGGTCATGCCGGGCCAAGGCAAAAGGGTAGACCTTAGACCGAAATAACGACCATGCAACAGCCGACTTATTATGAAGAAGTGCTAAGAAAGGGGTATTCCCGCCGCGACTTCCTGAAGTTTGCCACTATGATGGCAGCCTTTATGGGGCTTGAAGGGACCGCCATCGGACAGGTGGCAAAGGCGCTGGAAACCCGCCGCCGGCTCCCCGTCATCTGGCTTCACTTCCAGGAATGTACCTGCTGCAGCGAAAGCTTTATCCGCAGCTCACACCCTATCGTTGCCGATATCCTGCTCGACCAGATCTCCCTGGATTATACCGAAACGTTGATGGCGGCCTCCGGCTTTCAGGCGGAAGCGGCAATGCGCGACACGATAAAACGATATAACGGGGAGTATATCCTTTGCGTAGAAGGCAGCGTGCCCATGGAGGCGGATGGGGTCTACTGTATGATTGGCGGAAAAACCGCCATGCAGGTATTGGAAGAGGCCGCGGAAGGCGCGAAAGCCATCATCGCCTGGGGAAGCTGCGCCTGCAGCGGCTGCGTTCAGGCCGCCAAACCAAACCCGACATCGGCGACACCTATACATAAGCTCGTAAAGGGAAAGCCCATCATAAAAGTTCCCGGATGCCCGCCAATCGGTGAAGTCATGGCAGGCGTCATCGTCCACCTGGTGACCTTCGACCGGATACCCGAACTGGACAACCTCGGTCGTCCCAAAGCGTTTTATAGCAAACGTGTCCACGACACCTGCTACAGACGCCCCTTCTACGACGCCGGCCTCTATGTCGAAAGCTTTGATGACGAAAATGCGAAGAAAGGGTACTGTCTCTATAAAATGGGCTGTAAGGGCCCGGTTACCTATAATGCATGCGGCGTAACGAAATGGAATGGCGGCACCTCTTTCCCTATTCAGTCCGGCCATGGATGTATCGGCTGTAGCGAAGAGAACTACTGGGACAACGGACGGCTCTACGAACGCGCTTCGTCCTTTGCCGGATTTGGCATCGAGTCGACAGCCGACAAGATCGGCGCAATTGCGCTTGGCGCCACCACAGCAGCACTGCTCGGACATGCCGTCATGACGAATGTCCGAAAACATAAAATGATCTACGACCTCGAAGAAGAAGGCCGTGCAGACGAACAACAGTTGAATGCTGAACCCTAAGAAAGACCAAAGCCTGCGTTGGCAAGAGCGCAGGCTTTCCGTATCGATTACTTTTTAAAACAACCATATGTCAAAAAGGATAGTGGTAGATCCTGTAACCCGTATCGAAGGGCACCTCCGTATCGAAGCCGAGATTTCGGATGGCCGGATCAAAGACGCCTATAGCAGCGGAACGATGGTCCGTCTGCTCGAAGAGATACTCCGCGGCCGTGATCCACGCGATGCCTGGGCCTTTGTTGGCCGGGTCTGCGGCGTGTGTACATCGATCCATTCGCTCACCTCGGTTCGGACCGTGGAAGACGCGCTGGGCATCGTTATCCCGCCCAATGCGGAACTCGTTCGCAATATCATGGACTGCGCATTATTCATGCACGACCACGTCGTACATTTCTATCACCTCCATGCGATGGACTGGGTCGACGTCGTCAACGCGCTAAAAGCCGATCCTAAAAAAACATCGGAGATCGCCCAGAGCATCTCGCACTGGCCAAAGAGCTCACCAGGCTATTTCAGCGACCTGCAGGCAAGGATCAAAAAATTTGTCGACAGCGGTCAGCTGGGTATCTTCAGCAATGGCTATTGGGGTCACCCTGCTTACAAGCTACCGGCCGAGATCAACCTGATCGGCCTCGCGCACTACCTGGAAGCGCTGGAATGGCAGAAAGAGATCGTCAAGGTACAGGCGATCTTTGGCGGTAAGAACCCGCATCCCAACTACCTGGTTGGCGGCATGGCCTGTTCGATCGGACTCGACGACGTCAGCGGTATCAACGCTGAACGGCTTGCTCTTGTAGAGCAGCTGCTGCACGAGGGAAAAACCTTTATCGAACAGGTTTACCTGCCCGACCTCAAAGCAATCGCTTCTTATTACAAAGACTGGGGCGCTATCGGCGGCGGACTCGGCAATTATATGGTCTATGGAGACCTGCCCTTCAATGGCTATCGGGACCCTGCCTCCTATAAATTTCCATCCGGTGTGATCCTGAACAAAGACCTGTCAAAGGTACTCGATGTAGACCTGCGCAAGGACGACGAGGTGCAGGAGTTTGTTACCCATTCCTGGTATGACTATGCGGAAGGCGACCAAAAGGGCCTTCATCCCTGGGTTGGAGAAAGCAAGGTAAGATACACCGGGCCCAAGCCGCCCTTCCAGTTCCTCGACACAGAGCAGAAATACAGCTATATCAAAACCCCACGCTGGAAAGGACATGCGATGGAAGTAGGGCCGCTGGCGCGCGTCCTCGTCGGCTATGCAAGGGGACGGGAAGAATATAAAGAGGCCGTCGATGGGCTTCTGAAAGACCTGGATGTTCCGGTGACGGCGCTCTTTTCAACCCTGGGGCGGACAGCCGCCCGGGGGCTGGAAGCAAGCCTCGTATCCCGTTGGGGCCTTGACTTCTACTATCAGCTGATCAGCAATATCAAATCCGGCGATACACGGATGGCCAATATGGAAAAATTCAATCCCGATACCTGGCCGGCAAAAGCGCTTGGCGTAGGGCATGCCGAAGCGCCCCGTGGTGCGTTGGCACACTGGATCAATATCGATAGCGGCCGTATCGCCAATTATCAGCTGGTCGTGCCTACCACCTGGAATGCATCCCCAAGAGACGCCTCGGGACAGCTGTCGGCCTACGAGTCCGCGCTGATAGGAACACCCGTGATAGATGAAAACCAGCCGCTCGAGATATTGAGAACCGTACATTCTTTTGACCCTTGCCTGGCTTGCGCCGTCCATCTTTATGACGAGCAGGGCTCGCCTATCAGCAGGATCAGCGTCGTGGGTGACTAATTAATCATCGCATATGAAAAAGAAATACCTCCATATCCACCGCCTGCGCCGCGTCTATGTCTGGGAGCTGCCCGTCAGATTCTATCACTGGCTCAACGCGGCGTCGATCATCGCGCTGATCATAACGGGTTTTTATATTGCCAACCCGCTGGCGCTGGTCAGCCACCAGGAAGCCGCCTTCCGGTATACAACGGGCTGGGTCCGATTTATACATTTTGCCGCGGCTTATATCTTTTTTTTCAACTTCCTCTTTCGTATTTACTGGGGATTCGTTGGCAATAAATACGCGGGCTGGAAACAGTTCATACCGACTTCCAAACGCTTCTTTCGGGAAATGTGGCAGGTCTTTAAGATCGACATCCTGATGCTGAAAGGAAAAGAATATATGAGCGTTGGACATAACGCGATGGCAGGGTTGATCTATTTCTTTACATTCATCGCTTTTGGCATACAATGCCTGACAGGATTCGGCCTTTATTCGGTGACAAGCCGCTGGTGGCTGCCCCGGCTGTTTGCATGGGTGCCCTCGGTCCTGGGTGGAGAAAGTATGACGAGACAGATACACCACTGGACGATGTGGTTCTTTATCCTGTTTGTTGTCATTCACGTCTATCTTGTCTTTTATCATGATTATATCGAAGGCCGCGGCGAAATGAGCAGTATGGGCGGCGGATGGAAGTTTATCGAAGAAGAAGCTTTTATTAAAGATCACAATGACGAACTATGAATATTTCTCCTCTAAACCTGCTCAGCCCGGCGACACACAATAAAGTCCTTGTGATGGGCATCGGCAACTATCTAATGCAGGACGAAGGCGTCGGCGTTCATATCGCGCGAAGACTGGAGACGCTGGCCCCACAAGGGGCAGACGTGCTTGATGGCGGTACGGGAGGCTTTCACCTGTTGGAATACTTTGAGCAGTATGAGATCGTTATCCTGGTAGATGCTACCTTGGACGGCCTGCCCCCGGGAACCAGACGCTGGCTGCGGCCGCGCTGGGCAAGCGATTTTCCAAGAGCGCTTAGCACGCACGATATCGGTCTCAAAGACCTGGTGAGCGCGCTGCAGCTCCTGGGTAAAATGCCCGATATCCGTCTGATGGCCGTGTCGATTGCTTCGATTCAGGAGCAGGGGATAACTTTATCAAAGGAATTGGAGTGGTATATGGATGGATTGGTAATGGAGGTGATTCACATGGTCGACAGCTGTACAGAGGCGATCCACGAACCTGTCCTCTGAATGATTTATCTTTGGGCAAAAGCGGATCATTACGATCCGCCTTTTGCTAAATCCCATCGCCAAATAGATCCATTCTTTACTTTAACCCCTTCTTCAACGCGGCAGCGGCCTGCAGGATGGCGGATTGTATTGCGGGGATACCTGCCAGCGGGTTCAACATCCCGTAGTCATGGATAAACCCGGCATACTCACTGATCGTCGTTGGAACACCGGCTTCATCGAGCTTCCGGCCATAAGCCACTCCTTCATCATGCAGGATGTCGTTTTCTGCAACCTGTACCAGGGCCGGAGGCAGACCCTTCAGCTCTTCCAGAGAAGCCTGTAAAGGCGAGGCATATTTTTCTTTACGCTGATTCAGGTCCATTGTATATTGATCCCACATCCATTTCATCAGCGGTGCGGTCAGGAAGCGGCCGCTGCCATATTTTGCATACGATCCGCGGGTGAAGTCTGCATCGGTGACAGGCCATAACAAAAGCTGGAAGCTGAGCTTTGGACCCTGTTTGTCCTTTGCCATCAGGGATACTACCGCCGCCATATTACCACCAACGCTGTTACCGGCTACAGCAAGTCTTGAACCATCGACACCAATTTCTTTACCATGTTCGGCTACCCATTTTGTAGCGGCATAGGCCTGGTTGATCGCAACAGGATAGTGCGCTTCGGGCGAGGGCGTATAGTCAGGGAAGACAGCTGCAGCGCCGCTGTTGACGACCAGGTCTCTTACCAGTCTCTTGTGTGTAGGATAATCGCCCAATACCCAGCCGCCGCCATGGAAGAACATGAACACCGGCAGACCGGCCTTTGCGCCTTTGGGCTTTACGATGTGAAGTTTAACGGTCAGCCCATCTTCTGTGATCGTCTTTTCTGATTCTTCGATGTCTGAATAGTCGAATTGAACGGAAGCCTGTGCGCCTACGAGTACAAGACGTCCGTCTTTTGGCGCCTGCTCTTCGATAGGCTTGCCGCCGCTATTGTTGAGGACCTGTAAGAAACCGCGGATGTCTTTTAAGATATGCGGGTCTTGTTCTGCGGGAATGTTTGTCTGTTGAGGTTCTGCTTTTTCCAATATCTGGTAGAAAGGATGATCAGCTGCTTAAGATAGGTCCGGATCATTTCTTCCGCGGAAGAATCCTGCTGTGCGATCTCTTCGCGCATACGGTCGAACAGTGTCTGCGCCTGGAGGTGTTCGTCTTTGCCAAGCTCTATGCTGGGGATCGCAAAGATATTGTTGAAGAGAAGCCCATCGCAGGCGACTTCGCGGTCATGGATCTGGACACAATAGAAGTCCCTGTTATAATAAAGAAGGGTGGCAGGGCCGCTTCCTGCCTTCGCGATAGAGAGGTATTGATTGGAATTGATAAAGAACAGGGATGGATGACGGGTCTTGTATTCTTTAAAGTCGACGGTCAGTTCGCAGCCTTTTGGGACAAACAGCACTTTTATATAGGGCTGAAAGCGCGCGGTATTAACGCTGTCGATGTCGCTGCTGTCGAAATGATATAATCCAAGCTTTTTATAGGCGGCTTCAAAACTTCGGTTGTTAGTGTCCATTGATCACCTTTTTACGATGCAAGATCCCCTATGCATGAGCTATCCCAAGGGATGGTACTATCGATTGGATAGTAAAGGTAGCTAATTTCGGCCCCATCGTAAAATCACCAACCATTGTCATTATACTGGCCGGCCGCCAAACAGCGGCACGCCAATCCTGATGCAGGCGCCTGCATCGGCCACAACGGAAAAAGTGCCGTTGATAGCGGTTATCCGGTCCTGCATATTCTTCATCCCGTTGCCAAAGCGTTTTGAAAAACCGTCGATGGCAAAACCTTTTCCGTTGTCCTGTATGGCGATCTCGAGGCGTTGATCGGTTTTGATGTCGATGTGGACCTTCGACGCGCCAGCATGACGGATCGCATTGTGGACGGCCTCTTTGACAGCCAGGTAAATATTCCTCCTTGCCTTTTGGCTTAGGGAGGCGGCGGGGATCGCATCGGGTATATCAAAGTCGTAGTCGAGGTTGGCATTGTCGAGCATGTCGGCGACGTGAAGCCGGACATAGGCGATAAGGCTCTCCAGCGAATCGTGTTCGGGATTCATTGCCCAGATGATCTCGTTTATCTTCTGAATCAGATTTTGTACTGACGTGGTCAGCTTATCGGTTAAACCCGGATTTTGCCCGTCGGTCCGGCTCAGAAAAAGCAGCGAAGTGAACCCGGAGCCGATGTCGTCATGCAGCTCGCCGGCGATCCGCTGTCTCTCTTGTTTCTGGCCGTCGAGGAGAGCTGTCAGACGGATGGTGTTTTGCTTCTGACGATAGACCCGATAGCCGCCGAAGATCAGCAATAGCAGCATTCCAATGCCCGCTGTCGATGCTATAAGCCAGCCGCGTTGTCTTAGCGTCTGCTCGCTCTTCTGTTGGATGATCAGCTGTTGCTTCAGGATGAGCTCCTGCTTTTTCTGCGTCTCATATTTTACTTCGAGGTTCTCTATGTTCTTCTTCAGGTCTTTTCCGTTGACAAGATTCGATACCGAGTCCTCCGCCATGTCATAGTGGAAGGCGAGCTCGTGACGGCCGGTGGCATTGGCGATATCGCGCAGCAGGGCCATCAGCCGCATCGTGACTTCTGGCAGGTTGTTTTTTTGCGTGTATTCGAGGGCTTGTTTTGCCTGCGCTTCGGCCTGTGGATACTGGCTTTTATAGAAGGCTCCGCTGGCAATACCGTAGAGTGCCAGGTATTTGCTTTCCATATCTCCCAGCGAATCTGCCAGGGGAAGGATCTTCCGGTAGACGGCTATATAGTCGTCGGGATTAGCCAGGCTTCGCTTCAGGATATCGCCCATATTCATCAGCGCATCGGACTGGAGGTTGAGGTAGTTGATCTTTGTTGCGATCCGGTAGCATTCGTTTTCGCAGGCTAGTGCTTTTTGCCACTGTTGTGTCATTTGATAGGCCACGCCGAGGTTGTTCAAGGCGGCTGCGATCACGCCCTGATCGCCGCTCTTTCGGGCATAATCCAGTGACTGCTGTCCATATTGCAATGCCTTTTCCGGTTCATCCAGCGATCGGTACAAGCCGGAGAGATTCCCGGTGATCTGGGAAAGCCAGTCAGGCTTTTTTGTGTTTTCAAACAGGGGAAGAGCTTTGAGATAATAGTCGAGGGCGGACTGTTTGTCATCCATATAATGATAAACGCCGCCGGTATTAAAGAGGGCTTTTGCTTTTTGTTCGGCGCCAAGATTATAGCGGTCGCAAAGTTCGATGGCCTGAAGGTTCAGACTCAGACAGGAGTCGAGCTTGCCGCGAGCCTCCAATACGCCCGTGATATTGCTGATGTAACGGACGGTACCCAAGGGGAAATGGAGTTTCTCGCTCAGCTGTTTCACCTGCTGATAATAGAAGACGGCGGTGTCCTGGGCATTGTATTCGTATAGGTGGCCTAGCGCGATGAGGGTGGTGATCTTTGCCGTGTCGTCCGGCATCGATCGCAGCCTGGCCTTCAGGCTGTCTTTGTTCAGGTCGTAGTCCTGGGCAAATCCCTGGGCCAGTCCCAGCACCAATATAAAGGTCATCAACAGCGGTACGCGGTCAGCTTTCATTTTTTTCAAGGTTAACGCCTATAAATTAGGCATTATACCGCTAAATAGCAAAACCCGGACAAGAGCATACGCCACCCTGACGGCAGCCCGAGCCGCCGCCGCCGAATCCGCCGCGGCTCCCGCGACCGAAGCCCTCGCCGCGCCCAAAGCTGCACCGGCCGCCGCCGCCGAATCCGCCATCGCCGCGACCACCTCCGCCGCAACCAAAGCCGCCAGCCCAGCTGCAACCACTGCCACCGAGGCCGCTGCACCGGCCGCCGCCGCCGAATCCGCCATCGCCGCGGCCACCTCCGCCGCAACCAAAGCCGCCAGCCCAGCTGCAACCACTGCCACAACCGAGGCCGCTGCGCTAGCCGCCGAATCCACCGCCGCGACCAAAGCCACCATCGCTACTACTGCCGAATCCGCTGCACCAACTGCCGCGACCAAAGCTGCCGCGGCTCCCGCGACCGAGGCTATCGCCGCGACCGAATCCGCCGCGGCTCACAGCTTTTTCAGGACCTTGATCCCATACGCCAGTACAAAAGGACCGCTTTCCATTTTCACGTCGCCGACCAGCCGCTGCGGTTTTAGGCTCGTCGAGGCGAAACCCGCTGAAAGAACCCTGACTTCGGGAAGGATAGAAAAGCTTTTTGTTTCGACGTTGAGGATGCCAACGGATAAAAAGAAGGTCGTTAGATTCTCGTTCCATCCGTTGTTGTAATTGAAGTCTTTTACCAGCGGGCTGGAAGCGCTGCCGCCCCCATTGTTATGCACATGCATAAACTGTGCGCCCAAGGCTGCGGAGAAGGCACTGATCCTTAGCTGGGAGGAAGTAATAAACAGCCATTGCATCCGGACAAAGGCGGAGGCGCCGGCGGAGAGGCCACCCGATGAGATCTCATTGACGCCGTCTTCGAGGTAATTGGCATAGGCTTTTCCCGTGGGGCTTATCATCAGATCGGCGCCGAAGTCAAAGTCGACAAAGTTGTAGACGGGATCGTAGTGACTCCCGATATAATTGCCATAATAGTCATAGCGATTGACGAATACTCCGTCTCTCAGTACGGGCTTGCCGAACAGGGATTTTTTTTCGACGGCGATGCTCAGCGATGCCCTGTTCAGATCATGGCCAAAGCCTTCTGCGGCATTGTAATAGGGCGTACCCACCGACGGAGCGGTCTGGTTGTACTTCCAGTGCGTGGTCTGGTTGGCGTAATAGAGCCCCAGACCTGCGTACCAGCCTTGACGGTCTTTTATACTTTGAAGCGCTTGATCGCGGGTCTGTGCCATGCTGAGCGAAGGCAATAGGACAAAGAGCAGGAGATGTTTGAGGCATTTCATACGCTGCGGTTTTGATGATTGATGCCTCAAAACTATTGGGCAGCACAACGCGGGACAATAGAACAAAAGTTACATTTTGCGGCGGCGGGTCATCGGATCCCGCCTGCACCCGTCTTTAGTTTACTGAGCCCCGCCTTTCTTTCCAAAGATCTTGTTGATCGCTTCGGTGCGATTCTGCACATGCAGTTTGTCGTAAATATGATGGATATGCTGGCGGATCGTGCCAACGCTGATGGATAGCTTTGCGGCGATCTCTTTGTACAGAAAGCCTTTTGAAAGCAGCGTCAGCACTTCCAGTTCCCGCGTGGATAGCTTATGCTGCTGGTCCGAACGCTGGAAGGAGTTGACAACTTTTCGGGCGATGGAGGCGCTCATTGGCGAGCCGCCCTGGTGCAGCTCTTTTAGCGATTCGATGATCTTTTCGGGGGAGGCGGTCTTTATCAGGTAGCCGCTGGCGCCGGCTGCCAGCGCTTCGAAGACCTGGTCGCTGTCTTCGTAGATGGTAAACATCATGAATTGGATCTTGCTGCCGGCGGCTCTCAGCTTCCGGATGCAGTCGATACCCGTTCCGTCGGGCAGGGAAATATCCATGATGGCAAGATCCGGCGGATTGGCCAGAAGCCCCTGATAGGCATCGACCGCATTGTCGTAGATGGCAAGACAGGTAAATTCAGGCGTTTGGTTGATCATAAACCGCATGCCTTCCCGCACGTTGGTGATGTCCTCGACAATACTAACCTGAATCTTTTCCATGAGGCAAAATAGCAAGATTTTGTTTACCTTCCGCTATAACAAAAGTTATATTGCCTTATGAACAGACTGGAAATTCTGCAGAAGATCTCCAAATATCTGTCCCGTTTCTCCGAACAGGTGAAGATACTGAACAGCGCTTCTGACTTTAGTATCAATCAGACCGCCGAAGATATTCTGATCACCCTGTTGGATAAGGCATATGATCTGGATCTGAAGAACATCAACCACGCCGCAGGAAGAAATTTTCCTTCTATCGACCTGCTGGATGCCGGCCGGCGGGTTGCCGTGCAAGTCACAGCGTCAAAGGACCTGGCTAAGATAAAAGACTGTATACAGAAGTTTTATACTCATAAGCTCTACGAAAAAGCGGACACGCTATATATTTACATTCTCACGGAAAGACAGGAGTCCTATGCGGAGAAGTCCTTGCAGGAGGTGATTGGAAAGGCGCCCAAGGGTGCGCAAAAAATAACCTTCGACCCCGCTGTGCATATCATCGATAAACGGAATCTCTACGGGCTTTTTGCCGCCAAGCAGGATATTGTTCAGCTGGCTGAGCTGGAAGCCTATCTGAATAAGAATTTTGGACTTCTTTCTATCGAAGAATCGCTTTCCCCGTATTATGAATCCCTGAAGGATCTTTTCAACGAGCCCGTCTTCGAAGATGAATCGGGTATGACGTTGAAGGATATTTATGTCGATCCTGATTTTTCGATCTATGAAGGTTGTCTTGGTACGGAAGCAGGCACTACGCCTTCTGCTACGCATGCAAAAGAGTTCCGTCAAAGAGAAGATCAGCCTTCTTTAAATCAATTTTTAAAGCAGTTCGTCCAGGATCGGATCGATAGCAAACTAAAACATACGCATCCTCGTTGCCTGCTGATGCTGGGTTATCCCGGCCAGGGAAAGACGTCGATGCTGAAGAAATTTCTGAACGAATACCTTATAGAAGAAAATCTATCAAAGAAGAAAGTCTTTTATTTTAAGTTAAAGAATATACGGAATGGCCGTCAGCTGCTGGGAAGCCCGCTGAACCTTCTTTATGACGAAGCATGTATCGATGCGGATGTCCAGCTGAACCGACTGGACTTTAATAAGTCGCTGCTTCTTTTGGACGGGCTTGATGAGTTGTATATGAAGGATAATATGAGGCTGGACGATATCGAGGGGATATGCAAAGAACTCAGCAGAGAGGTTGAACGGCATCCTAATTTACAGGTGATCATTACCTCCCGATATGGATATGTGGATCTGAACCGGATCAGGAGGGAAAGCTGCCTGATCGTCCACATCGAGCTTTTCAATCTTAAGCAGCAATTGGAATGGGCGACAAAATTTGCTCATTTTCATAAGGATACCTGGTTGACGGCACAGAAGATCGAGGTGTTTTCAAAGAGCAGCGAACGTGGCGGTCGATTTATGACTGAATTGCTTTCCCAGCCTATCCTTCTGCAAATCCTGTCCACGCTGAAAGGGGAAATGGAGCTTTCAAAGGGCCGGGCCGCTATCTACAACCAGCTTTTTACGGAGTTGCTGGAACGGAAATACAGTGCGGATGGCAAGCTGGAAAATTTTCAACAGATTGAGATCGACGATCTGCGGGCATTGATCCGCAACATCGCCTTCCTGATCTACCAGTCGGGCAATGGATATATTACCAGGAGCCAGCTGCTGCAGGAACCCTCCGTGATGCAATTCTTGTCGAAATTTCCGAATGCAGATTTTCAGAAGAATATCAAAGGGGTGTTGATCTCTTTTTACTTCAAGGAAAACGAGACACATGCCGGGGCGGATGATGGAGATGTGGCGATCGAATTTCTGCACAAGTCTTTGCAGGAATATATGACCGCGGAAATGATGGACTGCCGGATGTTTGATGCGTTCCTGGACAGAAATCGAAAAGGCGCCTATATCATTGACTCGGGCAATGCTGGACTGGTTGTTTTAGATGAATTGTTTTCGGAGATGGGGGCCTCGGTAGAGGTGTTTGGATATCTGGAGGGATTGATCGATGCCCGTGATATACAAGAGAAAAAAGAGCTGTCGGACAGGCTGGCTTTATTTCTAAAGGAATTTGTTCAATATGATTTTTTGATTCCCAAGACGCTTGATCAATTATTCTTTCCGATGGATCAAACGATGAGGATGTTTCACGCCGCCTGGTTTTACCTGATGCGGTGCGATCCTACCCGGAATTATCTTTCTGATCCCTATGTCCGGCATCGGGTGATGAACTATATCTCCATTCCGGATGAGGTGATTTTTTCCGGATTTCCTTATATGATCATGACGAACCAGGATTTCTCTGAATTTGATCTGCGAAGGGAATTTGAGTTCACGGAGTTTCAGTATGCCTCCTTTGCCGGCGCTTCTATTTCGAGATCACTGTTTGAGAGCTGTGAGTTTGCCTATAATAATTTCTCGCTTGCCGACATCAGGAATACAGAATTTTTCGATCTTACTTTTATTCAGGCGGATTTTGGATTTGCAGAAATTGACAATTGCCAGTTTTTTGTCGTGGCTTTTGTCAATGTTGATTTTTCAGGCGCCGAATTCACAAACGTGACATTTAGTGAATGTACTTTCCTGGATATCGATGAGAGCAAATTTGAAGAGATGATCCTCGACGAGGAGTCCCTAACGGAATTCATTGAATTAGACCTGGGTATAGATCTGACAAAGTCTTTTGTCAAAAAGGATGGGGGTAAAACCCCCATCACAAAATCGATGATACGGAGCCTTCTGCGCTGAGCTAAAAGAAAACCGTCAATTTCAACTTCGCAAAAAATGGCGTACCCGGCGTATAACTCACTTCATCCACCGGCGCTGTCTCGTATTTAAGCCGGGACGTATATTCAAACTGTGACTCGTTCCACTGCTGGTTGAACAGATTCTCGATCATCAGTCCGATCTCATATTTTTTCTGTGTATAATTCAGCGTCAGATCCGAAACGAAATAACCAAGCGCCGTCAGGCTGTTATCCTCGTTCGCGGGCCGGTTATGAAGATAACGATAGCTGATCCCGCCGTTGAAACCGTTGGCCAGCCGAAAGTCCAATGCTGCGGTACTCGTAAACGTCGGCGCCAGGGGCAGATAGTCTTCTCCACGCTCCGCATCCAGCTCACGAGGCCGCGCCAGGTCCACGTTCAAGTTTCCAAAAAGCCAGCCGGCCAACTGGTAACGAGCGGAAAAATCGATGCCTTCGCGTCTTGTCCGACCGCCCGGCGAGACGGCCTGATCTCCCAGATCGGCGCCATAGGTAAACTCCTGGCACAGGTACAGGTACCACAGCGCCGCATTGATAAACAGACGGGGCGCCGGCTTCCAGTTCATGCCCAGATCAGCGCCATAAGCCGCCGGCAGGATCTGGTAGCCGGTATTAGCGATCACGATGCGGGCGTCGTTGGAATGAAAACCCTTGCCCAGTTTGGCATATAGCTGAAGTTCAGAATTTGCGGTATACTGGACATTGAACTTGGGACTTACAATTGCCTTGCCTGCCCTTGTATTCAAGCCGGAATAAACAGCAGCGCTGGTATCCGAAGCAGGCGCGTTGTTGCCATAGAAAAAGTGCAGATAGTCGACCCGGAAGCCCGCATCGAACAGCCATTTCCCGCTGTGCAGGGTTTCATCGAGATAGCCATGAAGCGCAGTCTCGCGTATCGATCCCAATTGAATATAATTGAGAAGGGTGTCTCCGTTGAGCGTATGCGCGATAAAGGAGGGTGATACCTGGTCATAACGCAGCCCCCAGCCCGCTGTGGAAACAAGGCTGGCCCTGTCGAAATAGGCTTTGTGCTGCAGCCTTGCCGTATAACCATAAAGATTTCGCTGTTCGTGCTGGCGGAACTCGTCGCCGGTCCCGGGATAGAAATAGTAAAAGGTAAAGTTGGAGATCAGGTTGAAGAAATAATGCGAATAGTAAGCTTCGTTTTGTAAAGTAAGATGATCGTTCAGCCGCGTCTCCAGGCGAACGATCGCATTGGTCCGGGTCGTATTGCCGCCCTGCGCGCTATCGATCACGCCAAACCGGTCTTTCATATAGCCTTCCGCAACGGCCCTGTTGGGTACCTCGCCTGAAGCCCGCCACTTCGATGAAAGCGTTGACAGGATCAGGGTAAGGTTATTCCAATGGCCCACGGGTGTCATAAGCCGTCCGAACAGATTTTCCCTGTTGAAGTGTTCCGGGTAGTCAAAGGGTCCGTTCGAATACAGTCCTTCCGCCGCGATATAAGCGCTTTGTCCCTTGTCGCGCGCAGCAGCAGGCAGCAGGTTAAGCATGGCAACGGCCCGTCCCGTAGCCTGCTGGCCGCCCTCCAGCTTGATCATATTCTGATCCAGGGCCTGTTTCGTGTCAAAAGCTACATAGCCCGCCGTCGTGAAATCTCCTTTATCGGTGTAGTAGGGGCCTTTGCCAAAATCATAGCCGGCAATCGTTTCGGGGATGATAAAATGCATATCGGCATATCCCTGTCCATGTGCCTGCGAGACCATGTTGACGGGTATCCCATCGACGGTGATATTGACGTCCGTACCATGGTCGGCATCGAAGCCGCGCAGGAAAATTTGTTCAGCCTTGCCGCCGCCCTGGTGCTGCGCAATGAAAAGGCCCGGTACCAATCGAAGAAGGTCCTGTGCGGACCGCAGCGGCTGAAGATTTAAATCCAATTGACTCAGCATCCGAAACGAACCTACGACATTCGAGGCTTGATGAGTAACGGTTACAGCGGAGAGGTCGAGGCTTCCTTTTTCGACAAACAGGTTCATCCCTTCCGCAGCGGTCGTAACGGTTATTTGTTTTACCTTATAGCCGATGGCCGATATTTCCAGGCGAGCGGGCAAGCCAAGATGGGGGAACGAAAAATACCCCTGCTCATCCGTCAGCTCATTCCGTTGTGTCTGCAGATCGGTCACCACTGCCCATCTCAGCGGCTCATGCGTCGCCTGGTCCAGGACAAGCCCCTTGAATAGCGATTGCGCTTTTAAGATAGAGGGGATCAATAAAAGCAAGAGAAAGGGGAGCCTCTTTGTCATTCGATGGTTGTAAGCCGCCAAAGTTATGGTTTTTGGGCTTATGCAGCGCGTTGGAGACCGCGCCGGATCATCGCGCTTTATATGCCATTCCGGCGACGCTGTGGGCGATCGCGACGCAGGGGGAACTCGCCTGCTTTTACACCATAGGGCAGCCTATCGCGTTTTTTTTGCCGTAGGGCCGTAGGGCCGGACGCAGCTCATCGCGTTTTTCAACCGCAGTGGACGAACGCAGCCCCCTGCGCTAATTTTTCGGAAAGTTCCGACGCTCGAACTCGTCGGTATAGCGTAGGTCGTTGCCTGACATGCCGTATAACAGGACTTCCAGTTCGTTGAACTCCCAGGAGGCGAGTGCCTTTCCAAAACGAACACGTCTGCCGCGATAGAGAAAAGAGGCTTTGCCATCGGCAAACAGATCTTTTATAACTTTCCGGTCGCCTTGAAAGCCAAAGTAGTCGACGGTATCGCCTTCCAGCGGTGCACGCGGGGTTTCCACGTCGTCGAAATGGAAGTCCGAAATTTCGGCCAGCACGTAGGATCTTTTTTCAAAGATGAGCAGCCTGGTCGTGATAATATCGAGTCTTTCTTTATTGATAAAGAGCTTTTCCGTCTCTGCAATCTTGTTTAGCACACGGTAAGCCGCAATCGTAAATACGATCATGAAAACGAAACAGAAGATAACGGCTCCCTTATTCTTGTCCCAGGAATTTCCCATCTCGATAGCAAAATAAATTGCCGAAAGGATGAACGCGAGCCCATAAATCAGCTCAAACGTCTTGCCTCTCCCAAAAGAGCTGATCGTTATAAGTTTTCCATCCTCGTGGTCCTTGATCCTGATGACAGATTTCATAAGAGTTATGGCGCGGCGGCGCGGTAAAAATACAAAAGCCCGGGAAACATCCCAGGCTTTTTCAACGATTTAACGAGACTGCCTATGCGTTGGCTATATCATGCTTCTTACCCTGCCCGGCCCTGGTTGCTGTATGTACGTTTCCATCAACCATCGGATGTCTTTTGAAGAATGATCCAACAGGTTGAGCTCTACTCTTGTCCTGCCTTCGTTCGTACGGATGACAAGGTAATAGTTGCTTTTATTGCTTCTGATCTTCCAATCTGTGATCGCGGTCCAATAAATGCCTTTGTTCTTTTTACGGTGCAGGATCAGCTTGTCGCTGTAAAAGGTCATCACTGGTTCGGGGCTGGTCAGGCGTTGGTACAACATCCTGCCGATAAAAAATAGGAGCAGCAGCGTGACCGCAAATGACAGGATAATACTCCATGTCATAAAGATGGGGCTTGCAAAAAGCATTACAAATGGAATGGTAGCCATAAGGACCAGGAAACCCAAAATGGGATAGATCGCTCCTTTTCTGTAGCGGACTTCGCGCGGAGGCAAGGCCATAAAATGGACGTTTGGTGTGGGTCAAAATTATTCGAATAAGCGCGCCCCGCCGCCCCATCCGCTAAGTCAAAGCCGCCAATGGCTCAATAGATGTTATTAAATCTCTGCTCCATCGGGACCCGAATAAGAAGAGGCTGTATCGGCCTTTTGATACAGCCTCTTATCGGTATATAAGTAGAGTTTATGCCGTTGCCCTATTCTTCTTAGCCTTCCAAATCCCGCCGAGACCCAACAACAGCAACGCCAATGCGGCGCCTTGCTCGATACCCAACACAAAATCGGGTATAGCAGTGAACTTTAACAACACCAGCGACGCGGCGCCAAGCAGCAGTCCGGTCGAAAGTAACGCCAAAGATTTTTTCATGTTCATTCGGAATTAGACGATAAAGATACAGACTTTCCGCTGACTGGTCAATGCCGCTCATCCAATCCTATCCGGGAAGGAGCCAGGCCGAACTCTTTCTTGAATGCGTAAGAAAAGTGCGAGAGATCCTCAAAGCCGAGGTCTAAATATACGTCGGAAGCCGGTCTCCCCTGCTGGCGGATCAGCCGGTAAGCTTCCTGCAGTCTGCGATGCAGCAGCCAGCGGCTTGGCGTCTGGTGAAAGATCTTCTCAAAATCCCTTTTGAAGGTCGAAAGGCTTCGCCCCGTCAGGTAAGCAAAGCGGTCCAATCTAACGTTGAAGTGAAAGTTCTTTTGCATAAACCCTTCAAGATCTATCTTGCCCGGCGGAGAAAAGTCAAACAACACATGCTTTAACCAGGGGTAATAGGTAAGGATCAACAACAACGCCTCCTTTTGCTTCAACCGCAGCAACTCGGCTTTGCTCTTTATCTGCTCATAAGCCACCAGCGACTGCATAAAGGCCACGATCGGCGCTTCCTGCGCGACAACCATAAAGGCCGCGTCATCCCGCACCCCGCGCGCACCGCCGGCGCTCGCATCGCCCCCACGTGAGCGACCACCGCGCGAATCATCCGCATCCGCGTTAACCAACGGTCCGCGCGCACCGCCGGCGCCCGCACCCGCGTCATCCCGCACCCCTCCCGCACCGCCGGCGTCACTCCCCCGCCAACCATCGCCGCCCCCGCTGTATCCATGTTCCAGCGCGAAGGAGCGTAGCGTCTCCTCGTCAAACCAGATCGACATCGACTTAAACTCACCACCCAGCGCCGGCCACTTGACAAACTTCAACAGTCGATCCTTCCGCGCCATATAAATATCGCCCTTTACAAACTGCTGCTTCTGCTGCCCATCATCAAACTCCATCGTCCCGGACAAAACGATCCCCAGGCTATGCACCTGTACAAACTGCTCTCCCTCCCGCGACTGCGAATAGTAGCAGGAATAATTGATTGGGGATATGACCGGCCGGCTGCTCATGTGCTGTAAAATTAAGCCTAATTTGGAGAGATGCCCGCGTCGCCGAACCACCGGGCTGCGACGGACGAGGAGGCTACGTCGCCAAACCGCCGAACCGCCGGGCCTTGCCTGACCGGCGACACGGGCTGTGTGCCTGCGGGCGAACCGCCCGCCTGCGACGGACAAGGAGGCTACGTCGCCGAACCGCCAAACCGCCAGGCTTCGCCAAACCGCCAGCCTTCGCTGATCAAGGAGGCTACGTCGTCAAACCGCCGAACCGCCACCCCCCCCCGCCAGCGACGGACGAGGAGGCTACGTTGCCAAACCGCCAAACCGCCGGGCCTTGCCTGACCGGCGACACGGGCTGTGTGCCTGCGGGCGAACCGCCTACCTACTCCAAAATAGCCTTTGGTTCAAGGTACTCCTCGAGCCCATACACCCCATACTCCCTCCCAATACCACTCTGCTTGAAGCCCCCAAACGGCGCATGAGGGTCATGCGAGAATCCGTTTATACAGACCCTTCCCGCCTCGATCTTCGAAGCCACCCGACGAGCCCTGTCTAGGTCCGCAGAGCTGATATAAGCCGCCAATCCATAAGTGGTATCATTCGCGATCTGCACCGCCTCAGCCTCGCTGCTGTAAGGTATGATCGAAAGCACCGGCCCAAAGATCTCCTCCTGCGCAATACGCATATCGTTACGGACATTTGTAAAGATCGTCGGCCTTACAAAGTTCCCGGCCTCTAACCCCTCGGGCTTCCCTTCGCCGCCAGCCAGCAGCGTCGCACCCTCTTCCTGTCCAAGACGGATATATCCCTGCACGCGTTCGAACTGCCGCTTGTTCACCAGCGGCCCCACCGTCGTCGCGGCATCCTTCGGGTCGCCGACACGAACCTGCTTTACCGCCGCCAGCGCCAGCGCATTGACCTCCGCAAGACGGTCTTCAGGGACCAATAGACGGGTTGGGGCGATACAGGCCTGCCCGTTATTCATATAAGCGCCAAACACGGCCATGGGGATAGCGGTCCCGAGCTCGGCATCGTCGAGGATGATGTTCGGAGACTTGCCGCCAAGCTCAAGCGTCACACGTTTCATCGTATCTACAGCGCCTTTGGCAATGCTCTTCCCGACAGCCGTCGAACCGGTAAAGGAGATCTTTGCAATACCGGGGTGTCGGGTAATAGCCGATCCAACGACGTCGCCAACGCCATTCACGATATTGACCACACCATGCGGCAGACCCGCTTCGTGAATGGCTTCCATCATCACCTGTGTCTGCGCGGCACTCATCTCGCTGGGCTTTATGACGACCGTACAACCCGCAGCAATAGCCGTCGACAACTTATTACAGATAAAGCTGTTGCTCGCATTCCATGGGGTAATGATGCCCGTTACGCCAACCGGTTCGAGCCGGACCTTTGATTTTCCGGCCTCGCGGACAAAATCAAAGGGGACAAGGATGTCGATCATCGTCCGGATGGAAGCGGCCGCGTAGGAGGCGCTTGCCTTACAAAAAGCAAGGGGGGCTCCGTATTCGCTGACCATACTATCGACCATCTCCGCTTCCCTGGCGGCAACAGCATTGTGCAGCCGCTGAAGCCAGTGGATGCGCTCCTCGCGGGTAGTCTGTGAAAAGCTCTTAAATGCTTCTTTTGCCGCTGCAACCGCAGCGTCGACATCCTGTTCGTCGCCAAGGACGACCTCGCCGGTCTTTTGGTTTGTTGTGGGGCTGATGAGGTCAAAAACCTGTGTTCCGTGGGGCGCCACAAAGGCCCCGTCGATATAGATCTGTGTGAGGGATTTCATTTTATTCCGCTGTTTTTTCCCACAAAGTTCCGCCCTACCAGCCACCCGCAGCTTTGTTAAAACGTTCAACTTTCCTTTGTTGAAACGTTCAGCGTCGCGCCCCCTACTTAAGTTTCTAAAGTTTTTAGGTATTTCTACTTATAATAAAGCACTTCAATCCGCGTTTTTGGGGTGAGCGTAAAAGCCCATTTTTTTTAAAATCTAATATATGCCCAGAAAAACTGCATTTTTATCTCTGATTGTCCTTGTAAGCGTAATGGCTGCCTGCCATAAGAGCGACAAATCTTCTACTATTAATGTGACCGGAAGCTGGAACCTGAAGGGGGTTGCCGTCGATGCCACTTCTATAGAAGTAGGGCATGATACAGCCAGCTCGGAAGTGGACTCGATCGTATTCAAAGCGAATTACCAGATGACGGATGTGACCGGTAACTTTAAGTTTGCAAACGACTCGCTGGCTGTAACCGGCCTTTCGTATAGCGCGAGTACGATCATGTCTGCACAGGATTACCAGAATGGTATTAAAATCGAAGATACCACGGAGGTATTGACCCCGAAACTTAGCTCTGTGGACGTGACCTTTGCTTTCCTGCAGGTAACGGGAAAGGATTCGGTGACCTTCCCCCACGGCAGCATCCCTTACCCTGCTGTAGGCTTCAATGTTCCGCTGAACTCTTATGGCGCCACCTATCAGATCAACGGGTCTTCGATGACGATGTACCTGAACAAGGATACTACGTATACGGGCTATACTGGTACTTTCAGAATGACTGCGCCATTGTCCAGTCATCTGACCTTGACATTCCAGAAGGCACAATAGATTCCTGCGCTGCGAATGCTTCCGCGGCGGAAAGTCTTAATAAAAAGCCGGACACTTTCATAGAAAGCTGGCCGCGTCGAAATAAAGTAGGCGGCCACTTTGAGAAAAAGCTGACTGCTTCGAAAATAATGCAGGCGGCTGCTTTGAGAAAAAGCTGACCGCTTTCATAAAACACTGCCTGCTTCGAAAATAAAGTAGGCGGCCGCTTTGAGAAAAAACCGGCCGCTTCGGAATAAAGTAGCTGACCGCTTCCAAAATAAACAGGCCGCCTCGGAATAAACCAGGCGGCCTGTTTTTTCATTACGTCCGGCAAAGTGCCCTTTGCCGGGCTAAGCCGCCGGTAAACATACCAGCGGCCTTTGTATATAATGGAAAGGGTAAAAAGAAACCCGGTCACTAACGGAAATAGATATCGACTTCTCCGTTGGTCGAGCTATTACTGACCACCACCGTCTTCTGCGCCTGACCAGACACAGCCTGGCCGGTTGCCCAGCTCAAGGATGGGTGAGTGCTGCTGCCGACGATCATATCGATATTGGTCAAACGAACATCGCTATCGGGAGGATACATCGTGGAAGGGTCGGATACGCCGT
>JAATGQ010000095.1 GCA_015654595.1 Chitinophagales bacterium | reverse complement strand
AGGCATTTGCCAAAAGTATTTTCTCCTGCTATCCAACCTTTGGTTTTTAATTCTTCTATTTTTTCTTTGCTTAATTCGGGTTCATGTTGGTTGGTGGAAACAGAAAATAAAGTTCTAAGGTCTATAGCGACATCATATACAAAAAGACCTTGCGTTCTTTTATTATTGGGTATCCAGTTTCGACGTGGCAGACTCCGGTTGTTGGTAGTTAAATAAGATTCTATCTCTTCTTCGGTCAGCAATTTGTCGCTTCCGGCCATCCTTACATTTACAGGATTATTGTCCGGCCGGTTGCTCCTGTCAAAGGTGATGTTCTCCGCCGAGGTGCCGGATAAAAGCGGGTGCAGCGGACGCATAGCAGAGATGGATAATGGGCTGCGTCTTTTAACGGTAATGCCGTCTCCCGCCCGCATCCATCCGCCAATGAGCTGATCCACATAATTGGGATCGCAGGGAGACCAGGGTTCTTTGTTCTCTAATTGTTTATCTTTTGTAATGTTATAATTAAAAGTTACAGGGGCCATAGGCACGTGCAGGTCGGACGTGAGTTCTTCCAGGATAGAACGTTTTACCTGCTGGCCGCTTGAGTAGGCGCAGTACCTTCCGAACTGCACGTCATAATAGGTTTTTTGACCATCCTCAACGCCAAATACGGTATGTTCTGCATGTTTTAATGCCCTTAAATAAATGTAAGGTTTCATGTGTATAGTTTTGAATTTATATTTTTTGATTGTTATTTATGAATGATTGCAAATTGAAAGCGAACTAATGTCAGGAAGTAGGGTACATTGTCTTCCGGCATTAAATGAACTAACCTGCCCATTTCTGCATAACTTGTTTTATCTGTCTCATTGGCTGCATCTTCTGCAATAACAGTAAGGCTATCGATAAACTGTTTCTTCCTGGCAGCGGACAATACTGATTTTACCTGATTGGCCTTGTCCTTTTTTCCTTTATCGCTACTAAGCGCATACTGATGAAGCGCGCTGGCAAATTGTTGCGCATTCTCCCAGAGTTGTTCATTGTTAAGCATAGCTAATAACCAGATTTGATAAGTGTTGAAATTGATTTTCTTTTCTTCATCCTGTTCGTTGTAAACAGGTAATTTCCCTTTATCGATATAATCACGAAGCCCTTTGGGCTCCATCGCATTAATGCCAATAGCCCCCATCTGACACGCTTTGGTGAAGCCAAATGCTGTACCGAATAAATGTTTTACCTCCTCCTGTTTTGTAGTGCCGAAATATTTTTCATATAAGTCAAACGGTAATTTTATCTGGGGCAGTCGGAAGGGGATAAAACCTATGGTGGTATTGGTTTGTCCAAGATTATATACATAACCGGTTAGTTGAGAGTCAGGATAAGTACGGCAAATGCCGATCAGTATGGTGACCCAGGACTGGGTGTCAACTTCCTGGCCTCCATCTTTGGTGGCGCTTATCCCGGTGAAACTTGCGGTAGGATCGTCCGGGTCATAAAGATGGGGATTGTAGCGGTGCGCTACCCATTGCCCATTCCAGGTGTTGATCTGGTTGCCTCTTAGCTGCGGCATCCTGTTCAAATAATCACGATAAACACTCCATCCATCAAAAATGTCCAGCAATAGTGCCGGCTTATCAAAAAGGATGGATAAGCCGCCCTGTATGCCTACTCCCAGGCCACTTCCAATCCAGGACAGGTAAACGTCTTCTTCATCCAGCGGGAGGGATAAATTGGTTAATTGCCCTGAAGTGGTAGCGGTCAAATCCAGGGAGGGAAAACCGATAGCAATACTGGCATCCGCCCCGCTGTTGGACACTTTTTCTGTTAAGGCTAATAATTTCTGCTTCCGCTCCGGGGCAGATGGAGGCGCTCCTTTCTTGATCCCCTGTACGAAGGGAGAATTGGTCACCCATTGCATATACTTTTCTTCATCGAAGAATAAAGGGAAATATTTTTCAACGAAAAAGTCTTTCCCCCGATAGGAGGTCTCATATTTTTCGTTATATGCTTTCAGGAATATTTTTCCAATATTTGCTGCTATCATAATTAGTTATGCTTAAAAGAACCGGGAGGTTACGTCATCAAATCCGGGCCGTGCAAATGGAGCTATAAACCCTAAGTCGGGAATGTAGGCTTTTGAAGGTATTACAAATGGTTTAGTACCAGTTCTCAACTGGGTAAGGCCATTATACGCGATCGTGCGGTAAGAGACCGGGATCTCCATTTTGGTTTGCTCCGCATAGTTGGATGATTCATATAGATCTTTGTCTGTTTCTACAATACAGGCGATCGTGTCTATTTCCAGTGCATCCAATAATGCGGATTTAGGATGATGCCATAATTCTTTAATGCGCCATTTACCATTTACAAAAACAGTATTTAAACCTATATCAGGATATTCAATTTGCGGATATACGCTATCAATCAATTCCTGGAGCCTTTTTTCCTGCAATACCGTTGCATGCGGTAAGGCTTCATAACTTCTTGCCACCACCGCTGCGTTATATGGCTTTATTTCTGCTTCGTTTTCAGGTGGCGCCAGCACATACACCGGTTTGTAACGGCCGATGGTATCCTGGGTTCTCCTGCGGTTGATCCTGCCGAACCGTTGGATTAGCGCGTCGATAGGCGCCGCATCGGTGATCATGAGGTCAAAGCTGATATCCAGGCTTACTTCCACTACCTGGGTGGCAACGACAATACAAGCTTCGTTACTTTCATTGAACGTGTTTTTTAGTTTCATTTCCAATGCTGCTCTTTCACCACGCTTAAACCGGCTGTGGATCAGCATTTTTTCTACTTGTGGATATTGCTCGTCCAGTTGCTTGAATAGTTCCTGTGCTCTTGTAACCCGGTTGGCAACGATCAGGACTTTCTTTTTAGATTCAATACCATCTTTTATCACTCCTTCCATATCTTCAAAACATTCCGCTTTATAAATGATATGACGATTGAAGGTGTCCAGTACTGAATCTGGCAGTTTCACTTCATACACGTGTGCTTTGCCGCCCATAAGTTGTAGCAGTTGCCCGTGCAATGCCGTTGGCATAGTAGCCGTCCCGATGTGGACCCGGCAGTGCAATGCGCATAGTATCTCTACAATCTTCAGTACAATGGCCTGGGTAGTGTCTGAATAGGTATGTATTTCATCCAGGATGATATCACAGCCGGTAAGGTCTGCAATCAGGGCCTCATATCCTTTTGTGCCAAAAACAAGGGCTGCGGCCTGATGAGGGGTCAATACTTTAATGGAGGCGCCGATATGCCGCTGCAGGATCTTTTCTTCCAGGCTCTTACCTTCCAGTTTCAGGGCTGAAGCGGCATGAAGTAAATGGATCTGGGCATTAGTGTCCTTGAGGTCGTTTTTTATCCTTTCATACATGGCATTGATGGAAGCCTGGAAGGGGAGCATGTAGAATACCCGGCCTTTGCAGCGTTTCAGCAGGAAGTCTGTTTTACCGGCGCCGGTAGGGGCGGTTACCAATGTATGGGTCCGCGGATCATCCCCGGTAATGGCCGATAGCGGATAAAGCGCTGCCTGCCGGGTATAAAAACGAAGATCTGGCCGGATGAAAAGGCGGCTCGTTACCTGGGAGGCTGCTGAATCCATGGCTGAAGCCAGGTGATCTGCCGCAATCAGCAAACCTTTCCATTTTGAATAACCATATGTTTTAGCCGCGCAATGCGCTACTACTGCTTCAAAGTTCTCTCTCGCCTCGGTTTCACTGATTGGTCGAACGGGAAACCCGAAATATTGCAGGATGCCCAGGGCGTCCTGTGCCCAGGTGGAAAATCCAAGGATGTGCCTCTCAAAACAATCCTGGATGCATGCTACCATGTCCAGGAGACCCATGTTGCCGGTATCATTATAAATGGATTTATGATGTGCTACCACCATATCAATAATGGCGGGCCGGTCCTTTTCTGCTACCAGTGAAATAAAGAACAGGGAGGCGATCTCATGTCGGAAAACGAAACCCGGTGGCCGCCGGAATTCCTTGGCCAGGGTCTTTTGAAACTT
>JAATGQ010000065.1 GCA_015654595.1 Chitinophagales bacterium | reverse complement strand
GTAGAAGGAATGCTTGAATTCGTCAAACAGCAGGCTAAAGAGCAAGCAAAAGAAGAAGCAGAAGGAATGCTTGAATTCGTCAAACAGCAGGCTAAAGAAGACGGACGCAAAGAAGCCCTGCGCTCCATCGTCCTCAAACTCCTCACCCTATCCTCCTTCTCCAACGAACAAATAGCCGAAATCTCAGGAACATCCCTATCCTTCGTAGAAGAAACCAAGTCGAGCATCAAAAAATAACCCTTCCCCTCCATAATATCAAAACCGCCCCGCCACCAGGGCGGTTTCCTTTTTCCGTTTCTCGAAAGCAGTTTTCCCTAACGCGGCACCCGCTACCCAAGAACCGCCCCTAACTTACAGAAAAATTCACCCTCAGCGCCTATGTGCAAACTAAAGCAAGTCTACGCCGGAGTCGAAGGTTACGCCCTCCAATGCAAAGAATGCGGCCATATCCAACTTGGATTCGGAACCACCATTCTTACGCTCAATAAGACGGACTTCGAGATCTTCTGCGATCTTATCCGAAACAGAACGGAATCCCTTACTCCCTTCAGCGATGACCAGAAATCCATCGTAATGCCCACCCCCATGCCCTGCTGCCAGATCTTCCTCACCGAAAAGGAACTCCATTCCCTTAATAACCTCCTCCTACAGGCCGAAACTGAGATGACGACTAACGCCCTGCTCCAGCTTTTCAACTAAACCGCTCGTCTACCCGGTTCCAACAATCCCGGCCGTCAGACGCCCCCTGTCCGTACCCGAACGACCTTTGTCCGCTTTTGATACACGACGGCAAAAACCCCCAACCCAAGAATCTACAAACCAACGGCTTATAACTATGGCATCAAATTGACAGATAGCCGTTCATGATAAAGAACTATCTCAAAACCGCCTGGCGAACCCTCCTTCGCCACAAAACCTTTACCGCCATCAACGTGATAGGCCTGACAGTAGGCATCGTCTCCTGTCTGCTGATCTTCCTCGTTGTTCAGTATGAGACAAGCTTTGATACGTTCCATCATAAAAAAGACCATATCTACAGGGTATTGACCGTTGGCCTTGGCCCAACCACCAGCTATCAGAGCGGTGTCCCCTTCCCCACCGCGGATGCGCTGAAACTTGACTTCAAACAACTTAAAGGCGTCGCCTCTATCCTTCGCAACGAAGGCAATATCTTCAGCATAGGCACAAATAAATTTAAAGAAGAGGAGGCTTACTACGCAGACCCCGACTTCTTTAGCATGTTCGACTTCGACTGGCTCGCCGGTGACAAAAAAACAGCCCTGGCCGAACCCAATACGATCGTATTGACTGAACGGGATGCCAACAAATTCTTCGGCGACTGGCACAAAGCCATGGGCCAGACCATCCGCTACAACAACCACACGGACTGGAAAGTAACAGGGATCATAAAAGACCCGCCGCCCAACACCGACTTCCCTTTGCAGATAGTGATGTCCTATGTTTCTATGAAAACAAAAGGCGGAGAATACTACGGCAATAGGAATGACTGGATTACCGTCCTGGGCGAGAACTACAACTTTGTAGAACTGCCGGAAGGCGCGGATACAAAAATCTTCTATCAGCAGCTGGCCGCTTTTGCCAAACGCCATATACCCGAGCCCTACGCTTCACGCGAAAGCATGACCTTGCAGCCGCTGACCGCCATGCACTACGATTCTGGTATCGATATCTTTACCTATCACCCATTCAGCAAGAACCTGATCAAAGCAATCGGCCTGATCGGCCTGTTCCTGCTCATCATCGCCTGTATCAATTTTATCAACCTGTCCACCGCCCAGGCCGTCCGCCGGTCAAAAGAAGTAGGCGTCCGCAAAGTACTGGGCAGCTCCCGAAACCAACTGATTTTCCAGTTTATCGGCGAAACCTTTATCATAACCGCTATCGCACTCGCATTAGCCATTATCGTCGGTAAAGCGGTACTGCCGCTGCTCGACCAGTTACTGCAGGTACATCTCGACACCTGGTTCTTCCTTAGGCCTTCTGTCTTGGCATTCCTCGCCCTGGTACTGATCGTCGTCAGCGGTCTCTCCGGTCTTTATCCGGCACTCGTCTTGTCCGGCTTTAAACCATATACGGCCCTGAAGAATAAAATAAGCGCAGCCGGAACAAAAGGCATCTCGCTAAGACGAGGACTCGTCATCCTCCAGTTTGGTATCGCACAAACCCTGATCATCGGTACGCTGGTAGTCGTTTCTCAGCTAAATTTTTTCAAGAACAAACCGCTCGGATATACCAAGGACGCCGTCGTCACAACACCCATACCCGGCGATAGCGTAAGCCGGAGTAAAATATCGGACCTTCGCGCAGAACTGCTCAGACAACCGGGGATCGAAAGCGTGAGCTTCAGCTTTGGCAGCCCCTCCGACGAAACAGCCTGGTTCAGCGGCATCCACTATAATCATTCGACAAAAGAAACAGACTGGGGCGCAGACCTTAAATGGGCCGACACAGGCTATTTTAATTTATACCACCTGGAATTTGTGGCCGGCGCCCCCTATCCTTCAGCAGACACTGTAAGAGGCTATGTGGTCAATGAAACACTCATCAAAAAACTGGGCATCAGCAATCCGCAAGAAGCCATCGGAAAAACCATCGGCCTTTGGGACAACCACCACTTCGAAGCGCCCATCACAGGCGTCGTCAAAGACTATAACACGGGCTCATTAAAAGAAGAGATCCCGCCCGTACTGATGACAACAAGAAAAGAGTCATACCGGCTCATGAGCGTAAAGGTCAATCCGCAAAACCTCTCCACAGCACTTGCTGCCATCAAAGCCAACTGGAACACTGCCTTTCCGGAATCCCTCTACGAATATAGCTTCGTTGATGACCAACTAGCACACTTCTATAAATCCGATACCCAGCTGTCCCTGCTCTACCAGATCTTCGCCGGGATCGCCATCCTTATCTCCTGCCTTGGCCTCTTCGGACTCGTCTCCTTTATGACCGTCCAACGCACAAAAGAAATCGGTATCCGTAAAACGCTTGGCGCCTCACTCGGCCATATCGTATACCTCTTCTCGAAGGAATTTATCGTACTCATCCTGATCGCATTCGCCATCGCAGTACCACTCGGCTGGTACCTGATGAACCAATGGCTGCAGGCCTATGCCTATAGGATCACCCTCGGCCCCGGCATCTTCCTGCTGACCATCCTGCTTTCCCTGCTCATCGCAGGCCTCACGATCGCCTACAAAGCCATCCAGGCCGCCATGGTAAGCCCGGTAAAAAGTCTAAAAACGGAATAAAAAATGAGGCCCGCAGTAATAAAACTGCGGGCCTTATAATATCATAAAGCTGCTAATCAACTAGCCTGCCCCTTCAGTCCCACAATGCCCACCAGGATCAACCCCATATAAACGACCTGCCAGACATTCGTCTCCCCCTTTAAAAAGAACACTTCGACCAGCTTCACCCCCACCAGCGCTGCCCCCATCCAGACCGCCAAAGCCGTAGATGGCGGTATCTCCTTCATCGCCATCGAAAAGAAGATCACATTCCCCAGCCCAAACACGATATAACCGGCAAAGGGCCAGATCGCCGCCCATGCGGAAGGATGCGTGAAGAAACCGCGCCACTCAACAGACTTCAGTTTCTTCACGCTCAAAAACCGCAAAGAGAATGTCCACGCAATCTCAAATATCGAAGCAATAAATAAATAAAACCAGGCCATGTCAGACTCTCCGCTTTTTTAAGACCCATCCCATCAGCCGCTGCCGCGAAGTATGATAAGACCGGAACCAGGCCGACTTCTCCGCCAGCTGCTTCTCATCGATCCGCTTCACCGCATGCCAATGCTGTAAAAAATAATCCTCTGGATATTCATAAGGCAAACCATATTCCGCAGGCTTCTTCCGCCCCGGCAAATAGGCCGTACCGAAAATCCAATCCCAGACAGCAAATTTAGTCCCATAATTGGCATAAAAAACAGCTCTATCATTGGCATGATGCCACTGATGCATCTCCGGACCGTTGATCACATATTGCAGCTTACCCGTGTTGACATCGATGTTAGAATGGATCCACATCCCCCAAACGGCATCGATCAGCGCCTTTATCGGCACTACGATGGGATTTGCCCCCAACAGCACGATCGGGGCAAACTCGATCGTCTGGTTGATGATGATCTCCATCGAATGACTCCTCGTCCCCGCCAGCCAGTCGATCTCCTTGTTGGAGTGATGCGCCTCATGCGTCCTCCATAATAACCTGGAGTGGTGCTGCGCCCGGTGAAACCAGTAAATATAAAAATCATGAACCACCAGGAAAAACAAGACCTGCAGCGCAATCGGCCAATGCCCCACCAGCTGCAGCCTCGACAACTGAAAACGATGATCCAGCGGCTCGATGATATAATCGAAGATCAGGATCTGTAAAAAATAACTCTGGATAAAGGTATACCAGATAAGGTCTACCCAAAAGCCCTCCCTGAAAAGGGGAATTCCCTTTGTATAAGGGAATTCCCGTTCCAGCCAGACAAATATAAATACGCTCAGGATAAGTATCCCTGTGGTATAATAGACGATATGTCCCATTACAAAGAAGCCTCCACACTCCGTGCCCGGCGCAGCCGCTTCATTGCTCCAAGCTCGCTGTCATACACTCTTTTGATACCATCGCCCAAAGCCAGCTCCACATCCCGGATATCACGAACCAGCTTCTGCATACCCTGCGGCTCAACCGAAGCAGCCTGATCGCTTCCCCACATCGCACGGTCCAGCGTGAAATGCCGCTCTACAAAACTGGCGCCCATCGCAACCGCCGCAACCGTAGTAGCCAAACCCGTCTCATGACCGGAATAACCGACCGGCACACCGGGATACAACTCGGACAAGGTATCGATCATTCTCAGATTCAGCTGCTCAGGCGCACAAGGATAAGCCGACGTGCTGTGCGCAATCATCAGATTGTCCGTTCCAAACCGCTCAACTGCTTCCCTGATCTCGTTCATCGTAGACATCCCGGTAGAAAGGATGTAAGGACGGCAAGTCTTTACCACCCTCTCGATCAACGCATGATCTGTCAGCGAAGCACTCGCAAATTTATACACGCCCGGATTGAACTGCTCCATAAAGTCAACAGACTCCTCATCCCAGCAGCTGACAAACCAATCGATTCCCTTCTCTTTACAATAAACGTCGATCTCGGAATACTCTTCAACACCAAATTCAACCATGTGACGATAGTTGATATACGTCATCCTTCCCCAAGGGGTATCCCTCTCCAGGTGCCACTGATCCTTTGGCGTGCACAGTTCGGGCGTACGCTTCTGAAACTTCACCGCATCACACCCCGCAACTACTGCCTCGTCGATCAGCTTCCTGGCGATATCCATCGAACCATTGTGGTTGATGCCGATCTCAGCAATGATGTACACCGGCTGTCCGGCGCCGATAGCCCGTTTTTCACTGACCCGGAAAGACTTGTTCATACGCTATAGTTTTAAGTTAATAATCCATTCGGCAAATTCACGGAAAGCTCCATGCCCCCCAGGCGTTTTGCAGTGATAATGCACGATCCGCACGATCTCCGGCATCGCGTCAGAAGGACATCCGCACAACCCGGCCTTTTCCATCACCGCCAGGTCATTGACGTCATCCCCGATATACGCGATCTCCTCCCAGCCAATCCCCGAACGCGTCATCAACTCATTCAACCGGCCCAGCTTATCCTTCACCCCCAGATGCAGCTCATCGATCCGCAGCTTCTCCGCCCTCCGCGCAACAGACGGTGATAATTCCCCCGTTATGATAGCCGTCTCGACGCCCGCCAGGTTCCGCAAACGCTCCACTCCCATCCCATCCCGGATCGAAAACCGCTTCAACACCTCCCCGTTATCTCCATAATAAACGCCATTATCAGTCAATACGCCATCCACATCCGTCAACAGCCACTTGATCTTTAAAGCTCTCTCTTTATAATTTATATCACTCATAGTTCTTATTATATCGCGGTCCACCCGCCATCAACCACCAGGTTTGCCCCTGTCATATACGCCGACGCATCACTGGCGAGAAATACAATAGCCCCCTGGTAGTCGGAAGCATCCGCCATCCTTCCCAGCAAAGTCCTTGCAGAATAATTTTGTTTAAAGAATTCATCCTGGGCATTCTCCACCCCTCCCGGCGACAAGGTATTGACACGAACCTTCTTCGGCCCCCAATACGAAGCCAGGAATTTGGTAAAGCCTACCACCGCAGATTTTGTGACGGGGTACGAAGGCGACTTATAAAAGATCTGCTCGCCCGCAGCATTCTTGTAAATACTTTGATCGGGCGCCACGATCCCATACGTCGAAGCAATATTGATGATGCTGCCGCCGCCACGCGCTGCCATCACCCCGCCCAATATCTGCGAACAAAGAAACACACCGCTGACATTCACCTGCCACGACTTGTCCCACATTTCCAGGGGGTAATGCTCGAACATAGACTGCTGTCCCGCCAGCAAAGGATTCTCAAACATATCGTTGATCGCAGCATTGTTGACCAGCACATCGATCCGGCCATAAGCCGCCAATATCCGATCCCGCGCCGCCTCCAAAGAAGCCCGGCTCGTCACATCCACTCCCATACCCATATGCCCCTTGGCCCCTCCGTCTTCTGCCTTGGCCTTCACTGCTTTGTTCAGCGCCCCCGCCACTTTTGCCGCAGCCTCCTCATTGAGATCAGCCGCCACCACGGTTGCGCCCGCAGCCGCCAACGCCTCGCAATGCTTCGTTCCCAACAAACCACAGGCGCCCGTCACGATCGCAACCCTGCCTTCTAATGAAAATTTATCCATCATATCTTCGCCACAGGTTTTGTGTTAAAATTGCTCACCTTACGGAACACCGCCTCGACCGGCTTACCCTTCAAACGTGCCGCCACATCCCCGGCAGTAACAGCCTCCTTCAACAGTCCCAACACCTCACGGTAAGCAGCCAGCGTATACGCCACATCCTCGCCGGTATGACTAAAACTCATATTGTGAAAACCCGACCATAAAATGCCGCGCTTGATCAGATCCTGCTGTACATAAGATTTTACTTCCAACGGATTACCCGCCGCCGCATCGAAACTTACCAGCGACCGGCAATCATAACCGGTACAACGGGTATATGAAGCAATCCCCAACTCTTCAGCGATCGCATTGTAACCGTCTTTCAGCTTCTTACCCTGGGATGCCAGGTAGGCAGGAACATTCTTCTCGATCATTTCGTTGATCGTAGCCACCGCTGCCGCTAAAGAAAGGGCTTCGCCCCCAAACGTCGTAAAGAAAAACACCTCCTCCTCAAAAAGCTCCATCACGTCTCTCCGACCCGTCAGCAAAGCGATCGGCATCCCATTTGCAAAAGCCTTGGAATAACAAGCCAGATCCGCCTTCACCCCAAAGTACTCCTGCGCACCGCCCACCGCAATACGGAACCCCGTCCACATTTCATCAAAGATCAACAGCGTCCCGTTTGCCTCGCACAACGCCTTCAACTCCTTCAGAAAACCTTCCTTCGGCGCCTCAAATACAAAAGGCTCCAGGATCACACAAGCTGTATCCGCATCCAACGCCTCCTTCACCGATTCTATATTGTTGTAATCGATCGTCGCACTCAGATCCTTTACCGCCGCAGGAATACCACTGTTTCTGCTGGTCACGGAAATATACCAGTCATGCCAGCCATGATAACCACAGCACAACACCTTGTTCCTGCCGGTAAACGCTCTTGCCACCCGAACGGCAGCACTGGTAACATCCGCGCCCGTCTTGCTGATCCGGATCGCCTCGGCATTCGGAATCACCTTATGGATCAACTCGGCAAACTCGACCTCCAGCTCATGCATCATCGAGAACGTGATACCATCTTTTAACTGAGCAACGATCGCTTCATCGATCCTGGGATAAGCATAACCCAGGGATAAAGGCCCGATCGCCATATTGTAATCCAGGTACTCGTTGCCATCCACATCCCATACCCGCGCACCCTTTCCTTTCTTCAGATATTTCGGAGCCACGCCGTTGATATATTGTCCCGGGCCCTTGGCCAGTGTCTGCGTTACCGGCTTCATGATGGGCTTCGCTCGCTGGTAAAGTTTATCAGACTCCGTTATATCGGGATAATTCTCGTTAAAGGCTACTTTATTTGGCATGTCAGTTACTTTTTCAGATGAGTTAATATAGTTTGAGTCATTTTCTCCGGCGTAAAACCTGCTTCGGCCAGGACCTCGCTCAACACCCCGGCCTTGAACCAACGCTCGCCCAAAGACAGCGGCAGCACATCCGCCGTCAGCCGACGCTGTAACAATATTTCAGCAACGATGGAATAAAGACCGCCCGTCTTAAAATGGTCTTCTATCGTCACGATAAGCCCCGAACGACCAGCCGCACGCACAATAGCTTCTTCATCTACCGGTTTCAGCGAACGCATATTGACCAGGCCAGCCGACAACCCCTGCATCGTCAACAGCTCACGGGCAGCCATCGCATTTTCAAATAAAAATCCATAGACCAACAACATCACATCCGTCCCTTCCGCAATTACCTCTGCCTTGCCCGGCTCGTAAGGCGCGTGTTCGTAGTTGCCTTTCTTATGATTGATCCGCAGATAAGCAGGCGCTTGCGAAGTCCAGGCAGCAGGCGCCATCTTTACCAGGTCGTCCTCGTCTGCCGGAGCATACACTTCCATACCCGGGATACCACGCAGGATCGAAACGTCTTCGATGGCCTGATGCGTAGGCCCATTCCCATCCGACAAAAAACCGGGGATAAAACCGCTCAGCTTGACAGGCAGGTTGGCAATCCCCACATCGGTACGGATAAACTCAAAAGCCCGCATCGTCAGAAAAGGCGCCAGCGCATGGATGACCGGGATACGCCCGCGTAAAGCAAGCCCCGCAGCCATTCCAACCATCGTCTGCTCCGTGATGCCGGTGTCTATAAATCGCCTGCCCAGCGTCTGGGGCATATTCCTTACCAACGCCCTGTTCTCCGCAGTCATAACCACCATCCGCTCGTCCTTCAATGCCATATCCGTTAACAACTCTTCGTATGTCATATAGATCGTTATTATCGTACTACTAATGTTTCTGATTCAATTTTCGCTTTCTTGTTGCCATGCAGCTCTTCCAGCAGCTGTTCGACTTCCCGTGCGGAAAAAGAGCAGAACCAACGATCTGCCCGCGCTTCGATGCTGGGAAGCCCCTTGCCTCGAACGGTATCCGCGATCACTACCTTCACCTTCCCCCGGCCGCCGCCGTACAAGGTTCCACCGTCACCAACACCGCCATGATGCCCGCCGCCGTTCGTATCCTGCCATCCGCCACCATTACCATCCCACGGCCCCCCGCCGATCGTCATCTCGCCAAACGCCGCCTCCAGCTGCTCAAAAGAATGTCCATTCACCCGACGCACTTCACAACCAAAAGCGGCAAACTTATCTGCCAATGGCTCCAGCGGCACCAGCTCTTCCGTGCGGATATTGGCCTGAAACTGATTGCGGTCTACGACAATGGTGAGATTATCCAACCCATAAGCATTTGCAACCAGGATCGTCTCCCAGACACTGCCTTCATTCAGCTCGCCATCACCCGTGATCACAACCACCCGGTTAGATGCGCCCTTCAGCTTACAGTCCAGCGCAACGCCGGCCGCCACAGCAGGCAAGTGACCCAAAGAACCGGAATGAAACTCCACACCCGGTATATTCCGGTTGGGATGCCAGTAAATACTATCCGAAGTCGACAAATGATTGGACAAACGCTCAGGCGGCAACAAGCCCATCTCCACCAGCGTACCATACAACGCAGGCACATCATGCCCCTTTGACAGGAACAGATAATCGCGATCAGGACTCTGAGGCTGAGCAGGGTCACGACGGATCACTTCTCCATACAAATAAACCATCAACTCAACACAGGAAAGCGAAGCCCCAATAAAACATCCTCCCCCTTGCGACATCCGGATGATGTGCTCGCGAACCTTTAACGCTCTCTCTTTCAGCAAAGCCATATCCGCCCCTACCCCGTGTTCACTTTTCGCCCGGCCTTCTATTGTTGTATTCATCATAGTCGATTATAATTGTTTCGTTTGCTTTGCAGTTACTGTCTTTAATTCATCCAGGTGAAGCCTATACCAATTCACACCCGCATACTCCGCATTCAATTCATAAATATCCGGGCGGCGTTCCAGCAAACGCAGGATATCGCCCACGCCAAACATCGGACCCGACGGATATAACTCCTCAAAGACCGCCTTTATAAACGTATAGTCCTTCGCATAGTCAATGGTAAACCGGTGACTCATCGAATAGTCCTGACCGCCGCCCATAGCGACATTCCCGATGCGATACCGCTCTGGCCTTTCCCATATAAAGGGCGTCGTATGCTCCCGCTCCAGCGGCCTGACCGCCTCCTTCCAGGCTTCTGCCAATACCCGCATCGGAATGATCTCGACATCGTTCCCGTCCGGCCAGCTTGCCGGATGCAGGTTGCTGACGAAATCATACCTATCCTTATGCACCTGATAAAATTCAATCACCTGGTCGATGATAGCCGGATCGATCAAAGGACAATCGCTTGGGATCTTGATCACGACATCGGCGTTATACGCCAGTCCAGCCTGGTAATGCCGGTCCAGCAGATCCAACGCATCCCCGCGGTA
Organism: Chitinophagales bacterium; assembly: GCA_015654595.1. Classification (GTDB taxonomy): domain Bacteria; phylum Bacteroidota; class Bacteroidia; order Chitinophagales; family Chitinophagaceae; genus Puia. The sequence goes on along the minus strand of JAATGQ010000065.1, from coordinate 10,625 downwards.
GCAATCCAGCCCCTCCTGGTCACAGACATCCGCAATCGCATCATCCTCCGGCATCGTAGTCGTTGCGATCACCACCCGCCCGGACAAACGCGCAGCCTTCACCCGCTCCGCCTGACGGACAAACAAGGACTTACCAGCCAAAGGCATCAACACCTTATCCGGCAACCTCGAGCTCCCTCTTCTGGTTTGAATAACTGTAACGATCCTCATGCATTTCTTTCTTTAAAAACTCGTCTCGGCCACCCTTGAACTCAATATACCGACGACAGATGTTGGCAATGGCCGAAGCAGAGATACCTCCATTCTGAATGGGAGCAAGCTTCCTCAGCATATCCGTATCGAAATAAGAATGGACTTTTTTACCCAGCGCTATACCTATATACACCACCGTAGAATACTGCGTGATCAACTCACAACAGTTGGCGATCATATACTCTGTATTTCCCTCCGTAAATACCCGCGCAGCAGGAGCCCACTGGTTGATCTCGGCAACCGCACGCTCCTTCTTTTCATTGGGATGAAGCTTAAAGAACAAAGGCCTGTCACCGGCAATAGCTACACACTTACGGATAAAGGCCGGACGATCTTCGTTATTGAAGGTCTCCCGGATATCCGAAGTGGCTGCAAGTACATAATCTTTATGCGGAAAATCATTACTTAAAAACGTAGCGGCATGATCGTAATTGGGTATACCGGTGACAATTATACGAGAGAAGTCTGTACCCCGGCTGCTGAACAATTCTTTATAACCTTCCGAAGCCGCACAATAAACATCGGCGATATTGCTGCAGCCATTAAAGGCCGTGTTCATCGCAAAGTAGGCCGGCAGCCCGATACGACGCGTAAACCTACCCCACTTCGTCAACGGATCGGTCATACCTTCCTGTACCCAAACGGTCTTTATCTGCCGCAGCTCCATGGGCACATAAAGATCGGTACACAAGACCGCCATATCATAACGATGCTGATAAATGGTGCGGGCATAATCGTTGCGCAACCGATGCATCTCTAAATAAGCATCCGCGCGCTTTTTAAACTCGCCGCCCATGATAGTGTTATCCAGGAATCCCGTCTTCAGAATAAGACGGCCTATCGTTTGGTCCGTGTAGATCTGGCTGAAATAAGTATCGTACTCAGGAAGCATCGCTGCTATCTGGTGCATCTGGCTCGTCTGATTCGGAGATCCAATGAGGAAAAGGATCCTTTTCTTTAGGTACATTTCCTGGACTTTAGGAGCCACAAATTTCTCCGTATATCCTATACCAATTTCACTTTTAATCCGAAATCACAATTCCTTAATATACCCCGCAACGCCCGGCCCTATTTATCCAGGTAAGGCAAGATCGCCTGCTGCCAGATGTGATACCCTTTTTCATTCATATGCAGCTTGTCTCCAAGGAAAAGATCTTCTATAGGTTTTCCCTGGGGCGTCAACATAAGATGGTAAACATCAACAAATACGACATGACTATGCTTTGCAATAAAATCGCGGATCAGATCATTCGCTTCTTCCATTTTCGGCATCAGCTTTTCCCTGCTTGGACTCGGCTTTATCGAAACATAGACCACATCCACACTACCTAAATGTTTGCGGATCAGATCATACAAACGTACCCAACGCTTATAGACCTTTTTTGCCGACATCTTTTCCGAAGAAGCCAGATCGTTGTCACCACAATAGATCACTATCTGTTTTGGCTTATACGGGAAAATGATATCAGGTGCATAACGGATAAGGTCTCCTAACATACTTCCCCCAAAACCGCGGTTGATGATGGGATAACCGGGAAACTCGGACTGCACATTCGTCCATTTACGAAAAGATGAACTCCCGACAAACAAAATAGCATTGGCCGGGGGATGCTGAATGCTGTCTTTTCTTTTAAACTCATTGATCTCATTCCAGAAAGGAGGCTGCTTTACAACAGCAGGCGACTGGGCATGGCTATCAGATAAAAAGGCAATAATGTACAACTGACAAATAAAAAAGGCTAGCAAAGGTCTTCTCATACAAGGCTTTCTCAAATCTACGAAGCCTTGCGAAAAAATCAATCAACTATCCAGCCTTTCACCAATTCTTTACCAAATCATTATTTCCCAACGCCATTATAACGCGGACAAACAAACTTATTTTACCGACTAATATAAACCACTATGAGTCGTTTACCGATCAACCATTTTTTCTGGTTCATAAGGACGAGCTCCCTATCTTTATTCCTCAACCTATGCACAAACTACTCTTAATCATCCCTTTACTGCTGTTATTCAGCAGGCAGATACAAGCCCAGCCCCCCTTGCCTGCCATCCGCGGACAGGTCCAGGACAGCGCAACCAAACAACCGCTGGAAGATGCGACCATTTATCTGGTGCACCTGCCCGACAACACCATCCAGCGTCAACTTCGCACCACCAAACGCGGGTTTAGTTTCTCCAACCTTACCCCCGGCAACTACCGGATCATCACCAGTTATTTAGGCTACGCAACGGATACGCTTACTCTAACGCTGTCTGCAACCGATAGCACCCTCCGGCAGGTTCGCATCCTGCTGCAGCATTCTGCCCACGACCTGATGCAGGTTGTCGTCCACGCTTCCATCCCCCCGGCGATCGTCAGGAACGATACCATCGCTTTTAATGCCGGCGCCTACCCTACCCGCCCCAATGCAACGGTGGAAGACCTGCTGCGCAAACTTCCGGGTATCGACATCGACAAGAACGGCAATATCACAATGCAGGGCCAGAAAGTCGACAAGATCTATCTCGACGGAAAGGAATTCTTTCTGAACGATCCCCGTACCGCCACACAAAACCTGCCCGCCGACATCGTCGATCAGATCGAAGCGTTCGACTCACAAAGCGAAAAAGCAAGGCTGACCGGAATAAAAGAGACCACCGGGGCAAAGTCGATCAATATAAAACTCAAGAAGAACAGAAAAACCGGCTACTTCGGAAAAGTCTATGCCGGGGTCGGCTCCGGCGGCGACGGAACGGACGACCTTACCGGGAGCTACTCTGCGGGAGCAACAGCTACAAGCCTTGGCCAGAACTGGCTGTTCGGATCCGCCAATATCAATAACATCAACAACCAGTTCACCGGTACCGACAACAAGAATGGCCCCGGCGGCGGCGGCATCCAGACCTTTAACAACGCTCAGCTCAATTTCCGTAACAACAAGGAAAGCAAGCTCAACGTAACCATCAACGCAGGCACCAATGGCAGCCATACGACGCTGAACACATCGACCCAGCGCAAAACGCTGTTGACCGACTCATCGCTCTATCAGAACAGCTACAGCCAGTCCCAGTCACACAACCAGGGCTACAACGGCAACGCCTTCGTCGAATACAAACCCGATACGTTCAACCTGATCAACCTGCGCTCATCCTGGTCGCCTGCCACCTCCAGCTCCAGCGAAAAAGATACCGTAGGCATCTCGACACAAAAGTCGACGGGGTCCTGGCTCAGCAACCAGGGGCATACCAACAACAGCAACCACGCTGACGGCTACTCCATCAATAATATGGTCAACTACCGCCGCCGCTGGCACCTGGCAGGCCGCACCCTGCTGATCAGCCTGAATCAATCCTGGCAGCACCAAAGTCAGCCGGCTTCCATCTACAACCTGGTCAACAACTACGACAGTACCGGCGCCCTGCAGCTGCAGACGCTGACCAATCAGCGGTCAGCCCAACACAACAACAACCAGGGCTATGTCGGAGCGGTGTCTTATACGGAACCGCTAAAACCCGGTCATATCCTCGATCTTAGCTATCGCTTCAATCACCAGGTCGGCAAATCCGACCGGCAATCCTATGACTACGATAGCCTGACAGGCAAATACGACCATCCCGACACACTGACAACCAACCACTTTATAAACTATAACACCATTCAGCAGTTCAGCGCAGGCTACAATGCCACAGAAGGCAAATACCGCTATCAGCTGGGCGTAACGCTGCAGCTCAGCGACCTCGACGAACACAACCTGACCGATGCCACTAATTTCGGGCAGCATCAGCTTAACTGGTACCCAAGAGCATCCCTGCTCTATACCCCGGAAAAAGGCAAGACGTTCAATTTTATCTATACCGCCAATACGACCAGCCCGACGATCCAGCAGCTGCAGCCCTTGCCCGACCTGACCAACCCTTTCCTGGTCCGGGTCGGTAACCCGGATCTGCTACAACAGATTACCCATAATTTCAATGGCAATTATACCGCCTTTAACTCCCGCAACTTCCAGAACCTGCAGATCTCGCTGCAAGGCGACCTGACCCAGCATCAGATTACGACAGCCACCGATATCCTGTCCGGCGGTATCCAGCAGATCCAATACGTCAACGTCAACGACGTGTGGCACGCCAGCTCCAATATCACTTATGGCTTTCCGCTCGGCGACCAGCGTAAAGGCAATAGCAGCATCGGCATTCATGGCCATTATGGAAGAGACATCAGTATCGTCAACGAACAAAAAGACGTCACCACAGGGCTCGGATGGGGCGCAAACATGAAACTCAACTTCCACCCGGTCGAAAAAATGTTTATCGAAGGTTTCGCCGGCGTTGACTATACCAATTCCAAATACTCCATCTACCCCACCCAGAATACCCAAACCTGGCAGCAAACTTATTCCATCGACGCCTCCTACGAACTGCCCGGCGCCCTCACCATCGCCAGCAACTACAACCTGCAGGTCACCGGCAGTCAGGGTACCCTTCCCACCCGCTCGGTTTCCCTCTGGAACGCCAGCATCTACAAAGACTTCCTGCGTGACCGCAGGCTCCAGCTGCGCTTCTCCGCCTTCGGCATCCTCAATACCACCTCCAACTACACCCAAACCGTCGGCCTCAACTACGTCGAAACCCGCCAGGCCAACCTCCCCGGCCGCATCCTCCTGCTAAGCGCCATCTACCGCTTCCGCAAATTCCCCTCCGAAAAGAAATCATCCTCCAATACCACCAAATAAAAAGAGCGCCCATGGGCACTCTCAACATTTATTTAAATAAAATACCTTTTATTCGAATTGCTTCAACAACTCCTTAGCCGGTACTTCTCTTACTTCCCCATCTATTTCCACCACCAATGACCTTCCTAAGGCGGCACTCTCTTCTACCAATTTCCTATAAGCCTTGTGCATTCCTGCCATGATCTTATCAGATAACTCCTCGAATGTAAAATTATTCTCTGCCATGTTTTGAAGAATTTATCAACTCGATCTATCGCAACGCCTCAATCTCCTCCGCCGTCTTCGCCAACGGCTGACCCAACAACTTACTCCCCGTCTCCGTAATCAACAAATCCTCCTCGATCCTGATTCCCCCAAACCCGCGAAGCGCTTCCAACTTATCATAATTGATAAAATCCATATACTTCTTCTCCGCCCGATACTGATCCATCAACTCCGGGATAAAATAAAGCCCCGGCTCGATCGTCACCACAAACCCCGGCTCCAATTCCCTCGCCAGCCGCAGCGACTTCCATCCAAACTCCCTGCTCTTCTTCAACGTATCCGTATAACCGACATACTCCTCTCCCAGATCCTCCATGTCATGCACATCCAATCCCATCATATGCCCTAACCCGCACTGAAAGATCACCGTATGCGCACCCGCAGCCACCGCTTCGGCAGGATCCCCCTTCATCACACCCGCCTGCTTAAGGCCTTCCATCAACTTCTCACAAGCCAGCGCATGCACATCCCTGAAAAGGATACCCGGACGCAAGGCCGCAACAGCAGCTTCCTGCGCAGACAAAACAATGTTGTACATCTCCCTTTGCAAGGTCGTAAACTTTTTCCCGATCGGGAAAGTCCTCGTCATATCCCCCGCATAATGCAACGCATTCTCCGCACCCGCATCGCAGATCGCAATCCGGCCTTCCTTCATCACCGTTGAACCGTAATGATTATGCAGCACCTGCCCGTTCACCGTCAATATCGTCGGAAAAGACAAATTACCGCCATGCCCAATCGCGATCCCCGGCAGCTTCGACGCCAGCTGCGCCTCCGTCATACCATCCCTGGCCCCTACAATCGCGGCCAGATGCATTTCAGCCGTGATATTCACCGCCTCTTCGATCTGCGCCACCTCTTCTTCCGATTTGATGGACCGCTGCGCCACTACCGCCTTGATCAACGACACGGAAGCATGCGTCTTCGCCGCAGCCGGAGCAAAACCCAGCCAGCCGCTCAGTTTTAAAGTGTTTTCCGGGCGATACGGCGGAAGGAAATGAATCGTCTGCGAAATTCCAGCCGCAGAAGAAAGATCGGAAGCCAACGCATGATACGGCTTGATCTGCGTTATGCCATACGGAGCCGCCTGTTCTGCGAGCGAAGGCAAAGGCCCCGTCCAGACGATCTGATCCATCGTCAGATCATCCCCGTATAAAACCTCCCGATCATTGTCAATATCGATGATAGCAGCCAATCCTGGCTTATCCACCCCTATGAAATACAAGAAACTGCTGTCCTGCCGGAAATGATACACATTGTCCTTATAGTTCATGCTGCTGTCCTCATTTCCCAACAACAGGATCACCCCTTTTCCTACCTGCTCTTTAAGCTTCTTTCTTCTTTCTACGTACGTACTTTTATTCATAAATCACTTTTTTCAAATAAAACACACGGGCATCGATAACAGGCATCGTGTCGCTGGAAACCACGATCCCCTTCTTATCCACCAGCTTCCGATCCGTACCCTTGGACGTCGTGATATCCAACGGCAGCGGCATATCGATATTCAAAAGTTTGATATAGTAATGCGTGTCGTCCTGCTGTTTGACATCGATCTCCAGTTTTTCCGTCGTGTAAAGATACAAATGAAACAAAGGCGATAAGTCGGTATGAGCAGCCTCGCTGAACAAATGTTCAACCGTCTCCGTATTCGTAGTATGGGTATAGGTCGTGCTGCTGTCCGTTGCCAGGTGCCTCAGGGTCGGGAAGAAGATGCTGTCTCCAATCACATACCGCAGCGTATGCATAAAAAAGGCGCCCTTGGTATAGATCTCGCCATGATAGGCATCATCCTCCGGGATGTCCTTACCCAATACGATGGGCTTCCGGTTAGGGATATGCATCGCGCTTTGCGCAAAATGCTTTTCATACGCCTTCTCGCCTTCCATATCCCGGATATACAACGCATCGCCATAAGTGCCGATCCCCTCGTGGATCCAATAGTCTGCCCAGTCGCCGGCAGTCACCTTATTCCCCCACCATTCATGCCCAAACTCATGATTCATCAGCCCGTCAAAATCCTGCCCCCCGACTTTTACATACTTGAATTTGTTGCCGTAGGCATTCATCGTCTGGTGTTCCATACCCAGATGCGGCGTCTCTACCAGTCCGATCTTTTCCTTTGCCCAGGGATACTCTCCAAAATACTTTTCCTTTATCCGCGCAGAATGCTCCATCATCTCCAATAAGTGCGGCGCCTTATCAGCATGCTCCTTCAGAACATAGAACTGCATAGGAACTTTATGCCCATCGATCGTCGTATAGGTTCTGGACACCACCGTATAGTCGCCAACGTTAAAAACGATACTGTAGTTATTTATCGGGTAACGCGTCTTCCAGTGATAACTGCTGCGCACCCCTTTTGTCTTTACGCCTTCCAGCAGACCAGGGCCGGCAACGACCAGCCCCTTTGGTACCGTCACCGTCAGATCGACACCCTGGTCGGGTTCATCGGAAGGATGATCCTTGGCGGGAAAATAGATCTTGCCTCCCGTCCCTTCTGCAGTCACCGCCACCCAGGGATGCCCCGTAGAATCCTGCGTGAACGTAAAACCGTCATCCCATGGCGGCCGCTTGGCGATCATCGGACGCCCTTCATAAACGACTTTTACCGACACAGGTCCCGCAGGCCAGGGCTTATCCGTCGTAATATGCAGCTGATGCTGGTCATGCGTAAACGTCGCCGCTTTCGCGTTGACCAACACCTTCGATACTTTGAAAGAATCCATCAGATCAAACAACAGCCCCGCAGCCGCCTCATGCAGATTGAGATCGATCACAGCAGAACCAGACAGACTCTTGTCCGGAATATTCAGATCGATATCGATCGTATAATGCTGGATATCCATATTGGCCTGCTCCGGCTTTATCTTACCGCCATAGACAGGACGCTGTGCAAAGCCGGTACTACAAAAGAAAACCAACAGCAGGCTGCCCAATAACGAAGCCAGCGCCCGCTGTACACCTCTTAATTCCGCCAGTCCGCGAAGCCGCCCGATAGCACTGTAACCGGGATAAGTCGTCTTCTTAAGATCATCCAGCATCTGGTGACCATGATCCGGCCGCATCGGCAGCGACAATTTCCTGCGCTGCTGCACGTCCAGCAATTCCTTTATCACCGCGACCATATCCACATCTCCATCCAAATGATCCGCCTCATAAAAATTGCCCTCGGCATCCCGCGTCGTACTGCGCAGATGGATAAAATGAATATGATCCCCAAGCCGGCGAACCATACCCGGCAGATCATTGTCCGCCCTTACCCCATAAGACCCCGTACAATAACAAAGGCCATTGGCAGGCGAAGGCGCGCATTCCAGCAGCTCCCTCGCATCCTGCTCCGTACTCACGATACGCGGCAGACCAAGTATCGGATAGGGAGGATCATCCGGATGAATGGCCAGCTTCAAACCAACTTCTTCCGCCACCGGAACCACCTGTTGCAGAAAATAAAATAAATGCTGCTTCAGTTTGGCCGCGTCGATCCCCTCGTATGTCTTCAACGCACGCAAGATCTGCTCTTCCGTAAAACGCTCCTCGCTCCCGGGAAGACCCAGCAGGGTATTCCTGTAAAGGGTTTCTTTTTCTTCAGCGCTCATCGTCTCCAAACGCGCTCTTGCCTTCGACAACTCTTCCGCCGTATAATCCTTCCCGGCCCCAGGACGCCTTAACAGGTATACATCGAAGGCAACAAAAGCCGCCTTCTCAAAACGCAAAGCCTTACTGCGGTCAGGCATCTCATACGAAATATCCGTCCGCATCCAGTCCAGGATAGGCATGAAGTTATACGTCACCACTTCTAACCCCGCCTTCGCCACATTGCGAAGACTCTCCTTATAATTGGCAATATATTGCTGATAATTCCCCGTTTGCTTCTTGATGTCCTCATGTACTGGCAAACTCTCGATAACCGTCCAACGCATCCCCGCAGCAGCTACTTCTGCCTTCCTTTTTTCAATCTCTCTTACAGTCCAGATATCGCCGACAGGAATGTGATGCAGGGCCGTCACCACACCCGTACAGCCAGCCTGACGAATATCCGATAAACTAACAGGGTCTTTGGGACCATACCAACGCATGGTCTCCTCCATTAAAAAGGGTCTTTCCATATAACTATTGATCGTTGTTTTTGCTAATCGATTCTATCCCCCCGCCCGCAGCCGTCACACATCCCACAACACATACATTCCTCACCCGGCCGCCAGGATACATCAAAAATACGCATTAATGCAACCGATTGCAGCATATCTATTCTTTTATCGGCTTCACCTTCACCTTAGCCCTTCCCTCGAACGAAGCGGCGGGCAGGCCTTCATTGAATAACACATCCCGATTGTACAGCACCGTGGCACCAGGATTGTCCGCCCACGCAAATCTTACCGCCACCGGATGTTCGACAGCATCGCTCCAGACGATCACTTCCTTCCCTTCGATCTGCGCCTTCGCTTCCACAAACCGATGATCCTCACCAGCAACAGCAAAACCCTTCAACTCGCCGCCGCCATGAATGACCAGCCCCCGATCCACCTCATCCCAGTGAATAGTAACCCGATTGCCATGCACCTTCAATGAACTATAGACAGGTCCGGTATAAATCATATTCCGCTTCTCATAAGCGACAGACTCGGCCGTCAGAAAGAGTCGCTCCACCAGCACCTTTCTGTCCAGGTCAACACCCCCATTCCCATCATTCAGATCCTGCCCAACCGCCATCCCCGTCGCCGGCAGTTTCAACGCCGCCCGCTGCGCCTCCCGAAGATCAGCCCAGGGACTTTTCTGCTGCGGCTCCGTCATCACCGGCCCATGCCCAGGCAGCTGAACAAAAACGAACGGCAGATTCTGCTGCCTCCACCACCGCCGCCAATCCAGGATGACACCCTGAAAAATATTCTCGTATTCTCCTGCCCGGCCAATGTTGGATTCTCCCTGATACCACAAGATACCCCTGACCGTAGAAGAAGTCAAGGGCGCAATCATCGCATTAAAATAATTCGTCCTGGAAGCATACTCCGGAAAACTCCGCAACCCATCCGCACTCAACCAGGCTTCAGCGGGACTCTCCGCCACAGCCGCGTCCAGCAATCCGATCGGAACCTTGTAATGATCGTAGAGCTGCCTTGCAAAGAGATAACCCAACGCAGAAACCTTACTCACCGTCGCAGGTCCAGCCGCTTCCCAATGCGTGCCCGACGGAAAATTATCCCGGGGCATACTGGAATCCTTTCTCAAGGGCGCCTTATAAAAATGAATGGGATACCAGGCGGAGTTTGCAATCTCATCCGCGTACTTTGCCTGAAGCTGGTCCATCGTCATCGCCATGCCGGAACCGCCGGCACAAACCCAAACCTCACCCACCATGATGTTCTTTATCCAGATATGATTGATGCCGTCGAT
>JAATGQ010000184.1 GCA_015654595.1 Chitinophagales bacterium | reverse complement strand
GCGTTTTTTTATTGACCACTTACTGCTTACTGAACTCACTCGCTGCGAAATCCCAGGTGAAGTCGGATACTACAAAATCGCCTATAACCGATTCTATAAAAGCGTCTGTTGATACGACGCATCCTCTTTCCATCGATCCGGCATTGATGGATCTGACCAATAGCAAGGCTCAACCACATGAATATACGATTGCCGGGATCAAGATCACCGGTAACAACTTTCTGGATGAATCGCTGCTGACATCTATCTCTGGTCTGACTGTTGGTGACAAGGTCACTATTCCTGGCGGAGACAACTTCTCCAAAGCTATTACCAACCTTTGGAAACAGAATTTGTTCGCGGACGTCGCCATTTATTTTACACGACTTGTCGGCAACAGTGTTTACGTAGAAATAAATGTTACGGAGAGACCTCGTCTTTCCAATTTTTATTTTAAGGGCCCGGGCGTAAAGAAAGGCGATAACGACGATCTCACGACAAAGACCGGTCTGATCAAGGGGCGCGTGGTTACGGAGAACATGAAACGTACTGCGATTCAGGCTATCCGAAAGTTCTATGCAGAAAAGGGCTACCAGGATTGTAAAGTTCGGACCAACGAGGTGCGTGATCCGGCCGTCGCCAATTCCGAAATTCTTACGTTCTATATCGATAAGGGCCCCAAGGTTCGTATCTACCAGATCGATTTCTTTGGTAATGATGCCATCAAGGAGAGCAAGCTGAAGCGCTCCATGAAGGATACAAAGGAGCTCAGCCGTCTGACGCTGTTCCCTCCTTCCAACATGACACCTTATGGCCCGCACGATTCTATCACTCTCCGTCAGTATCTCACGCGCTGGGGTTTCCTGTCGTTCTCCAGCACAAAAGAGTTCCTGGATCCTTACTTCCGGTTCAAGCTGTTCAGTTCGGCGAAGTTCAACGCCACCAAATATGAAGATGACAAGCAGAAGGTCATCGCCTATTATAATGAACAAGGTTATCGGGATGCGGCTATCGTTGCCGACACCCAGTATGTCGACACCACCCGTGCGGGCAGAGGTCACCTGAATGTCGTGATCAAGGTGGAAGAAGGACACAAATATTATTTCGGAAATATTACCTGGAAAGGAAATACCAAATATTCGGATTCTATCCTGAATGCCATCATGGGTATTCACAAAGGGGACGTCTATGACCTGAGCATCCTGAATAAGAAGCTCGGAAAGCAAATGTCACCGGAAGGCGGAGATATCAGTGGTCTGTATATGGACGATGGTTATCTCTTCTTCCATGTCGACCCGGTGGAGACGGCGGTATATAATGATACCATCGACTTCGAGATCCGTATGGTCGAAGGCCCGCAGGCTACGATCCGCAATGTGACCATCGCGGGTAACGACGAGACCAACGAATACGTTATCCGTCGTGAGTTATTCACGATCCCCGGCGACAAGTTCAGCCGGCAGGATATCATCCGTACGACCCGGCAGATCGCCAACCTTGGTTTCTTCAACCAGGAAAAGATCAATCCGGGTATCAATCCGAACCAGGATGACGGTACCGTGGATATCAACTGGACCGTGGAGGAAAAATCAGGTAACCAGCTGGAACTTTCTGCCGGCTGGGGCGGTGGTATCGGTCTGACGGGTACCGTGGGTATTACGTTTGCCAACTTCTCTATCAAGAACATCTTTAATAAACATGCGTGGGATCCGCTGCCCGAGGGTGACGGTCAAAAGCTGAGTCTGCGTGTTCAGTCCAACGGTAAGGCCTACCAGTCTTACAACTTCTCTTTCACCGAACCCTGGCTGGGAGGTAAGAAAAGGAACTCGCTGACTGTAAGCCTTTACCGAAGCGTATTCCGGACGGGCGGTTACAACTTCCGCACCAACACTTATGCGTTCAGCGATACCAACTCATTGAAGAACTTTGGCGTGACCGTGGCGCTGGGGAAGCAGTTGAAATGGCCGGACGATTACTTTACGCTGACTTATTCATTGAACTATACGCAGTACGATCTGAACAATTATCCTTTGTTCACCTCCGCGTTCCGGAATGGGTTCTCTACGAACTTCAGCTTCAAGATCGCACTTAGCCGGTACAACCTGGATCAGCCTATCTATCCAAGATCGGGTTCCAACCTGTTGCTGAGCGTTCAGTTTACGCCTCCTTATTCTCAGATCGACCACAACCTGACACAGGCGGATAGCTATAAGCTGCCCGAGTATCACAAGTGGCGGTTTACAAGTGACTGGTATCTGCCGATCGGGGATGCCATGGGCGCCGACAAGAGCCGTCAGTTTGTGTTGAAGGCTTCTGCGAAGTATGGTTTTATGGGCCGCTACAATTCAGCCCTTGGGTTCTCGCCCTTCGAGCGTTTCCAGTTGGGTGATGCGGGTTTGACGAACAACTTCGGTCTGTTGGGTTATGATATCATTTCACAGCGTGGTTACCCCGTCTATGAAAACTCTGATCCCCGGGTTAACCCTGATCAGCAGACCGCGCAACAGTTCTTTACCATCTTCAATAAGTATACGCTGGAATTGCGTTATCCGTTCACGACCAATCCAAGCAGCACGATCTATGGTCTGACCTTCTTCGAAGCGGCCAACGGTTGGTATAACTATTCGGACTACAATCCCTTCCGTCTCCGCCGCAGCGTAGGTCTCGGGATGCGCTTCTTCCTGCCAATGTTTGGCCTGCTGGGCTTCGACTATGGTGTTGGGCTTGATCGTATCCAGAATGGCTCTTTACGGGATGCCACCCGGTTTACCTTTATGTTAGGGTATGAACCAGATTAATTGCTTATTTTCATTTCCTAAATTTTGCTGACCATGAAAAGAGTGATCCTGTCTGTCGGTTTTGTGCTGGCCTTCTTCCTGTCCGGATACGCGCAGCATTTTGCCATCGTAGATACCAAGTACATCCTGGAAAAAATGCCGGAGTATAAGGATGCGCAGAAAAAGCTCGACCTGACCAGTACCCAGTGGCAAAAAGAGATCGACGACAAGCAGGCGGCACTGGATAAAATGTATAAAGAGTTTGATGCAGAGCAGGTTATGTTGAGTGATACCCTGAAGAAAAAACGCGAAGATCAACTGTTCAATAAGGAAAAAGAAGTCCGTGATCTGCAGCGCAAACGCTTTGGATATGAGGGCGATCTTTTCAAATTAAGGCAAGACCTGGTCAAACCCATACAGGATAAGGTGTATAATGCGATTCAACAACTTGCCGTTAACAGAATGTACGATGCGATTTTCGATAAAAGTGAAGGAATTACCGTTATATTTGCCGACCCTAAATTGGATAAGAGTGAAGACGTATTGAAAATTTTGGGGATTAAGTAATAGTATAATATCAAATCAGTAAAACAACAAAAACTATAACATTCAACAAATGAAAAAGATTGTTACCATTGTAGCGGTGGTTATGGGCCTGGTAGTGGCGGGCAACTCGGTAAAAGCACAGAGCAAGATTGGTGTTATCAGCCTTCAGGAGCTGATCCCTACTATGCCTGAGTACAAGAAGGCTGACACAGCACTCAATGATTATCAGAATGCATTGGGTCAACAATTCGACGATATGAGAAGAGAGTTCAGCGAACAGGACAGCCTGCTCAATTCCAAGGATACGTTGAAATACACAAAGGCTCAGCTCGAACTTAAGAAGAAGAACCTCAGCGACATGTACATCAAGCTGCAGGGCTTTCAACAACAGTCTCAGCAAATGTATCAGCAGAAGCAACAGGAGTTGATCGCTCCTATCCAGAAGAAAGCTGTTGATGCTGTTAATACCGTTGCGAAGGAAAACGGCTACGGCTATGTGATCACGAAGGAAGCGCTGCTGGTTTCTCCTCCTGCTGACGACCTGCTGCCTCTCGTAAAGAAGAAGCTGGGTATCAAGTAATCCTCTTTTATACCAGATAATATTGAGCCGGGACTTCGTCCCGGCTTTTTTATATTTGTAGTATGCCAACGCAACAGCCTATCGGCGTTTTTGATTCGGGTTATGGCGGTCTTACCGTACTGAAAGAAATGGTGGCTCGTCTGCCGCAATACGACTATGTCTATCTGGGCGACAATGCCCGTGCGCCTTATGGTAACCGGTCTTTCGAGACGGTCTATCAATATACTTTGCAGTGCGTAAAATGGCTTTTCGAGCAAGGGTGCCCGCTGGTTATCCTGGCTTGTAATACCGCTTCAGCAAAGGCGCTGCGGACCATCCAGCAAAACGATCTGCCGGTCATCGCTCCCGACAACCGCGTTCTGGGGGTGATCCGGCCTACTACAGAGGTCGTCGGCGAGTACAGCCAGACGGGCAATGTTGGGATTCTTGCAACGCGAGGAACCGTTTTATCCGGCTCTTATCCTATAGAGATCGCCAAGTTCTTTCCCGATGTGCGGGTTTATCAACAGGCCTGTCCCTTATGGGTTCCGCTGATCGAGAACAACGAGCACAACAGTCCGGGCGCCGATTATTTTGTAAAGCAGTATGTCGGTAAGCTGCTGGCGCAGTCCGACCAGATCGATACGGTCATTCTGGCCTGCACGCACTATCCTCTTTTAAAAGATAAAATAGCCAGCCAGCTGCCGGAGGGGCATAGGATCATCTCGCAGGGGGAGATCGTGGCGGGGAGCCTGGTGGACTATCTGAAGCGGCATCCCGAGATCGAACGGCGCTGCAGCCAGGGCGGAGATTTGCGGTTTTATACGACGGATAGCCCGGAAGATTTTGATAATCATGCAAGTATCTTTTATGGGAAGGACTTGCATTCCGGCCATGTGCATTTGGTGTGAGGGGGAATGCTTGATTGCGTGTGCGGGTGAAGCTGGTGGTCAGCTTTTTCGGGGATTTGCGGAATTTTTCGCACACAATCCACTGTTTTTACACATTTTTTCCTAATTTTGCCGTCCCTTTCACCGGCAACGGGTATGGTGACCCGTGGTCTTGAATGTAATTTAGGAAACTTAAAAAAATTTAATTAGATGAAACGCACATTTCAACCTCACAGACGTCGCCGCAAGAGCGTTCATGGTTTCCGCGAGCGCATGCAGACTGCCAATGGCCGTAAGGTTCTGGCCAGCCGTCGGAAGAAGGGTCGTAAGAAACTGACTGTTTCTGACGAATCAAGATTAAAATAGACCGTTGACGGGATAGCTTTGCTTGTCCCTCAGCCTTTATGGTCCTATAAAATTTGTATAGCTTCGGGGTTTCCCGAAGCTATTTTTTGCCTGGTATAATCGGGGTAGAAAAAAATGCAGCAGCGATCAACTTTCAACAAGCGTGAGAAGCTCAAGAGCCGCAAGCGGATCGAGTTGCTGTTCAAGCAAGGGAAGAGTTTTTCGGTATTTCCGTACAGAGTTTATTTTTTGGTTCGGCCCTTAGAGGAGACCTCGGCGGCGCGGGATTCAGCGCGCGGTTCGGGGAATGGGCAGACAGGTGACGCTGGTGCGAACGGTGGGGTTGAAGGTGCGGTTGAGGGCATGGCTTTGGCGACGGGCGTGGCTGTCGGCGGCGGGGTTGACGCGGCTGAGGTCACGGGCATGTCCGATGCGCTTGAGTCCGGGGCTTTGGCGGATGAAATAGCTGCTGGCGCGAGTGGTGCGGCTGGCGAAAAGCTTGCTGCTGGGGTGGTGCAAGCGGGTTTTGGGGCGGGCAGCCGGTATTTTAAAAAGGCTGTTGACCGCAACCGGATAAAGCGGCTTGGACGCGAAGCTTACCGGCTGCAGAAGGCGCCATTGGTGCGTCAATTGACCGAAAAGCAGCTGCGAATGGACGTCTTTTTTATTTATACCGGAAAGGAGCTGCCCGCATACCAGTTGGTGAGTGAAAAGATCGCCGTAGCTTTACAAAAATTATTAAAGGAGACGGCATGAAAAAAGTGTGGCGTATTGTGGGGCTTCCCCTGATCGCTCTGATCAAGATTTATCAATGGGGTATATCGCCTCTTCTTGGACCTAAATGCCGGTTCACGCCATCCTGCTCGCATTATGCCGTTGAAGCGCTAAAGAAACACGGTCTATTCAAAGGCGGGTGGCTGGCTATCCGGCGGATCTCGCGCTGTCATCCCTGGGGGGGACATGGGGTTGACCCGGTACCGTAATAAAAAAGGCAGCCCGTAGGACCGCCTTTTTTTTATGGGGAGCCATGGGCTCTACTTCGTCATCTTTTCCAGATTACCGATAATTTCTCTGATCTCTTTCATACTATAAAACTTGTATACTTCGGGGACCGAACCGGCGTCAAAGGAGCCAGGGATGGAAGTATAGGGGCCAAAGATCCTCGCCTTGGTTTCGGAAGTGATCTTGACCGTTTTACCGGGGACGATGAAAAAGTTATGGTTAGCCTCGCTTACGTTCTGTCCTATGGACAGCTTTTGAAGGCTGTCGAGCTTTTGCTTTAAAACATCCTGTGTGATCTTGCCATTATCCGCCTCCGAACCTATGTGCTGCTGGCTGCCGATTACTGTGTCATTCTTGAGATTGGCGATATAAAGGCCATCGTCCGTGACGCTGATGGTGGTCTTTCCCTGTGGAGTCTGCGCTTCGATCGTTACGGGATCTCCTGTGGGGAAGTCCAGTTCCTGTTCGTGATGGGTGGTGCCGTCGCCGCTGGCAACGGTCACATTCTTTTTAGTGTCGTCGACTTTGATAGCGTTGCTGGCGTAGACCACGACTTTCTTATCATGTCCTTTACAGGCAGAAAGGCAAGCAATTGCGGTGAGCAACAGGAAACCGGATAATCTTTGCATAGAGGAGTTTAATTTAAAAGCCGGCTCTCTGGGAGCCGGCCTTATGGAAAATTGAATTTACTTATTTAGCGGCCGCGTAGCGTTCAGCGACTTTGGACCAGTTAACAACATTCCAGAATGCTCCGAGATAGTCGGCGCGTTTGTTCTGGTATTTCAGATAGTAAGCGTGTTCCCAAACGTCAACACCCAGCAGCGGCGTGCCTTTTACTTCGGCTACGTCCATCAGTGGATTGTCCTGGTTTGGAGTAGAAGAGATCTCCAGCTTGCCGTCCTTTACGATCAGCCATGCCCAACCGCTGCCGAAACGAGTAAGACCAGCGGCGTTGAATTTTTCCTTGAAAGCGTCGAAGCTGCCAAAGGTAGTGTGGATGTCGTCGGCTAACTTACCGGCGGGAGCGCCTGCTGCGCCTGGGGTCAGGCTTTCCCAGAAGAAAGTATGGTTCCAGTGACCGCCGGCGTTGTTGCGAACGGCGGGGCTTATAGTACCGGCCTTTTCAACCAGTTCTTCCAGCGATTTTCCTTCGTTGGGTGTGCCGGCGATAGCCTTATTTAAGTTGTCGATATAGGCCTGGTGATGTTTTCCATGATGGATCTGCATCGTAAGCGTGTCAATATGCGGTTCCAATGCTTCAAATGCATAGGGAAGCGCGGGAAGTGTAAATGCCATAACGAATGTTTAAATGTATTAAAAAAGTTTAATGTCGTGCCAATGCCTGAAGGGATAACAAATCTACAGGAAAAAGGTTAGAAGACAAAGGGAACATGCAAGGCCTGTGCCTTGACGGGGTAAGGGCCGGGCTGCTCATAACCGGGTGAGACGGGCATGTTGGCGCGCGGATGTGCTGCCGCGTCGTACGAGGGTGCGCGGATGTGATTGGCATAAGCCGCGTTGCCGCTATATGTGGGCGCGCAGCAGGTAAGTCTAACGCTTCGAGCGGAAAAAGTCCCGCATCAGGGTGACGCATTCGTCCGCAAGCACCCCGCCGGTCAATATAGTTTTGGGATGAAAGGGCCAGCCTTCGACGGCGGCCCCGGCATCGCCGCGGCGATAGCCGTTCTTGTCGTCTGCCGCGCCAAAGACGACACGACCGATCTTGCTCCAGTAGAGAGCGCCCGCGCACATCAGACAGGGTTCTACGGTGACATAGAGCGTGGCTTCGGGGAGGTATTTACTTCCAAGATTATTGAAGGCGGAAGTCAACGCAATGATCTCTGCGTGTGCTGTGCAGTCGTTGAGCTTTTCGGTTTGATTATAACCGCGCGCAATGATCTTATTGTTCATCACAACGACAGCCCCGATCGGAACTTCGTCTTCGTCGAAGGCTTGCTGCGCCTGCCGCAGGGCTTGTTGCATGTAGTATTCGTCGTTCATTGTGATGCGAAGGTAAATGAAATGGGGAAAGCATTAATACGCGCAATCTTCCAGCTGATTCTGCGAGAAGTTGGCGACTGCGCGTTCGGGTACAAAACCCGTATAGCGCTGCTGCACCTGCTGCAGCACTTCTTCGATCTCTTCTACGGTCTTTTTCTGTACGAGCTGGTTGCGGAATTCTTTGATATGGGGGAAACCCTTGAGGTAGTTGGTATAATGGCGGCGCATTTCGAGGATACCAACGATGGCGCCCTTCCATTCGACGGAGCGCAGCAGGTGATCACGGATGGCCTGTATACGCTGTTCGATCGTGGGTGGCGGTAGGTGTTCGCCGGTTGCCAGGAAATGTTTTATTTCGTTAAAGATCCATGGATAGCCGATGGCTGCACGGCCGATCATGATCCCGTCGACGCCATAGCGGTCGCGATAGAGTCGGGCTTTTTCGGGCGAGTCGATATCGCCGTTGCCGAAGATGGGGATATGTATCCTGGGATTTTCTTTCACTTTGGCGATCAGCGTCCAGTCGGCTTCGCCTTTGTATAGTTGGGCGCGGGTCCTGCCATGGATGGTCAGGGCTTTTATACCGACGTCCTGGAGCCGTAGGGCCACCTCTTCAATATTCTTTGAGTCGTCGTCCCAGCCCAGTCTTGTTTTGACCGTTACGGGCAGGCTGGTGCCTTTTACCACGGCTTCGGTCAAACGGGTCATCAGCGGAACGTCTTTCAGCACGGCGGCGCCTGCTCCCTTGCAGACTACTTTTTTCACCGGGCAGCCAAAATTGATGTCTACCAGGTCGGGTTGTACCGTGTCCACGATCCTGGCGCTCATTTGCATAGCTTCTTCGTCGCCGCCAAAGATCTGGATGCCAAAGGGGCGCTCGTACTCGAAAAAGTCAAGTTTTGCCCTGCTTTTTATCGCGTCCCGGATCAATCCTTCGCTGGAGATGAACTCGCTGTACATCAGATCGGCTCCATTTTGCTTGCAGACATACCGAAAAGGAGGGTCGCTCACATCTTCCATGGGGGCGAGGAGCAGCGGGAAATCAGGAATTTGTATCTTGCCGATGTTTATCACGGTATAAAAGCCCAAATTTACGCACTTATTGCGGATTTACCCAATGTGGCGGCGGCGCTGCCAGTTTTATAACTTATGTCCAACAACCTTAAAATTCAGTCTCCCTGGACCCAATTGGGGCTCTTTATCGGCTTGCTCGGAGGCGGACTTGTTTTTTACTCGCTGGTAACGGCGATATTCCTAGGGTCGAAAGGTGCTATCGACCTCCATTCGACGGATCCTGCTATGATCGTCAAGATCAAATGGCTGCAGGCGATCTTTACTATTTTCTTTTTCGGACTCCCGGGGCTGATCTATGCCCAGCAGACGTTCCGGAACACGCCCTTGTTGAGCTTTGGCTTTCGGCCAGCAGAAAAATCCATCTTTTATGTTATCGGCATTCTGTTGCTGATAACCAGTTTCCCCTTTGAAAGCTGGGTCGGGGAACTCAATAAGCACCTGCCTTTGCCGGCCTGGATGGTTCGGTTGGAACAGGATACAGATCAGCGGGTGGCGGCCTTTGTAAAGATCAACCATCCCTCGGATATCGTGATCAACCTTACCCTGATGGCTATATTGCCGGCCATTTGTGAAGAGATCTGCTTCAGGGGTGTGCTTCAGCGTATCCTGATCCGGCTCTTCAAAAACCCCTGGGCCGGTATTGTTGCCACGGGCATTGTTTTTTCTGCGGTACATGGGCAGTTTCAGGGATTTTTTCCCAGGATGTTCCTGGGGATCCTTTTAGGCGCTGCTTTCTGGTATAGCCAGAGCCTTTGGACGAGCATTCTTGCCCATGCTTTCTTCAACGGCATACAGGTCGTAGCGGCGGGTTATGATCCGGCAATGGTGGATAGTTCGCCTGCCGTATCGCCTTTGCTGGCCCTGGTAAGTTTACTCATAATCGTAGGCTTGCTGATATACATGCGTAAATTGTCGACTGCCAGTTATTCGAAGGTATACCCTGAGCCGGCTGGGGCATTCGACCAATATATGGGCAACTAATCCAAACATTATCCGACATGGCATTAAACGTTTCTGTATTCAAGACCCGGTCGCTGACAGCAGTCGTATTCGTGATCGTTATGCTGACAGGGCTTTTGTGGCACCCGTGGAGTTTTCTTGTATTGTTTTCTGTCGTTCATTTCGGATGCTGGATCGAATATGAAAAGATCCTTATCCTCATCAATAAAGAGTATGATGATATCTCCGGTCTTCACCGGTATAGCGTGATGGTCGCTGGCTGGTGTCTGATGCTTTATCTTGCCAATGGCGGATTGCATATCGGGGGAGTCTCGATCCATGACATCGGCAGATGGGGTTGTCTCGGCTTTCTCTGTTTGCTGGTCATTGGCGAGATCGCGCAATACCGGACACTGAATATGCGAAATATCGGAAGATCGTTTCTGGGGCTGCTGTACATCTCCGTTCCGCTGGCTTTGCTGACAAATCTCCGCACGCTGTTTTACGGAACAACCATACCCTTTGCGGATTGTATCCCGGTGCTGATGATCATCGGTTCTATCTGGATCAACGATACGATGGCCTATATCGTAGGCTCCTTTATCGGGAAGACGCCTTTCTCTTCCATTTCTCCCAAAAAGACCTGGGAGGGTACGGGCGGCGGGGTGATCCTTGCTGTCGCCGCGATGGGCGGGATAGGATATTGGCTCTACAATACGCCGGGCTGGGGCCTTTATTCGCCGGTCCACTGGATGGTCGTTGCCGCTGTAGCCGCCGTCACGGGTACGGTGGGGGACCTTCTCGAAAGCAAGCTGAAGCGCATGGCCGGTATAAAGGACAGCGGTTCTATCATGCCGGGGCACGGGGGATTCCTGGACCGCTTTGACTCTTTACTGGTCGCGACCCCATTTGCCTGGTGCTACCTTGTACTCATTAACGGATGATTCCTTATTTTTGACGTTCAACCCTTTGTATAAATGACTATCCATAGAGAAGGTTACAAATCAATTGCTATCGGCGCCCTGGTTTTTGCAGTCATCAATCTTGGCTCCTTTTACTTTATCAGCGCTCACCTGGCATGGCTTTCCGGGATCATCTTCGTGTTGACCCTGGGGCTTTTGTTGTTCCTGATCTCCTTTTTCCGTATCCCATCCAGTAAAAAGACGACCGGCGATAATCTCATTATCTGCCCGGCCGATGGAAAGGTCGTAGTCATCGAAGAGATGGTCGATGAGGAATATTTCAAGGGAAAAAGACTGCAGGTTTCGATCTTTATGAGCCCCGCCAATGTCCATCAGAATCTCAACGGGATGAGCGGCGAGATCGTGTATAACCAATACCACAAGGGTAAGTATTTAGTGGCCTGGCATCCTAAATCTTCTACCGAAAACGAACGGCATAGCATCGTCATCCGTAACAGCCACGGCGAGATCCTGCAAAAGCAGATCGCCGGCGCGCTGGCACGCCGTATCGTGAATTACCTGCATGTCGGCCAGAAGGTCGAGCAAAGCACCGAGATGGGATTCATCAAGTTTGGTTCCCGCGTCGACGTATTGCTGCCTGTCGGAACCAAGGTCTTGGTTGAGATCGGTCAGGCAGTTCAAGGGGGTGTTACACCGCTGGCGCAGTGGGGCTGATCCCTTGGTTCCGGCGTTAGAATATCGTTTCCAACTCCTTTAGCGTATACACCGTATAGGTAGCCTTTATCGATGGGGTGATCCGCAGGTGATTCACGAATACCTGGTCGATCCCGGCATTGATCCCGCCCTGTATATCCGCGTCGATGCTGTCGCCGATGATGATGCTTTCTTCCGGCGATGCGCCTGTCTTTTGAAAAGCGTATTCAAAGATAGCCTTGTGCGGTTTGAGGCTATTGGAGCCTTCCGAGGTGATTACTTCCTGAAAATAGCCGGTGAGTCCGGAATACTTTATTTTGCTGTGCTGTACTTCTTCAAATCCATTGGTGATCAGGTGGATCCGGTAGCCTTTTGCTTTCAGCCAGTTGAGGATCTCGATGGTATAGGGGAACAGCGTTTTGCGATAAGGCAGACCTTCCAGGAATTTGACGTCCATTGTCCGGGCAAGCTTTTCGTCGCCGATCTTGAAATCCAGCAGCGTGTGCCACATCCTTTTCCACCGGAGCTCGTCCACTTTGATGAATCCGTTCCGGTAGCGTTCCCATAGCTTTTCATTATGAGCCGAATAGCGCTGGTGAAAAAGGTCAAAGTCATGCACGCCTTTTTCCTGCAGCTGCAGCGAATGATATAGTTCTGCCAGGGTTTGCCGGCTGTTGGTCTCAAAATCCCAGAGCGTGTGATCCAGGTCGAAGAAAAGGTGTTTATATTGCATGTGTATCCAAAAATGCGCAGTGCAAATATATTATGAATTGTATCATTACCGGGGCATCAAAAGGACTTGGAAAGGCTATCGCTGAGAAATTCGCTGCCGGGGGGTATGACCTCTATCTCTGTTCCCGCAGCGAGCAGGCTTTGTTGACCACGAAAAAAGAGCTGGGCACCCGTTTTCCTGGTGTTGCCATACATACAAAGGCATTCGATCTGAGTAAACGCGAAGAGGCCTTCTCCTTTGGACAATGGCTGCTGGACAGCGGCGTCGCGGTGGACATTCTCGTCAACAATGCGGGGCAGTTTATTCCCGGCAGCGTCCACAACGAAGACGAAGGGGCTTTGGAGCAGATGATGGCTGTCAATCTTTATAGCGCGTATCATCTGACGAGACGGCTGCTCCCCGCGATGATCGGGCAGCGCAGCGGGCATATCTTCAATATGTGTTCGGTAGCTTCTTTCAGGGCTTATCCCAATGGCGGCGCCTATAGCATCAGTAAACATGCTTTGTCGGGATTTTCGGCTAATCTGCGGGAAGAGATGAAACCTTACGGAATAAAAGTAACTTCGGTCTATCCCGGCGCCGCCTATACCGATTCCTGGGCGGGTTCCGGTATTGATCCGCAACGGATTATGGAGGCGGCTGACGTTGCCGAAATGATCTACGCCGCCAGCAGGCTTTCCCCGCAGGCTACCGTGGAAGAGATCCTGCTGCGGCCCCAGCTGGGCGACCTGTAAAGCAGGCAGCCGGTCGATGATATTGGCCGGGCTGAGGGGGAAGGATTTCGGCAAAGGTTGATTTAACTGAGTTTTAACCCTTGCACCGGCCCCTAACCGATGAATGAAATTTTATATTTGCATTAATAATATATGAACGCCGCCCGACCTATAAAATCATCTATTGTCGCTGCAAGGTTACCTTACTTCCTTCTTTTAACAATAGCCGTCTTTTCCGGCTTTTGGGTTGATGCGCAGACAAAATTCACGACGAATGTCAGCAACCAGGAGCTTGGTCAGAAGGACTATCTGCAGATCGAATTCGTGATCGAGAACGCCAAACAGATCGAGGATCTTGTCCCGCCGGACTTCACCGGATTTACGGTTGTACAGGGACCTATTCAGTCCAGCGGAATGAGTATCGTCAATGGGAACATGTCGCAATACAAGAGCATCTCTTTTGTGCTGCAGCCTGCTCGTACAGGGAAGTTCACCATCGAGGGGGCTTCTGCCGTGGTGGATGGCAAGAAGATGAAGTCTAATGCCGTCCAGGTTGTCGTGCACGCGGGCGGTTCGGGTGCTGCTCCCGGCGGCAACTCCAATTCGGGTATCCCTCCGGGTATGAGTAATCCTTTTGGCGGGTTGTTTGGACCGGACCCTTCAGCGGCCGAACGGCGGGAAGTAGACAAGGATTATGTGCTCAAACCCGGTGAGAATGTCAAGGAGAAGATCAGGAAAAATATTTTTGTAAAAGTTCAGGTAGATAAGAGCAGTTGTTATGTCGGCGAGCCGATCGTTGCCACCTATAAGCTGTATACCCGTCTCAGTTCCGAATCGAGGGTAACCAAGCGGCCTTCGCTCAACGGCTTCAGCGTTTATGATATGATCGATCCCGCTTCGGATGCCGTGTCGGTTGAAAAACTGAATGGAAAAGATTTTACGGTTCACACCATCCGGAAGACCCAATTGATCCCCTTACAGGCGGGGACGATCGATCTTGACCCGGTTGAGGTAGAAAATACAGTGCATTTTGTGAAGAGCGGCCATGCGGAGCCGCATCGCAATCCAACCAGTATCCGCGATCTGATCAACCAGATGGAGGAAGAAGAGCAGATGGGGCCGGAAGTAACACAGAATGTAACGCTGGATACAAAACCCTATACTATAACCGTAAAGCCGCTGCCTGACAACAAACCGGCAAGCTTTAACGGTGCGGTTGGAAATTTTACCGTCGAAGCCTCTCTGCCCAATGCGTCGGTTGCTGCACAGGATGAAGCTTCTCTGCATGTGGTGGTCAAGGGGAAAGGCAATTTGCCGATGGTCACCGCTCCTACTGTTGCGTGGCCGGCTGAATTCGATACGTTCGATCCTGTGGCAAAGGAGGATATCAATAAGACGGTGGCGCCGATCAGCGGCTCAAAGACCTTTGATTATACCTTCAGCCCCAAAACACCGGGGCACTATACGATACCGGCAATCAACTTTTCCTACTTCGACCCGGCTTCCCAAAGCTACAAGACGGCTACGACGGCGCCCCTGGAGATACAGGTCACGCCTGCGGCCAGGAAACATAACAAGACTCCCGTAAACATCGCATCTGTGCCTGCTGTTGGCGGCGACAGCGACTGGTATAGATCCTGGTGGGTATGGGCTGCCGTATTGGTGCTCTTCGGCGGGATAGGCGTTTACCTTGTACGGCGAGGCCGCAGGGCTCAGAAAGTCCGGTCGGACGCTAAGGCTCAGCCGTCAAAGGATGCGGCTCCTGTCGGTGCGGCGGGTAGTGCGGGGAGGGACAGCGTTTATATGCCTGTCGCTTCTGTCGTAAAAAGAGATCCGTTCAATATGCCTTCCCTGTCTTTGCCATCCGAAAAGGTGATAGAAGAGAAGACCGAACAAAAAGAGACTGCTGGTGTCACGACTTCCGCCTATATCTCCGCAGCGCCGCAGGTGGCGCCTCCCTTACAGGATGCGCGTCAGTTATTTGACGAGGGTGATTACAAGGGCTTTTACCGGGAAGTCAACAGGGCTGTCTGGAAGGCTATCAGTAAGAAGCTGGACCTGCCGGCCAGCGAGCTGAACAAGCAGAACGCCCTGCGTCACCTGAAATTAAGAGGATGGGACGAGCCTGCGCTGCTGTCCCTGGAGAATATTCTAAACGAATGTGAGATGAACCTGTATACGCCGGCTTATGACCGGTACAATGCGCAGCAGCTGCTACAGCAGGCCGAATGGATGCTGGACAGGCTGGCCTGATGCAGGCCGGATCGCCGGACTGATCGCGTGTCTATTCCGGAGGCCGGGTTTAATGGTCTATTCCGTGTACTTATAGCCGACGCCTCTTACCGAATGAAAATACTTCGGATGCCGGCTGTCTTCTTCAAAATACTTCCGGAAGTTCAATACAAAATTGTCGATGGTGCGGGTGGTGGGATAGACGTTGTATCCCCATACTGCCTGCAGGATCTTTTCGCGGGTGACGACTTCGTTCTTGTTCTCGATCAACAGCCGGAGGAGCATTGCTTCCTTTTTGCTGAGCTGTATCCGTTGGCCGTCTTTGGTGGTGGCTTCCTGTGCTTTGAAGTCGATGATATTCTTTCCAAAAGAATAGACGTCGCCGAAGGACTCCTTGTCCTGCATCTTCTTATTCTTTTCGATGAGTTTCGAGATGCGTAGCAGGAGTTCTTCGAGGTTGAAGGGTTTGGTGAGATAGTCGTCGGCGCCTTTTTTCAATCCGAGTACCCGGTCGGCGCTGGCATTCCTGGCGCTGAGGATGAGGATGGGGACATCGTTGTTTTGGACGCGAACTGTTTCAGTGATATTGATGCCATCGATGCCGGGCAGCATGACGTCCAGGATGATCAGGTCAAAATATTCCGATTGGATCGCTTTTAGCGCCTGTGTGCCGTCGTAGGCAGAGGTGATCTCATAGCCTTCGAGCTCCAGGTTCAGCTTCAGGGCTTCGTGAAGATTCTCTTCGTCTTCAACCAGCAGGATAGATTTTTTTGTGCTCATATTGGAAATGTCACTGTAAAAATACTGCCAACGGGGGAATTGTCGGATACTTTGAGCTGGGCTTTGTGATCGGCTGCTATCTTGCGGCACAGATAAAGTCCCAGGCCTGTTCCCTTCGTTTGTCTTGTTTTTTCCTGGCCTGTCCGGTAGAACTTGTCGAAGATCTTCTTTTTTTCTTCATCCGGTATTCCGGGGCCTTCGTCTTTGACGGACAATAAAAGATGCGATCCTTTTTTTGTCACGTCGATCGTTATCAATCCTTCCTTTGGCGAATACTTGAGCGCGTTTTCCACCAGGTTGGAGACCAGCATCTGCAGCAGCAGCGTATCGCCGGTGACGATACTTTCCGGCCTGATGGCAGCCGCCCAGCGTCTTTCCGGAAACCGGTGTTCGTATTCAGAGACCTGGCGGCTGACCAGCTGGGAGAAGTCGATCTTTTCTTTTGTCTGGAGGTAGCCGCCGCCTTCCAGTTGGGAGGCTACCAGGATATTATTGGCTAGTGTGTCAAGCCTATTCGTTTCCTGCAGCGCGGACTGAATCAATTTTTGCTGCCGGGTTTCATCCAGCCGGTGTTTCTGCAGCGTTTCCAGGTTGAGTTTGGTGACGGCTATGGGAGTTTTGAGTTCGTGGGTGACGGCCATCATAAAATTCTGCTGTTGCTGCTGCAGGCGGATCTGCCGGCGGACTTCGCGGTAGACATAGATGGCGCCGACCAGGATGAGCAGCAGGAAGGTGCTGCCTTCGCCGATATATCCTGCGGTCTTGTTGTTTTCTTCCGTCAGGATAGTGGTCAGGCGGTTTTCATAGTCCGGCATGTCCAGCGTGAGCTGTTGCAGTTTGTAACGGGCCATTTGCCGGTTCATCTGCTGCAGTGCGATAAACCACCATCCTAACCCGCTGATGATATATGCCAGCAGGACCCAATAGACCGTTGTGGCGATGGCCAGCCGCTTTTTCTTTAATGGCATAGACGGGCGTTTCGGAGCTTATTGAAGGACCTTTTCCACGCGGACCCCAACATTCAGGACGTGCTTCAACGGGTCTTCCCGCATCAGCTGTTCCAATGTGATGGAATAGCTGCCGGGGCGCGCGAATTTGGTCGAATGCTGGATCCATACCCTTTGTTCCCAGATATCGTCCATTCCCGAGCCCAGCCACCCTTTTTCATTGTTACCCAGCGGCATGTCATAGCGTTCGCTATGAATGGCAGTATCGCCGGGTAATTTGACCTGACCCCTGATCCAGATATTGTTGAACTCATAGGCATCGGTATGCCGGAGGACCAGGTAGACATCATAACGGTTGGCGGTATCCTGATCCCGGATGTCAAAGCTAAAAGTCGGTTTATAGCTGCTTTCCCATTGCTGGCCGGGAAGCGTCACGTCTTTTTCAAAAACACCGGATGGCAGGGTACAGGCCGACCAGAACAGGCAGCCAATGCTCAATGCAAACGAAAAGGGCTTTTTCAATGAGAAGTGTTTATGCAAAAATAGAATGTTTAAGAGCATTTGTCAAGATGCCATGATCCTATAATACATTCAGAACCTGTTCTTTGGCTTTTTCCAGCTCGTCTTTCATCAGGACTACATTCTGCTGGATCGTGGAGTCATAGGCCTTGGAACCGGTTGTATTGATCTCTCTGCCTATTTCCTGTAAGATAAAGGACAGCTTTTTGCCTTTTCCGTCTTCAGGGTCTTTCAGAACCGACTTAAAATAATCACAATGGTTCTTTAAGCGGACCTGTTCTTCGCTGATGTCAATTTTTTCGATGTAATAGATCAGTTCTTGTTCGAGGCGGTTGGCATCGTAATTATCCTTACCGACCTGTTCTTCCAGTAATTTCTTTATCCCTTCCTTGATCTTTTGTTGACGCAGGGGCTCCAGCCGTACTACTTCTTCCTGGTGTTTCAGGATATTGGAGATACGGAGCAGCAGATCGTCTTCAAGGGAGGCCCCTTCGTTGAGGCGATGTGCATTCAGGTCGTCGATTGCCATTAAAATGACTTTTTCAAACTGCTGCCATTCCTCGTCGGTGAGGGTATCGCTGGTGGGAGTGATCACTTCCGGCAGTTTGACCAGGGTGCTCAGAATATTGGAGGGGTCCAGTTGCAGTTCATTGGAGATCTCGGCCAGCGCCTTGTAGTAAGCCCGTGCCAGATCTGTGTTAATGCTTACCGGTTTGGCGCTTCCAGTCTGTTTGAGACTGATGGTGCAATCAAGGGAACCACGGCCCAGTTTATCAGAGAGTAATTTGCGGATCGCGAACTCAAATGGTTTCAGAAAACCCGGTAATTTCAGCTGCAGCTCGAATTGTTTACCATTCAGAGATTTGATATCTACCTGAAAAACCTTGTCTCCTACTGCCTGTTCTGCGCGACCAAAGCCGGTCATCGATTTGAGCATAATTTCAATATTTTAATTTATGTTCAGCGGTCCTGTGGTCCGTTGATGGTGGAAAGTTAACGATTCCTTTTGTCAAACAGCAAGCCATAGATCGTCTTACCGTCCAATGATTGCATTTCTCCTGGTTGTAATTCCCCTAAAGATACATTTTCGATTCGTTGACGGATGAGTCGCAGCGTAGGAAATCCGGCCTGGGCCGTCATTTTCCGAACCTGCCTGTTTTTCCCTTCCTGCAAGATCAGTTTAATCCAGCTTGTCGGGATTTGCGCACGGTAACGGATAGGGGGATGACGTTCGGGTACATCCGGGGAGGGGTCGATGACTTTTGCAAGACTTGCTTTTGCGCGATGCGTACGGCCGTCGACCGATATGGTTACGCCGTCTACCAGGCGTTGGAGGGCTGCAGAGTCGATGGCGCCTTCCACTTGTACCCAATATTCCCGGTCGTGTGCAAATTTAGGATTCAACAACCGGTGGTTTAATTGCGGGTCATTGGTCAGGATCAATAGCCCTTCACTGTCAAAATCCAACCGGCCTACGGGGTATACATCCGACGGTACAGGGAAGTAATCCTTCAGTGTTTTCTTTCCTTCCTGGCTGGTGAATTGTGAAAGGACCTGAAAGGGTTTGTATATGATGTAGTAGTGATGCACGTTCCAGCGTATCTGCTCAAAGTTATTGAGACTTGTATTTAATAAAAAAGAACCGGTGAGCAAACAAAAAGCCCGGTGTGGACACCGGGCTTTCAATATATGAATGGGTTAGTAAGTACCGGGAAATAAATTTCCCTACACAATATTAAAAATAATTTTCTCTATCTGAAAAAATTTTCCAACAAATTTTATTCACATTTTTTTTTGACCTGTGGAAAAGGATGATGATTCACGCCCTTCGGCCTACCTTTGCGAAAATTTTATACCATGCAATTTCCTTCTCCCGTATCTGTTGAATGGCTGGCGGACTTTCTGGGGGCCGAATTGATCGGCAATAAAAGTGGTCAGGCAACAGGTATCAATGAGATCCATAAAGTAGAAAAAGGCGATCTCGTTTTTGTTGATCATCCCAAATATTATAACACCTGTATCGAGTCAGCAGCTTCGTTCATCATTATCAATAAAGCAGTAGAAGTGCCGTCTGGCAAGGCTTTGCTGGTTGTCGAGCAACCTTTCGAAGCCTATTTAAGGATCGTACGTCATTTTCGTCCCTTCGAGCCTGCGACAAAATCGATCAGCGATTCTGCCGTCATCGGCGAGGGTACTTATATCTATCCGAACGTGTTTGTCGGTCATCATGTGACGATCGGAAAGAATTGTGTGATCCATCCGAACGTAACCATTCTCGACCATTGTATCATCGGCGACAACGTGATCATCCAGGCGGGTACGGTCATTGGATCGGATGCATTTTATTACAACACCAAAAAGTATCGCGAGGTCTGGTACAGGAAAATGGAAAGCTGCGGCCGTGTCATCATCCAGAACTTCGTCGAGATCGGCGCGGGCTGCACTATCGACCGCGGGGTAACGCATGATACGATCATTGGCGCCGGAACCAAGCTGGATAATATGATCCATATGGGTCACGATACAGTCACCGGTAAAAATTGCCTGTTCGCCGCGCAAGTCGGCATTGCCGGCGCAGTGGAGATCGGAAATGGCGTTGTTCTATGGGGTCAGGTGGGGGTAAGCAAAACACTTAAAATCGGCGATAATGCTGTCGTACTGGCGCAAAGCGGCGTACCTTCTTCGCTTCAAGGCGGCAAGATCTACTTTGGTTATCCTGCAGAAGATGCTATGGTCAAGAAAAAAGAGCTGGTCTGGATAAAACGTATTCCCGAATTGTGGAAGAAAGTAATGGGCTAAGGGTTCAACACCCTTATAATGCAGCGCCGGTCAGGATAATTTCCTGACCGGCGTTTTTTGTATCGGAGGATCAGGGATTATAATCGTAAGGGAGCAACTCTGCCAGCCTTTTCCATGCCCAGTAGCCGATGTTGGTGATATCCGACTGATCGTAAAAATACCCGTTTTGTTCGATAACGAAGCTGTTGGCGATATCGATCGCGGAGATCTGTATCCTTGTCGTCAGCGGATATTTATTTTCTACCAGGTATTTCCTGTCCGGTTCCAATTTAGTATAGCTGACCCGGAGTCTGCCGGGCAGGTCGATCTGTACGTCGCCGCTGTCGACGGAATAGAAATTCGCGCTGTAGGGGTCCTCGAGTTTTTTGAATTTATTGAGGTTTGTGCTGTCCGCAAATTCCAATACAAACCCCTCGTCTTTCAGGGTGCTGTCATACCAGCTGCGGACAAAATGTAGACGGGAGCCGACATAGGCGTCCAGCCGGTTTTGTTTCCAGGTGTCCTGTTGTTCTGGCGTGCCCTGCATTTCTTCAAAAAGGGGATAGCCGGTATAGGTGCTGATATTGGAATTGTATTCGTATACAAAAGAATCCAGCTGATAGTGGATCTTATAGCCGAGGGCATTGTTGTCGACGATCAGCGGGGAAGCAGCCTTTATCCGCAGCTTGTTCCTTTTTTTATAGAAGTAGAATTTTAATACTTCCTTGTTCTCCAGCGTACAGCTGGATGCATTGGGAGTAGTTCCGATAAAGTGGTCGATGAAGAACTGACCGTATTTATCCCATCCGTCGGCGACTTCGGCGCTGCCGGCAACAACCACCTGTTCCATGCTTTTGTCCTGCTCTTTTAGTTGAACATTGATCGAGTCAGTATCCTTATGGTCCTTTCCGATACGGATAACCTGTGTTTCATAACCAGTATAAGAGATGACCAGGTCGTAACCGCCCGTGGCGAGACGAAGGTGGAATCCGCCGTCAGATCTTGTTAAGGTTCCGACCGTTGTATTCTGGCAGAAGACCGAGGCGCCGCTAAGGGGTTGTCCGGATGGATCGGTAACGCGTCCATCGATGGGGAAGGTTTTTTCCTGGCTGAAGCCGTGCAGGGTAAGGGTAAGAAGAAGCGCGGTCAGCTTCAGAAACCTGTTCCAATTTTTCATGGATGTCATTTTAAGGTATTGAGATTGCTCAGATAGGCCTGACAGGCTTCCCGGATGGTCTCTTCCAACGCAGTGAAACGGAATTCAGGAAGGGTCTGCAGGATCTTGCTATTGTCGAAAAAGGTCTTGCTTTGGGCGATACGGGCGCTTTCTTTTGTCAGCAGACCTGGCCGGCCGGAAATAAGACTTTTGATCTTTGCGATTCTCCACGCGATGCCGCCCAAAAAAGGTGATGCTTTCCGTGAGGGGCGTTTTTTGCCCAGGTTGTCGGCCATCGTCTCGAAGAGCTTCCGGAAAGACCAGTTATCGCCGTTGACGATAAAACGTTCTCCCGTAAGGGATGATTGAAGCAGGTCCACGGCTGTCTTGGCTACGTCCCGGACATCCACGAATCCATTCACGCCTTCGGTATACCAGGGAAATTCTTCATAGGCATTCCGAAACAGCGCGCAGCTGGAATGATGCCAGTCCCCGTAACCGAGAATGGTGCCGGGATTTAGGATCACGCCGGATAATCCTTCTCCAAAACCCCGCCAGACTTCCATTTCGCCATAAAATTTACTAATGGCATAGCTGGTATTCCATTTCGAGTCGCTCCATTTCTTTTCTTCCGTAACCTTTTCCCCCTGTCCGGTCCGGCCGAGGGCTGCTACGCTGCTGATATGTATAAAACGTCGGACGGAGCTGTTTAGTGCTGCGTTGACGACATTGGCGGTCCCTTCTATATTGACCTGAAAGAGGGCTGGCCGGCTCTTTTTTGTAAAAGAGACCATTGCTGCAGCATGGATAACAGCGTCCACGTCCTGCATATTCTCTTCCAGGCCTATCACGTCGAGGATATCGCCGGGGACCCATTCTACCTTGCTGCGGATATCGGCGGGGATGAAGAATGGCTCCGTATCGCCGCGGCGTATGGCGCGAACGGGATACCCTTCCTGTACTAACTGCTGGATAATATAAGCACCCAGGAAACCCGTGCCGCCTGTTACCAGTACCCTGCCCTTTTCATTGAGATGATTCATCCGCGCTTGATTATTTTTCTATGCCGGTTTTATCCAGTCGTTGGTTATACGGTATCATACCGGTAATATCCCTGTCCTGTCTTTCTGCCCAGCTTTCCTTCGGCCACTTTTTGAGCCTGTAGGGGGGAGGGCTTCAGTCGTTGAGGCCTGCCCATCGCTTCAAAAACGGAGCAGCTGACAGCGTAGTTGATGTCGTTGCCGATAAGGTCCATCAGCCGGAAAGGACCCATCCGGAATCCCATATTTTCCATCAGCGTATCGATCGTTTCCATATCTGCAATACCTTCTTCCAGTAGCCGAAGCGCTTCGAGATAGAAGGGGCGGGCAACGTGGTTGACGATAAATCCCGGCGCGTCTTTACAGAGGACCGGAATTTTTCCCATCAGTTTTGCCAGATGGGTGATGGCTGCTGCCGTTGCCGCGGAAGTCTGATCAGTCGTAACGACCTCTACCAGCTTCATCAGCGGCGCCGGATTGAAAAAGTGCATTCCGATAAACCTGTCAGGGCCGGGTATCTCCCGGGCAAGGGCGGTAAGCGATAAGGACGATGTATTGGAAGCAAGGATTGTCGTGGATGTGTTGAGTTCGGCAAGCCGGAGGAAGAGGGCTTGTTTGGCTTCCGGTTTCTCTACGATCGCTTCGATCACAAGATCGGCGATGCAGTCGGCGTCGGTTGAAGAAAAAGACAGCCGTTCGAGAATAGCTGTCTTTTCCTCCGGTGTTAATTTCTTTTTTTCTGTCAGGGTGTGCAGGCTTTTTTCGATGCCCGTACGACCTTTCTGCACCATAGCAGGATCAACATCGTAGAGCAGGGTCCTAAACCCTCCCATGGCGGCAACCTGGGCGATTCCGCTGCCCATCGTGCCGGCGCCACAAACGCAGATTGATTTGAGCATAGTCTTTTTTTATACCGCCCCGGTAAACTGTCGGAGGAAGCGGACGTCGTTCTGTGAATACAGGCGCAGGTCGTTGACGCGGTATTTGAGCTGACAGATCCGTTCGACTCCCATTCCGAAGGCGAACCCGGTGTATTTATTGGGGTCGATACCAAAGTTTTCGAGCAATTTCGGATGTACCATCCCGCTGCCCAGGATCTCTACCCAACCGGTATGCTTGCAAACACTGCAGCCGCTGCCGCCGCAGATCAGGCAGGAAATATCCATTTCGGCGCTGGGCTCCGTAAAAGGAAAATAAGAAGGGCGGAAACGAACCTTGACGTCTTTCCCGAACATTTGCTGTACAAAGAAATACAGGGTCTGTTTCAGGTCGGCAAAAGATACGTTCTCGTCTATATACAAGCCTTCGGTCTGGTGGAAGAAACAGTGCGCGCGGGCGCTGATCGTTTCATTCCGATAAACCCTTCCCGGGCAGATGATCCGGATGGGCGGCTTTTGGCTTTCCATCGTCCGGGCCTGAACGCTGCTGGTATGTGTACGCAGAAGCCAGTCTGGGTTCTGGTTGATATAGAATGTATCCTGCATGTCGCGGGCAGGATGATTTTCGGGCAGGTTGAGCGCGGTGAAATTGTGCCAGTCGTCTTCGATCTCAGGGCCTTCGGCAACTGAGAATCCCAGCCGTCCAAAGATGCGGACGATCTGATCGCGTACCAAAGTGATCGGATGATGCGTGCCCAGCGGAAGCGTATCTGCAGGAAGGGAGAGATCGATGGATGCTGCATTACCTGAAGCGCCGGTTCCAAGGCTATTCTTCCAGTCCTCGTATCTGGCTTCTGCCAATTGCTTGAATTCATTGAGGATCTGGCCGAATTCCTTTTTCTGATCGCCGGGGACACTCTTCATTTCGCCAAACAAACCCTTGACGATACCCTTTGTGCCAAGAAAGCGGATACGGTAGGCTTCGAGAGCGTCTGCTCCGTCAGGCACAATGGAAGCGATTTCTTTTTTGTACTGTTCGATTTGCTGTAACAATTGCTCCATGTTGCAAAGATAATTTATTTCCATAGGTTTGTCCCAAAAACACGTATTCATGTCTCCCAACCTGCATATAAGCGACTTTCTTGAACCGATCAATCTGGCCGAAATATCCCAGGATCAGGGCTATAAGGATGGCCAGATCGGTAAACTGATCGACGCCTATGACGAAACTTTTCCCGATCTCTATGAGGCCGACCTTATCCTTGTAGGTTGTGAAGAGGTAAGGGGTATGGGGCCCGACCGAAAGGATGCCGGCGGTCCAAACGCGATCCGCGAACAATTTTATCAACTCTTCTACTGGCATCCCGACATCCGGCTGGCCGATGCCGGCAATATCAGGGCTGGCGCCGGCCTTGGCGATACCTATGCTGCCCTGAAGACCGTCTTGCGCGAGCTGACGGGCATCGGCAAAACCGTCGTTATCCTCGGCGGCTCACACGACCTGACGCTTGCCCAGTACTATACCTATTCCGATAAAAAGCACATTATCGAAGCGACCTGTGTCGATGCTCTTATCGATCTGGATATTGACTCCCGAAACCGGAGTGATAATTTCCTGATGGAAATGCTTACCGGAGAGCCCAATTATATCCATCACTATAATCATATCGGGTTTCAAAGCTATTATGTCCATCCGCATATGTTACAAACGATGGATAAACTGCGTTTTGACTGTTTTCGGCTTGGCAGCGTAAAAGACAATATCGAAGAAATGGAGCCGGTCATCCGCAATTCACATTTGTTCAGCTTCGATATTTCCGCTCTTGCCCATTCGTTTGCCCCGGCAAATCAGCTGGCGCCAAACGGCTTTAACGGCGAAGAAGCCTGTATCCTCATGCGTTATGCCGGTCTTAGTCCCAATGTCAATACCGTTGGCATTTATGGTTATATGTCCTCCAGGGATCAGGGTCAGCTGACTGCCCGCCAGATCAGCCAGATGCTCTGGTATCTCATCGACGGCAAGAGCAGGGGACGGCGGGAAGCGCCGCTGGCGGAGCGGGACCTGTTTATCGAATACCGCACCGCTTTTGCCGAAGTGGAGACGACATTTCTGCAAAGCCGCAGAACGCAGCGCTGGTGGATGCAGCTGCCCGACAACAAATACATCGCCTGCTCCTATCGTGATTATCTGCTGGCCAGCAGCAATGAGATTCCCGAAAGATGGCTGCGGGCCCAGGAAAGAAGCTGATCTCTTTTCATTAATTTACTGTCAAACGAGACCTTATGTCGAAATATTCCATCCTACTCCTGCTTTTGTCGGCGCTTGGCATACAGTCCTGCTCGACGTCGCACTCCACCGGATCAACTACAGGGGCAGCGGCCGCCGGCACGGCTGTTTCTGGCGCTTCTCCGTCAGGCAGCAAGCACCTTTCCGCCGTCGATCAATTGCTGACGCTGCCCGGTCTTCAAAGCGCCCAGGTGGGAGTTGTGTTGTACGACCCGGCTACATCGGAGAACAAGATCAATTACCAGGGGAACAAATACTTTATACCGGCAAGCAACGTAAAACTATTTTCCCTTTATGCGGGAATGAAATACCTGGGTGATTCGATTGCGGGCGCCGGCTATCAGATGACAGACACGGCCTTATTCATACTGCCTACGGGAGATCCGACCTTTCTGCATCCCTCCTTCGCCGATCAGCCGGTTATCCGATTTATGCAGCGAGCGCACCGGAAAATCTGGCTGGCAGGCAGCAGCTGGCAGGATAAACCGCTGGGACGCGGCTGGGCCTGGGATGATTACAATGATGACTATGCGCAGGAGAGAAGTCCGTTCCCTATTTACGGCAACTATATCCGCTGGGTATTCGACTCCGTTTCCGCTTCCTTTTATTCCATTCCCGATATCAGCTGGCCGGTCCGGTTTTCGAACGATTCCAGCAAGCAGCAGTTCTTTGTCCGCCGGGATTATCATGCCAATGTCTTCGAGATAACGGAAGGCAAAACCGGCAAAGAGCAGGATGTGCCTTTTATCACCGATGGCGTCAACTCGGCTGCTGCGTTGCTGAAGGATACGGCAGGCAGTCCTGTAGGGGTTAAGTCCCGTATCCGTTCCGGCTACTATCATGTGATCTATTCCCGGCCCGTGGATTCGCTGTTTCGTCCCATGATGTACAATAGCGATAACTTTTTTGCGGAGCAGACCTTGTTGATGGTCTCGAACCATGTCCTGGGGAGAATGAACGATGCGCGGATCATCGATACGCTGCTAAAGACAGATTTTAGCGAATTGCCGCAGCGTCCCGTATGGGTTGACGGATGCGGATTGAGCCGCAATGATCTTTTTACGCCGCAGGATTTTGTGTGGGTGCTGGACAAGATGCAAAAAGATTTTGGACTGGAACGGCTGAAGAACATTCTGCCAACGGGCGGCAAGGGGACCTTGTCGGCCTATTATAAACAAGACAGCAGCTTCATTTTTGCAAAGACCGGCAGTCTGTCGGGTGTGGTTGCGCTCAGTGGATATCTTTATGACCGGAAGAACCGTCTTTTGCTGTTCTCGGTCCTGATCAATAACTATATGGGCAGCGGCACTGCGGTGCGTCGTCAGATCGAGCAGATGGTGCATCGGTTCAGGGAGGAATATTAGAGCGCGGGCGCGTTTTACCGGAAAAAATAAACACTAACCCCTAACCCTGGTCGATATAAATCCTTAACTTGTGCCAAGAGCTTAAAACGCTCAGACTCAATCTAAAATTCCAAAACTATAGCCGCAGATCCTCTTTCATGAAAAAGTTAGCCTTTCTTTTAGACGCCTGGGTATTGTTACCAGCGTTGCCTTTCCTGGCAGTCATGAGTCAGCACACCGTAAACATACCAATCATGGATGATTACGACGCCATTCTGGGTTTTATCACCAGCTGGATAAAATCAGGCTGGCCGGATAGACTACATCTTCTGTTTTCCCAATACAATGAGCACCGACTATTGTATTCGAGAATTATCTATGTGCTCTATTATTCGATCTTCGGAGATATCAATTTCCAGAACCTCATCTTTTTCGCGGATCTGCAGCTACTGGCCGTTGCGGCAATCTCGGCCTGGTTTATAAAACGCTGTGTCGGGGGTAAATTCTGGTATATCGTCGCGCTGGTCTGGACCTTCTGCATTTTCGACACCAACACCTACGAGGCCGCTTCGATCGCGATGTATGGCATGCAGAACTATGGCATCCTGCTGTTGTTCTTTGCATCGTTGTTCTTTTTCAGCCGCGAAGGAAAGGGGAATCTGATTGCGGGCGGACTGATCGAATTCATCATGATCTTTTCGAGTGGTAACGGGATGATCGCCGCCTTCTTTGTCGTCCTGTTGAACCTCCGGCAGAAGGACAAGCTGAAGAAGATCGTGTCTATCGCCGTTGCCGCAGTTTGTATCCCGCTTTATTTTGTATCGTATACAAAGGTGGTACAGCCGGGTCAGCTGCCCTTCAATCCCGGCACGGTCATTACCTATTTTATCCAGGAGACAGGAGCCCCGGTAAGCTTCGAAAATAGCCTGATATCCGGGCTCGTCATATTGGCGATCCTCGTTGGTTCTTTTATCGCTGTTTTTCGCAGCAACGCGAAACTGTGGCCGATCCTGTGTATTCTCGGGTTTGTGCTGGCTTCTATGGGGACGGCTGCTTTATTCCGGGCCTGTATGGTTGGGGCGCAATTCCAGACTTCGCGTTACCTGATCTATCCGCAGCTGGTCATTGCTGTTACCTTTTCGCTGGGCTGGGTGTGGCTGGAAACAAAGAACTTCAGATGGCCCGTCGTTGGGATCGGCTTGCTGGCGATAGTCGGTATTTTCGGCAGCAACTTTAATAATGGAAAGGCTGGATTTATGCGGATGGAAGCAAGAGCAGAAAGCCTTCCCTATTATCATACGAACGTGCCGCTGGCCAAATCTTATTCCGATGCCGCCTGTGAAGCGGGTGTTTATTGTATCGAGATGAATAAATGATAAAAGCAATTCTTGCAGGACCTGAGTCCTGCAAGAAGGCCTATCGGCCAAACAGCTTTTCGACATAATCCTTCTTGAACTCTATAAAAGTAGGATCTCCTCCAGGCGTTACATTGTGCTGCATACAGGCAAAGAGGTCGGTTACGATCATCCGCATTTCCTTTTCCAAAAGCGGCGTACCGGCTTTGATCGCGGCCTGACGGGCCATTGTACGAATCAGCTTCTCCCGGCGTGAGAAGCGGATCTCGCTGGAAAAATGCTTGAACTGTTCGAGTATCGTTTCCAGTGCGGTCTTTTCATCACCCTGCCCGGTATCTGCCGGCGTTCCCTGGATGATAAAGCTATCCTTTCCGAAAGGTTCTATCGTATAGCCCAGTATTGACAAGTCGGGTAACAGCTCAGTCAGCAGGATAGCATCCGGCGCGGAAAGACTCAGCGTGACGGGAAAAAGGCTCTTCTGGCTGGGTATGCTTTGGCCGTTGGCGGCTTCTTTATAACGTTCGTACAAGATGCGTTCGTGCGCGGATTGCTGGTGAACGAGGATGAAGCTGCGGTTGGTTGGCGTAACGATGTAGGTGTTGAGCAATTGTTGCAGCGGGGCATTTTCCAGCGGCAGTATCCGGTTCTGCGAGCCACTGCCATAACCGGGGAATGCGGACATAGCTGTGTGTACAACGGGTTGTTGTATTGGCGCCTGTTGCTGTGTCGATGAAGA
Organism: Chitinophagales bacterium; assembly: GCA_015654595.1. GTDB lineage: Bacteria > Bacteroidota > Bacteroidia > Chitinophagales > Chitinophagaceae > Puia. The sequence goes on along the minus strand of JAATGQ010000184.1, from coordinate 5,682 downwards.
CTGTTGTCCCGAGGAAGCGGATGGAGTCTGCTGACCCGTGTCTGCCCCTCTTTTGATCGATCCGGCCAGTTCGCTAAGGTTCGCGCTGTCTTCGTCCGTGGCGATGGCTGGCCTGCTGGGCTCTTCTTTGGCGCCGGAGTCCTGGTTGGGGGATTCATAAAAATCTTTCCAGTGCCTCAGCTCGCTTCTGTTCGTGGGCTCGATAAAATGCGCCTGGTTCTTTTGCGTAAACGTCTTATACAGTGAAGAAGAAGTGACTTCTGCCTTCTTCTCGTCCGATACCGGTTTGCTGATCGCATCCAGCTGCTGGATGGAAGGGTCCAGGTCGAAGTCGAGGGTTGGGGTAACGCTGAATTGAGCAAGACTGTGTTTTACCGCGGCCTGTACAAAAGCGTATACGATCTTTTCGTCTTCGAATTTTATTTCCTGCTTGGTTGGGTGGACGTTGATGTCGATCTGTTCCGGATCGAGGTCGATGAACAGTGCATAGAGCGGAAAGGATTCGTTGGGGATCATTTCGCGATAGGCATTCATGACCGCATGGTTCAGATAGGCGCTGCGGATGAAGCGGTTGTTGACAAAAAAATACTGATCGCCTCTTGTCTTTTTGGCGGTATCGGGTTTGCCTACAAAACCGTAGATATTGAGGTAGTCCGTATTTTCCTGTACCGATACCAGTTTGGACGATACCGAATTTCCCAGAATCTGTACGATGCGTTGTTTCAGGCTGCCTTTTTCAAGGTGCATCAACTGCTGGCCATTGGCTGTCAGTGAAAAAAAGATCGAAGGAAAGGCAAGCGCCACTCGTATAAACTCGTCTACGATATGCCGCATTTCGGCGGCATTGCTTTTCAGAAAATTACGCCGGGCCGGGACGTTGAAGAAAAGATTCTTCATCGCGATGCTGGTGCCTATAGGGACGGCTATTGGTTCCTGCCGGATGACCCGGCTGTTTTCGATGTCGATACAGGTGCCGGCTTCGTCTTCTGCTCTCCGGGTTTTTAGTTCTACCTGGGCTACGGCGGCAATGGAAGCCAGCGCTTCGCCCCTGAAACCCATGGTTTTAATATGGAAAAGGTCGTCGATATTCCGGATCTTGGAAGTGGCGTGTCTCTCGAATGCCATACGGGCATCCGTCTCGCTCATTCCCTTTCCGTTGTCGACCACCTGTATCAGCGATTTACCCGCGTCCTGCAAGATCAGGCGGATCTCTGTTGCGCCGGCGTCGACTGCGTTTTCGAGCAGTTCCTTCACGGCGCTGGAGGGCCGCTGGATGACTTCTCCGGCGGCTATCTGATTGGCGATGTTATCGGGCAATAATTGGATGATGTCTGGCAATTCTACCTTAATTTGTGTGCAATTTACGCCTAAATGAGAACATTCTCCCTCCTGCTGATTTGCATCGGTTTTGCCGCCAATAGTCGTGCCCAGCAAGCTCCTTCTCGTGCGGCTGCGGCATGGGTAGACAGCGTTTTCCGGACGCTCACCCCGGATCAGAAAATAACCCAGTTGATGGTTATCCGTCTCTCGGGGATCGACCCGGCCACTCATCATGCCGTCTTTTATGATAAAGAAGCGGAAGAGGCCGTCACCAGATACAATGTAGGGGGGATCTGTACTTTTCAGGGCGATCCACTGACGCAGGCCGCGCATATCAATCGACTCCAACAGCTGGCCCGTACGCCTATCCTGTTTTGTATAGACGCGGAGAACGGGCTCGGCATGCGGATGGACAGCGTACAGGGACTGCCCAGGCAAATGATGCTGGGGGCCGCAGGCGATACGGCGCTGATGTATCAGTATGGACGTTTGGTGGGCGCACAATGCCGACGTATAGGCATCCAGGTCAACTACGCCCCGGTGGTGGATATAAACAACAATCCCGACAACCCGGTGATCAATGACCGGTCTTTTGGAGAAAACAAAAAGCTCGTTGCCGAACTGGGCGTCCAGTATATGCGAGGTTTGCAGGATGAAGGCGTGATGGCCTGCGCTAAACATTTTCCCGGTCATGGCGACGTATCTGTCGACTCGCATCTCGACCTGCCGGTTATCGGCAAGACCAGGGCGCAGCTGGACTCATTGGAATTATATCCATTCCGGCAGCTTTTTAAGGCCGGTGTCGGCAGCGTAATGATCGCCCATCTGTATATACCCGCGATTGACAATACTCAAAATAAGGCCACTTCCCTTTCGTATAACAACGTCACCAAACTGCTCCGGAAGCAATTGCATTATGAAGGTATCAGTTTTACCGATGCGCTGGAGATGAAGGGTGTCGCAAAATTTTACCCCGATGGAGAGGCATCGGTTCAATCGCTGATCGCGGGAAATGACATGCTTTGCCTGCCGGGCGATGTGGCGCTCAGCCTTGGGAAGATCAACGCGGCGATAAAGGATGGCCGGCTCAAATGGAAGGACATCGACGCTCGTGTGAAAAAAGTATTGTATGCAAAATATACCTACGGACTCGCGCATTGGCAGCCCGTCAGCATGGACCATCTGACCGCCGACCTGAACCAGGGGATCGATGATATGCGCCGCCAGGTTGCCATCGAAGCGCTGACCCTGCTGAACAGGACAGACCCGTCCGTTCTGCCGCTGACGCGTAATCCGGCCGTCAAGAAGAAGATCGCGTATATCGGGATGGGGCTGACCGATGACAATGCTTTCAGCCGTAGAATGAAGGCGGACTACGACGCTCATGTCTACTTTTTCGATTACAACCTGGACAGCGCAAAGGCTGCCGCCGCGCTCGAGCTGCTGACGCATCGGTATGATGCGATCGTCATTGGGCTGCACGGTTATGCCCGGTATCCCGCTCATAACTTCCAGATCAGTCCTGCCACCGCATGGCTGCTTCGGGAGCTGCAGCAAAAAGAAAAGTCTGTCACCTTTATTTTTGGAAATCCTTATGCGATAAAGAACAGCTGTGACGCGCCGAATATGGTCGCTTGTTATGAAGACGACGAGATCACCCAGGCTGCTGCAGCGGATCTGCTTGCCGGAAAATTTGCCGCGCGCGGGCATCTTCCTGTAACCGTCTGTGAACAGTGGAAAGCCGGCGCTGGTATTGTAGGTACGGGGCAATTACTTCCCTCTGCGGACCCTGCTTCACTGGGAATGGATGTGATCCGGCTGCGCAATATCGATGCGATCTGTGAGGAAGCCATCGCCAAACAAGCCACGCCAGGCTGTGTGGTGTTGGTGGCCAAAGACGGGAAGCTTGCCTATGAGAAGGCCTTTGGGTATATGACCTATGACAAGACCGAGCCCGTATACAAAGAGACTATCTATGATATGGCCTCTTGTACAAAGATCTGTGCCACTACGATGGCGGTAATGAAGCTCTATGACGAAGGACGGCTGGATGTGAAAAAGACGCTGGGGGATTATCTGCCCTGGGTGAAGGGCAGCGATAAAGAGTCGCTTCGTATCGAAGACGTGTTGATGCATCAGGCGGGGTTAAAGGCCTTCATTCCCTTTTTTAAAGATACGATCGACAGCACGCGCGAGGGTAATCCTCTGCCCGGATTCTATGTGCCGGTGGCAGACAGCACGCATAAGATACGGGTCGCGGATAAACTATACCTGCGCGATGATTGGCAGGACACGATGTACACGCGTATCCTGCAGAGCCGCCTGGAAGGCCGGAAATATGTATACAGCGACAACGACTTCATCTTTATGGGAAAGGTGGTGGAAGCGATTTCGGGGATGTCGCTGGATGAATACGTAAAGAAAACCTTTTACGATCCGATCGGGATGGAGTCCAGCGGCTTCAAACCCCGCAGCCGGTTCCCGCTGGGGCGCATTGCTCCTACGGCAAACGAGCCGATCTTCCGGCATCAGTTGATCCGCGGGGATGTGCATGATCCGGGAGCTGCGATGTTTGGCGGTGTTGCGGGACATGCGGGACTCTTCAGCGATGCCTACGATCTCGCTTTGCTGGAGCAGATGCTGCTCAACGGCGGAGCGATCAATGGACAAACCTTTTTAAAGCCTTCTACGATCGAATATTTTACCGCTTATCATAGCGATATCAGCCGGCGCGGCCTTGGCTTTGACAAACCCGAAAAGGACAATGCGCAGAGTCCGAAACCTTATCCTTGTTTGTCGGCTTCACCGCAAACCTTTGGCCACACAGGGTTTACGGGCACTTGCGTCTGGGTGGATCCCCAATACCATCTGATCTTTATCTTTCTTTCCAACCGCGTCAATCCCGATGAGAACAATCCCCGGCTCGTGAATCTGAATATCCGCGGCCGTATACAGGAGACGATTTATCAGTCGATGGGTGTCAACGGCGCTGGTACTTCAGCTGTTGGCGCACCGGCCAAAGGCGGAAAGAAGAAGCGGAAGAGGTAGATGTATGTCGCAGCTATCATTCGGCCGGGCAGAAGTTCCTGGCTATTTTTTCCCTTCTTGTTTTTGGGGCTTAACGGCGGCTTTCGCGGTCATTTCCTTTTTCAAGGCAGTAGCTTTCGCGCCAGCGGCGGATTTTGCAGGCGTCTCTTCGGGCTTCTCCGCAGCAGCAGATTTCCCGGGCTTTGCGGCGGTCTTTTGTTTCACAGCGGGAGTTTTCGCAGCAGATCTCGCATTAGCAGCAGGCTTTGCGGCCGACTTTTGTTTCACAGCGGCCGCGTTCTCTTCGCTTTTGTCAGGCGCGGGCACAGCATTCCTGGCTGGCGTAGCCGCGGCAGCAAGCTTTCCGTATAGTTTCCCATAATACTTACACGCGGGGGTGAGTCCGCATTCCTGGCACTTGGGTGTGCGGGCTATGCAGACGTAGCGTCCGTGAAGGATAAGCCAGTGATGGGCAACATGCACCTGGTCGCGGGGGATGAATTGCAGCAGCTGCTTTTCTGTCGCCAGCGGAGTGGTTGCATTGACGGTGAGTCCTATCCTTGCAGAAACGCGGAAGACATGTGTGTCCACGGCCATATTGGGTTGGTTGTCGACCACTGAAGTAATCACATTGGCCGTTTTGCGGCCTACTCCGGGGAGTTCAACCAATTCCTCAACTGTCAGCGGAACCTGTCCGCCGAAGCGTTCGACCAGCATCCGGGCCATGCCGATAAGGTGCCTGGTCTTATTGTTTGGATAAGAGATGCTCCTGATCAGGGGAAACAGTTCGTCAAATGTCGCCGAGGCCAGCGTCTCCGGATCGGGGTATTTTTCAAAAATGGCAGGGGTGGTCATGTTGACCCTTTTGTCGGTGCATTGCGCCGACAGGATCACCGCTACCAGCAATTGATAGGGGTTGTCATACAATAACTCGGTGGCTGCATCAGGATTGTGCTTGCTGAAGTAATCCAGTACGAATTGAAAGCGTTCCTTTCTGGTCATTGGATATAATTTCAATGACCGCGAATTTACGTCAATTGAGTCACGTTGTCATCTGTCGTTGATCAACCGAACGACAGGGGGGCGCGGGCGCCTTTTTAAAAGATCAATGGTGCGATACTGTCTCTTGTTGTACGGCTGTTAATCTGGCGTAGTTCATAACCCGCGCGATGACTTCCATGCGTGGAGAAACTGTGACCTTATCTAAGTCGTGGGCAGAAGAACGAAGTACTTCAAGCTTCTCACGAAGCATCCAGTCTTCCTTTAGAGCAGACTCTATCGCAACCGTTAATTCGGTGGAAGACTCTTTATACAAATACCGTAAAAGATCCTCCG